>NZ_CP145894.1:0-68778 GCF_036894225.1 Paenibacillus amylolyticus | reverse complement strand
ACAGCGGAACGGGGATGGTAGCCCTCGTAATCTGTCAGCTTCAGACGTAGTTGGTAAGCATGTTATCGGCGTTCTTCCTCCGTTTTTGGTGGCCGAAGCAGCCGCGTTTACCTCTGTCAGTATAGATAACTATAATGCTGCTAGAGATGGAGATTTATCAGGAGACCAGTTAGCTGACCGCGTACGCATTGCGGATAAAGCGATTACTGTCCGCGAGATGGCGTGCAACGATTAATGCAACTATAATATAAACAGATAATGGAGGTTTTATTTATGAGTAAAAACATGGTAGATTTCTGTGCGCAGTGTTTTGCGACACATTTGGATGGAAGCATCAGTGCTACGGGAACGGATGGCTCCGGCCGAAGTAACTTTTGCATGAATTGTGGAGAAGGCTTCATTATTCACATTCCTAAAAAAGCAGCAGATACTATACGTTCTAGCGCTTCGTGGATTGGGAAAAGGTATTATCCTGACCACGAGGACTACCTGAATGCTGCGGAACAAAAAAAAATCACCTTCCGCGATCTCCAAAAATCGTTTGGTCATTTAAGTTCAGGTATTGGTAGCAATATCTATGATCTTAATCCAGATGATGTGTGTACAGTCTACACACACAATGATAAAATTATTGAAGTGAATTGTATTAGTGGT
Organism: Paenibacillus amylolyticus; assembly: GCF_036894225.1. Lineage (NCBI taxonomy): Bacteria > Bacillati > Bacillota > Bacilli > Caryophanales > Paenibacillaceae > Paenibacillus > Paenibacillus amylolyticus. Next base: position 68,124 of record NZ_CP145894.1, on the reverse strand, counting down.
AGAATCACAAAAATACTATTCACCTTTAAAGAGGAAAGAGGTGAATAAATGGAACTGAATGAACGTATTAAAAAAGAGAGTTTGATCAGTCTTGATCCCATCAAGACAATAGCAGGTTTAAAAGAAGTCTTAACAGCTCAAATTGCTGATGCACATCAGCAAATACAAGAATTGGCGTACAAAACCGATGCCGAATCGGACAAACTACGAGTTACATACTCAGAAAAGATACAGTGGGCGACTAATTTGCTAACCCGCTGCTCTGATTAGTAAAAAAGACTATGCCCAACAATCAAGACAAATCAAAAAGCCAGTGAATAATAGCTCACTGACTTGTTGTAAACACACCTATGTTCGTTTCAATCCACGTCCTCTTTACAGAGGTCGACATGCCGATGCTATCGAACAAGCTCATAATAAAACATTCTGTAAATATTGTAAAGAGCTCTGCTGGTTTTATCTGGCAGAGTTTTTTTATTTCCGATTAATCATATGACGATTACTGTAAATGTATTTACGCCCGATAACGGGCATGATATATTATTAGCAAGAAGCCCGTTAGCGGTTATAAGAGGAGAATGAATATGGATACAGAAAATCGAAGAGAAGTTATTTTTGGGAGACTGCTTTCAATCGCCAATGTATTGAGCGATAAAGTGTTCGAAAAAGGAAAGCCTATAGCTCACAGTTATTTGGACAAAATTCAGAAAAAACCATTTGAGACATTAGTAAAAATACACCAAGATTTATTAGATTATGCATATAAATTCGGACCTAATGAACTTACCTTGATGGATATGATGGGTGAATTGATTAACGAGTTGTCCATTGAAGATGCCGAAAACGATACTCCACTCAAAGATAATTATCTTTTGTCTTACTACTCTCAAAACCACTCCTTGAGGGCTCTTGATCAGATTATGGGTACACAAGAAGCTTCCCAGTTATGGGGATACACGTCCCAAGACCATGTGAAACGCCTTTGCCGAGAAGGTAAGGTGAAGTGCGTACAAATCGGTAATACTTGGGTGCTCGATCGCAATCAACCTAATCCGCGTCAAAAAAAATAATTGTTTCGGCAGACTCATTTTAAAGAACGAACTATAGAGGTGTAGTTATGCGCAATCTTTGTCCGGTATGCAAAATAAATCCCATTGGCCGCAATAAAAACTGCTGCTCACAAGCGTGCTACTCAATTTATAAATCGCATTATAAAACATGTGTAATATGTGGCACGTCTTTTCAAGATCCTGCTAGTAATGACACCGTCACCTGCGGGACGGAATGCTCATCAGAAAACAGACGACGCAAAAGCGATTCATTACTGGAATCGCTGGATAAAGCACATATTGCAGCGGCGTTAAGCCCGCTTACAGGCCGTTTTGAAACACATATAAACGCAAAGGAATGGGTTATACAGTCTCCTAATGGAGAGGTTTTTCGTTGCCGTAACTTGATGTTGTGGCTGCGGGATCATGAGGACATGCTGGATGGGAGTGTTAGACAAGCTTGGGGTGGGTTTTCACATATGAAAGCATCAGTTCTAGGAAAACGGAAGAATAAAGTTTACCAGTGGAAAGGATGGCGCTTACTTGAGTGGGGAGAGTAACAAAAAAAGACCCGGCTGTCTCAGCGTCAGCGGGGTCTTTTCTCTTCCGAACAATTTCGGTTATTAATAGTTTACAACATTTCTTCATATGAGTAAAGTACTTTACTTGTGTATTTCTCGAAGTATTCTCTTTTATAGTGATCACGCCTGCCAGAAGCTTAAATTAAGTCCGTCTGAGTTTCTATAATTGCATTGAGATCTTCGAACTTTGATCCCTTTAATTTATCGATAATGCTCTTCGATTTAATCTTTCCTACTTTGATATGCTCTAACTGTATCCGGTCCCCTATGGCAGCTCTTGACACACCCAGGACTTTCACAAGTTCAGTGGTATAATTTATCAGGCTCTGGATCAATATCGTTGAATGTTTATCCTTGAGTTCATTTTAAAGAAATTCCCACCTTGGAAAATCTCTCATATAAATAATCTCTTTTTCTCCAACTACGTAATATCCATCTTTACTATCTACATCGTTTAAATACTGTACTTCGCCTTTAAAACCAATCAAGTCTAATCTATTGATACTTTCGCAAACAGCTTGGTTAATTGGAGCTTCCATTAATCTTACTTTTGTGCCCTTTGTAAATTGACGTTCGGCATTTGAATCAACCTCCCATCCTTTGTACGTATTCATTTCTAATCTATTACCATTTACATTAACGAATAACTCTGCATTAACTTTTTCAATATAACCTGTAACTTCACTTATTTTAAGACCATGTTGACTACACAAGATTTTGTTCGCTTCGTTATTCTTTAACGTAGCTTTTGCCCCAATAATTTCATTTATCAACGTTTTCACCCATTCTTATGAGAGTTTACTTCAATTACCTTCCCTATTTGATTGTAGGAGGTCTAATCTAAATACTTCTGCTTTATAAAACTCTTCTTGTAATTGACATCAGAATACCACTGAGAACTATTAAGGAAAAAACTGTATAAATCCATACTGGAATGTCTAACAAGTTATGTACAACTAACAAGAAATTCACTAACAGTATCACTAACAGTACAATTAGACCGCCCAGAATCCCTCCAAGAAAAATAAATGTAGAGACACTATGCAAGATTTGTATCCATTCTATTCTTTTTGTATTTTTGTTTTCTTGTTTAATCTCTAGAACCTCGGTCTCTAAAACCTCGGGGTCCTTATGTTTTAAACTTGCTTTCAAGTGAAGCTCTACTTTATTCATTGTATTTTTTACATTACCGTATTCTTTATCTGACAAGACAGCTGTAATTGATCTTGCAGTTCCTTTACTCATGACATTCTGCAATCTTGTCACTTCTACATACAAATCTCTTAACAACCTGTGGTCGTCTCTGCTCATACCAGAACACACTCCTTAAGTGGTGTATTGTTTTATATACCTGACTCTTCACCTTCATGACAATTCAGGATCTCTATTAGTTTCATGCTCATCCTCTTGAGTTTAATCCCGCTGATCTACGCTCAAATCTACATTCCACCCGTTAGGTACAATGAAACCATACATAGAGATGTCTGTATGAATACTCGTCTCAATATCGTGTTTTTGTCCCAGAAATAGTCTCTGAAGAATATTCTCCGCAATAGTTATGACTACATTTAAAAACTTTATCCGGTTTTCATTTGCTATATCACTCAATAAGCAACAATCTCCTACAGCATAAAGAATGTGTTGGATTTTCTCTCCATTCTTCAAAGTGATCTCAATGCCATAGCTGAATCTTAGACTCTCAGCCTCATCTAATTGCTCGTCTGAATCCTCTTTCATGAATCCCGCAAAAGCTACTAATTTTGAAGCATGTAGAATATCCCTGAATAACTCATCGTCGAGTGTAGATAATTTAGTGCCACTTTTGTATGAATCTTTATATAAACTTATGGCAAATTCAATGTAAGAAATAGAATTTGTTATTTCATGTCTTAGATCACCCCAGGAGTACGAATAAAACGGTAATAAAGACTCTAGCTCTGCTTTGCAACGGTCAACTTCACTTTTAATGTACGTTGTCATTTCATTTGACAACTTATTATTTCCTGTTAAATGTTTTAAGTTTAAAAGACGAGCATTCATATTTTCCAATGTAAGTTTAATAGCTTGTTTTTTACTATAATTTCTGAACATTTTCATATTTCACCCTTTTTATTAAAGCGTACATCTACTGTGTAATTATTTTTTTTAAATCTTTGTACAATATGCTTCTCATCTATTTGTTTAGATACTTGGTGCATTTCGTTTAGTTCGAGCAGCACATCATCACCACCACGTACTATGATCCGCATGCTTCGAATCGGATCATTCTTAAACGCTAGGATTGTCGATAAAGCAAATATTGCGATCATTCCCATTACGGCAATGCCTCCACAAATTAACCCAAAATAAAATTGACTATCCATCAAAACTTTCCTCCTTGAAATTAAGTAATTTTCACCTGGTATTTATTTCAACTTTCTATGGGTCCAGGTTGAGATTAAAAAGTTTGCCATCGTTCCTGCTAAATTAACTGACAACTCAGCATGGCGAACACCAGGTTTAAGTGTCTTTTGAGGCAGAGCGCGTTTAATATCTGAACCATGCGCATCACCATCATTATTTCTCAAACCTCCTAAACCTTGTATGATTGATGTGCATCCGCGAAGTATTTGTTTGAAAGTTTCCTCTATGTGACCATCAGGTGATAGATTCAGTACAGTATGTGTTTTTTTGTAAAGTGTAGGTAGATCATCTGTTTTTTTATACTCAATGTTTTCACTGTCCAGAATAAATTTAATAGTTTGCTCTATCAAAGTAGAAGCAATAGTAATCGCTCCTTCGGGATCTGTCTCTCTTCGAACTAATGCCTTGTTCCAGTTGTCCTGAACAAATTCATGAATGTTGTCTCCTGAGAGCCTTTCTCCGATAATTTCATCAAGAGGACTCCCCTCTTCACTTTCTAAATATTTCAGTACCTTACCGAAGGCTTCTTTAATATTAGCTCTTCTTGCTTTATATCCGTCTGGAAAGGTAATTTTGAAATGATTGAAGATCTCATCCAGAGTTCTGCAATCCTTAATAAATGTGGGTACTAAGTCTTTTATTTTGTTTGTTTTAATCATCTTGTTTCGTAAAATTTTATACTCTTCATCTGTACCCCATTTCCTATAAGTAGCAGCTTCAGTGACAAGATCCTTCAATCTTTCAATTTCTTGAATCCTTTCCTCAATCATTTTCGCTCGTTTCCCCTTCACTATTTATTAAGCCCAGCTTACTGACTCCACCGCAGCCTCCAGATCCTCGACACCAGGAATCCTAAAAATTAGCTTCGTTTTCTTTGAATCGTCACCATTTCCTGCTCAAAAGAAACTAACTCCCAAGCCCTCATTTCGTTAATAAGGGTTAAGAAATTTTCATCAAAGTATTTCTCTTTCATCGTTACTTTGAATTGTTCATTGCCTCGAATCTTGTCTGTCAAGAATTGCCTTGTACCTTCTATGTCGGAACTCATGTCAATTGTCTCCAGAGAGGTTAATTTTTCTGGATTAAATTCTATGATTGAGAATCCATCGATACTGGAAGTATTACTCAGGTCTAATCCAAACTTATTGAGTATTGGTTTAAATTCCCTGATAAAATCTTCTTCATTCATTTTTACTCGAAATGGGGCGTCTGCTCTTATTTTTGATATCATATAATGCCGAATCCACATAACGGGTCCTGCTATTCCTATTAATTCACTCATCTTATTACCCTAGCTCCTTTCACTCCATATTTCTGTCCTATTACGTCCAGCTGATCGACTCCACCGTAGCCTCCAGATCTTCAAAGCTTGGTTTCAAAGCCAGTAGGCAAAAGATCATTAATTACACATCTAATTGAATGAGGAAATTCGTCTTCTTCTTGTTATTTGAAGGATCGACTTTCAGAATGCCAGCCGGTGGCATCCGCCTGTTGCTCCGGGCAAAAGGCCGGTCTTCACGCTGCCGCAATCTACTGTCTGGCACCAACATCAGCTACCACTATTGCTAGTATGATTAAGAGAATCCAAATGAAAATCCAAAAAGCTTCAGTAATAGGATTAGATTCGGTAAGATTCTTAACTACTTGAAATAGATTTTGTATATATTCCATATGTCCTCCCTGTCCCTGCCGGATCGGCAGCCTTATGAAAATAGTTTCTAGTCAAGCTGATCGACTCCACCGTAGCCCCCAGATCCTCTCTGCTCGGTGCCGTATAGATCATGGTCATTACGATATTAAGATCGCCAATCTCCTTGTAATGCCCCATGAGATTGGCGGTAATCCGGATTTATGTACACGTATTTCACGGCCATATTTACAGATCATTTATTTTCTCCTTCACTTCCAGCTCGGCAAGCAATGACTTAGCCACATTGATAAGACGTTGTTCCCGGGCTCCAATGGTTTGTTTCTGTATTACTTTTTCAAGGTGGATTTTCTCATTTCTCAAGTCACTTATCTCATTCATGTGTTGTAATAGCATGTTTTTCACATGCTCAGAATCTTTAAAAAATTTTGTACTACGCTGTTGCTCATCATTTAGCTGCTCCTGAAGCTTCAAAAATTCATAAAGGATATCTCTTACAAGCACACGTAATACCTGAACGTCCAGATCCTTACCATCAGCGAATTCTTCAATAGCCTTCCATTCCTTCTTATTCATTTTCATGAATATACTTGATTACTTTATCTGCTGTTTGGAAAGACTCTTCCTCTAAAAGAACAAGGCGATCAAACATCTTCACAGTAAATTCTGTATCTATACCGTTTACTTCAAAACGTATATTTTCTCCAATAACATATCCTCCTACCGTTACTTGGTCCCATACCCCCATATGCTGGATATTGGCTTTAGCTGTTGGCGTGAGCATACATGCACTCCCCTTCTGTTACACTGATTATGTCCAGCTGATCGACTCCATCTATGCCCTAATACCAACTGCCATCAAGGGAGTAATGATACCAGTCTTTTTCGTAATAAACTTTGAGACATTTTTCCTGTCTGTCCCATTCAACCTTTTTCATCTGTTCAACGGAATGTTCCGCTTTTTTCTTTTCACTTTCCCACGCTCTTTGATGGCGTCGGTTTGTTTCTTTTAAAAGCTGTTTCTGTTCCTCAGTCAGAAGCGAATAACCTGGAACATTTTCATATTTTCTCAATTTGATCATCCCCCTCTAAAATACGTCATGTTGATCGACTGCCTATGCCCTAAAACAAACTCGCGCCCTTTATATTGCTGTCTTTGATCAGCTCATCCAAAGGTAAAGATACTCTATCCTTCTTTACCGTTAATAATTTCACGGTAAATATTCGATAGAGCTGGCTTCTTTAACCTGTCGATAGCGCTATATAACTCATCAACATCGACGCTTTTTATTATCGCAACTATCTCATCTAGATTAGGGTTTTTAGGACCCTTTTTTTGGAGTGCAATATGACGTCTAATTGTAGTCAACGCCGAATTTGCGCCATGTCCCGTCATTAAATTTTTTACTCTTGCTATTGTCATTCCAATATCAAGACTAATTTCTTCATATGTTTTGCCAAGCTTCAATAATTCCAGACATTTGATGGACTGCTCACTTAGAATTTCATTTATATCGATTCCTTTTTCTTCTGCCTCTCTTATAGCGTTTACTAAGCTTTGTAGTTGAACATTTCTAAAATTGGGTGCCTTCTCGTTGTTCAAAGAAATTACCTCCTATCATTACTTTGCGGCTCTCATTGGGATAGTTAAGACTTTTCAAGTTTAATTAAATCCCGAGACGTTATCTTTATTTTCTGTTCATAATTTCACGATAAATATTCATCAGAGCAGGCTTTTTTAACCTGTCGATAGCACTATATAATTCATCAATACTAACACTTTTTATTTGATATATGATTTCATCACGACTAAGATTAGGGCTTTGTTGCTTTTGTTCCAGATGCTTCTTGTATACTACGAGATTAACTCTAATAATGGACAAAGCTGACTTTCTAGGACCTGTCAACAATTGACGAACCCTTTCTCTTGTTATCCCTAAATCACTACTTATCTCCCCATATGTTTTTCCTCCCATTAATAACTCTAAACATGTGACCATATTTGCACTTAGAATCTCATTTAAATTTATTCCAATCTCTTTAGCCTCTTTCACAACGTTTATTAAAATTTGCTGTCGCTCATTAGTTAATTTATTGTTCTTCATACATATATTCCCCTGTTCATCAACTTTAAAGTTGTACTTCTACACTTGTCTTTGTAGTGGCCCATCAGGTTAGCAACCTTCTGCTGATCCTTCGTGGCTTCAAGCAAGTCGGTCCGAAGGAATCATTCATCCGCCTTTGCCCCTTTACATACCAGTTCCTCCCTATATCTTTCAAGAGACAGATTCTTTTAGTTTTCCGTCAACTCTGATTTTATCCGCCGTGTTCTCAGTAATTCTTGCAGTTCCATTAATCATTTCTATTTTGTTCATTATGACCCTCCTCATAATATCATTTGGTGATCGTCTCAAGACTGATCTACTTCGCTGTCATGTCCAGCTGATCGACTCCACCGCTGAAGCAAGATCCTTGAGTCCAGGTGTTGTGTAAATCATGGTCATTTGAATATTCGGGTCACCGGTTTCTTTAAAGTGCCCCATTAACATGGCCACCTGATCAAGAGGTACTGGTGGGTTACCAGTAGCAAGCTCATGGCCAAAGGTATGCCTCATGCTGTGACAGGTCAGATTTTTAATACCTGTTCTCTTCCGATACTTCTCCACAATATGTTGGACTCCACGAACGGACATCTTAGAAGAACGCTCAGATGTAAATACATACGGACTGCCTCCTTCTTCTCGATCGGCCAAGTAGCTTTCCAAGGCATATCGAGCATCAGCATTGAGTGGAAGCTCCCTATCTCTAAATCCTTTCCCTCGCACGTACACACTACCTGAACGTTGGTTCATGACCAGCTCATCACGCAAAAGATCACAAAGTTCATGGACACGTAGCCCAACATGAAAAAATACGGTGAAGATGGCATAATCCTTTTTGCTTTTGCTCCTCCGTACTTCACGCATTATCGCATTCTGTTCATTTCTGGTATGCCATTTGGGTTTACGTCTTGCAGCCTTCGGCTTTTGTATCGGATCAACTGGATTTGTAGGTATCATCCCTTGCTGGTGAAAATACCTGAATATTTTATTAAGATGTACGAATGTCAGATGCATCGTTGACTCGGTAGCCGGTTTCCCACCTCTTCCACCGGCAGCCTGCATGTGGCGTTTATAATTTGCAATGTCTCGTTGAATCGCCGCGCCTGGTTCCTTCAGATCTGGATCCACTTGCAACAACCATTTTGAGAATTTGTTCCAACTTGCTTTATAGTTTGCAATCGTCTTGGGATCTAGCCCTTGCTCATCTAGGTGCTGTAAAAATGAATTGAACATTTGAGTCATTTGTAGTTCCCTCTTTTTCCTCATACAGAAGATGACGAATTTTTCCCGCCTTACAAAACGGTGTAATGCGGGTTCGTAAATCCATTATAACATGAATTCGTCATCTTCTGTATAGAGAAGACGACGAATGACCAAAGTCCTCCTCCCGGACCGGAATCACATCATCCTTTCCATTAAGCGATGAGAGTCTACCTTCAGATCTAAGGATCCGGAGATAGACTCTTTTCACTTAGTGGATTTTAACCTTTATTTTCAGCGACACGAATTACAACTAATAATGCAATGAACGACATCATACATACAGCTAAACCAAAACCCGTAGCATCCAGAAAAACCTGATTTTTAGTGAATAAATGTATCACTAAACTAACCAACGTGTAGAGAAAACTGAGTATAACCAGGACTCCCATAACGATGACATTTAACATAAACATCTTTTCAATATCTCCCACGAAATTTTTCAATCGTTTCATAGAATCTACTCCTTTATTCTTCTTTTTATTTGGACCATGCGCCTGACGAGTGTTGGATGAATGGAAGTTACTCCGTTAGATAGTTTGCATCAATTTTCGATATTCGCAGAATTCTTTATCTAAAATCTCTTTAAGCGCGTTTTCAACTTTTAACATAGAATCTTCCTGTGTTTCTTTGTCTTTAAAGCTATATACCATGGAGTCTGGATCAAAGCAGTCTGTGAGAATTTCATTTGAATTTCCAGGTTCCACCCATACACTTAACTGTCCCTTTTTTTTGAACAGCTTTTTCGCTATTTTAAGCATAAGGTGCTCGTTATACACAAAAAAAACTAATGCATAGCCTCGATCCTTCACGATATTTGAAATACGTTCTTTAAAGACTGAATCTTGAAAATGTATCGTTACATCGATTTTAAAAGGCTTAAGAGATGTCAAATCAACACTTTTTGTAACTGATATCGTATAACTGCTAGGCATTCAGATACCTTCTTTCTCATTTGATTGACTATAAAGGAGTCATCAGCCATCTTACCTTCAGTACATTAATGACTCTACCTCCGCATCAGATGATCGGGAGATATTTCCTATATAATAGGAAAGAAAAAAATTTTAATGGAATAAACAATCAACCTACAACGGCAGTGATGACTATCCGTCTAGGAAGCAATAGCAGTAATACTCTGCTCCTCCCTTGCTTCCATTTCATCTATGTATCTATACTCCAGTCCGGAAAGAATACGGACATTGTGTGCTAGAGCTGCGAAACCGTCCATCCACTTAGGAGCCTTTGTCGTTTTAAACTGTTCATTCAGTAGCTTTCCGTATTTCCGTCCAGATAACCATGTGGACGAGTCAGCGGAAAACCAAGAAAACTCAACAATCAGTGAGGAGGACCCGCCGAGCCAATGAAACCGGCCTTCTGGGAACGCTGCAAAAATCAGTTCAAACAGCGTACGCTTTGCTGTCTCGCTGATGCCAACAGTCGCGCCTATAGCGATAAAGTCATGATCGGCCTCGACCAGCTTTCCTAGCTCTTGTAGATCACCCATCGCTGGGAACACGGGTATAGGATATAAACCAAGGCTACGGAGGTATGCGTCATTGGCTGCTGTAGCTACATCGTCACCTACAACGTCCAGTGTGATAAACGAGTGGATTAAGTCCTTATGCTGCAATACGAACTCCGCGTAATCGCGAACGTCAATCTCTTGAACATCCTTACCAGCTTCACGGCGTTTCCAGACGCTGTACGCCCCAGAATCGAGCATAACCTTTAGACCAAGTCGCCCGACATGTTTACGCCAGTTTGCTTTATGGTCGTCCCTGAGATAATAATATGACATCAAGACGTACTCCGCACCGTTCGCTTTCGCAATCTCCAGATCCTTAACTGCCCGATCGCAGCCGGAAAAGAAAAACCGAACACCAATCACAGTCAGACGAAAACCTTTTGCTCCGGATGTCAATTTAGCCATGCCCTTAAAAATTGACATTAACAGTCCGAAAAGTGCAGAAGAAAAATTTGAGTACACTTCAAGCTCCTTTCGAGTAACAGTGCGTCTTGAGAACAGATCCTGGATCGCAGCCTTAAGCTTGATCAACTCAATGGTATTCACCATCTTGCCGTTCGCACTTTTGAAATAGACACGTCGAGAATCATGTTCTACAACGTTAACTACTGCTCCGCGACCTGTGCGGAATACGCTATTTTTACGAATCCAATTTTTCATACGACGCATTGTCTTTTTTTCGAAACTATTCATAAACAACACCCTCTTCTTCTATGTAATCATATAATCATTAGATAAAGGAACATTTTTGCTTATTACGTTCTATCCTGATCTCAAACTCACTAATTTCCATCACTGTATACCCTTTGTGATGGAGCACACCCCTATCTTTATAAGGGATAAGCCGAGCTACTATATCTACTTTATCTTGCTTTTTAATGACCCAGTCCTCTATCTCAAACGAGTCGGAATCTACATCAACTTTAAAGCAGCTTTTTGGTATCCACATGGATTCCTCAGTTATGGTAGGTTCCTGAAAATCCATTGTTCTATTTAAAAATGTACTGCTGCTTGACACAAAAGAAAGCAGAACTGCATTTTTGGTCTCGCACTTTATTGATATTGAACTTTCATATTTCGTGATATATAGAAGTTTTTTCGAGAAGATTTTATTTCCTGTCTCTATTGTTTGCTGTGTTTTTCTAATCCGTACTTCATTCAATATTTTAGAGATCTTCATATTACCCCTCCCATAAAGACCCCTTAAACGAGTCTTTCGTTGGATTAAATATACTACGACTCGTTTAAGGTGTCAACTGAAGTTGACTCTTTTTGCGTGTCGAGTTAAAATCATAAGGTATTTAGGAGGTAGACATAATGCAAATACGTTCTAATCTGCGCCACATCATTGATGCGCGCAATATAAAAATAAAAGTACTCGCTAGAGATATTAACTACCGCTTTGAGTCGGTACGGTTAATGTATCACGATGAGATGGAGCGTTACCCGCGTGAGCTACTCGCTAAGTTATGTGAGTATTTGAACGTTGGAATTGATGAACTACTCACGCTGCAGGATACAGATTAAAGTGATTCTTAACACTTATACTAGGTAAAACTAAATCTATACATAATAAAAGCTGCGTTCATATTCATGAACGCAGCTTTTTTATCTCACTTTTACCAACTAAAAACCTTATTTTTTTATTGATTTGTTTGCTCAAAACGACATCTTATCTTGATACTAAATTTCATCCAATTTTAGTTGGTAAAACCCGCATAAATCCTCAAGAATTTTGTGTTTAAAACTTGCTTAAAAAAGCTCTTTTTTTCGATTGAATTTTGATAATTTTAAAGAGCTACATAAATCGGTACTTTTTTTTAGCTTATCTAAGTGCTATACTGTGTGTAACGTTACACGATGGAGTTCGGAACCTAACTCCATTGAAAAAATAAAAAAACCACGGTTCTCGCAAAACCGTGGCCGTAAGCCGCATCACTCTTTGGTAAAACATATAGTTAGTTTTGAAGAAATGAAAAGATAAAGCCTGAAGAAGCATTAACAACAGTTGGCCGACTGATTGTTAATGTTTTTTCTTTTTTTTCTTAGAAGATTTCCTTCTAGGCTTGTCCTGAGAGCTGTTTCTCACGGCTACTACGAATCCAATATAATTAGTCAAAAGTTCCAAGACTTGATTCGCTAGAGTGATGATTTCGTTCTCCATTCAATCCCCTCCTCTCCAATAAATCCAAGAGGGGCGCGGCTTACGTGTATCCAATGTAACCCAGAATCTTTTGTTTGTAAAGACTTGTAAAGACGGTCAGAACATTGGGACGTAAGTCCGAGCATACCTATATTGCTGTGATCCCATGGAGGACTAGGAATGGAGGATTCGAAGATTTATCAAAAAAAATTTTTGAACAATTGAAGTGACGTTAATCCGTAACTTACATATTATGTATCTTATAGACTATCTTACTGCCTTTTTTGTTGTCAGAGGCTTCTATGTACTTTTATCCGATTATTATTCCGTATGTAGATGAAATTCACGACGCATCTCATGTACTTTTACTTTCTTTTTTTAAAATTTGTCTAATTTATATAAATCAACATATTGTATCCTTGTTATTTAGAAGTACAATATGTTGATTTATATAAATAAAAATACTCCTTTTTGCAAGGAATCTATAAACCGATATTTATGGTCCCCTCTAAGTGTTTAGGTGAGTTCCACCGAAGAGGGAACCTTTATGTCCATATTGGTTATATTGGAAACTCACCTTTAGTCCCCTTTGCTTGTTGGTCTTCCAAGCGAATCATCCATCCCATTAGATCATTAACTTGTGGGTCTTCATTGGCATTATTGATGTATGCCCATATAGCCGCCTGAGCAGCTACATCATGTTTCATTACATATTCCAGCTGCGACTGAATACCGGTCTGCTTCGATTTTGCCCATGCCTCTTTTAACTGTGCAGACAAAGCATCTATTGTACCTTGTTTACCTGCTAGGCATTCCAACAGGTAGGCTATATATTCAAACCTATTTTCTGTGATCTGTTCTTGGGAAGCTTGCATGATCTCATCCATCATATTCATAACGCTCCCTCCTCACTACTCATCCTGGTAGTCTCTAACGCACTAACACTCTTTTCTTTTACATCCACAACCCAAACAGGGAATGCGCCGCGACCAGGTGAACAAAAGGAATAGCATCCATCATCGATATCAATGCCTTCAGGAGCCACTGGGAACCATCTGGCGTGTCTCTCGTAAGCTGGTCCGATCTCATAGAACCCATCTGATTCGCGCTCACATTCCAACTCGAATTCATCCGATGAATCGTAGTCCTTTTTCGGAGCTACATAACATGATGGATTTCCGCCATCGTGCCACATTCCGAATCCCATTTTACTCATTTTGGTTTCCCTCTTCTTCCTGACGCAAAGCAGGAAGCGGAGTCCAGTGTGTATGGTAGCCAGGCCAATCTGAATCTAAAGGCGTACCACAATACGGTGGCTCCCATACAGGTATTTGAAACCAAAGTACGTATCCGTCGTCTTCATGCCATTCATCAATCGGTTTTGGAGTCTGCAAATTGTTATAAGCTGTTTGTACCTCTTCAAGATCCTTGCGGAGCCGTTCATTCTCTTGACGCTCAGCTACGATCCTGATGGCTATATCCTCATCGCAGACCATTGCAATCAGTACTCCACGTTCATTATTGATAATGTGCTTACCGTCATTATTCGTATATTTCCATTTACTCATGACTGTTCTTCCTCCCAAATGCTTTATTCTTGAATCCACTCATACTCCATATAAAATTGCTGGGATAGCATCTTCTCTAACTCCCCACGTCCGTCTATTGGGTTGTAATACACATTACCGTCTCGGCACTCAGCAATGGCAAACACTTCGTCTCCGTCTTCACGGTGCCTGTAGAATCGTGACAGACGTCTCTTGATCGGTATGCCTGCCATCTGTACCCCTCCTTGGTTAGAGGCCGGAGCCTTAGTACTTCAGATCTCTATATCTAATCCCGCTTTCAAACGGACATCCCATTATGTCATGTTCTTCTTCACATTCCGGGCAGCAGCACCATTCCCCGTCATACATGGACATTCCAACAATTACGTGCTTTGCTTCGTTTGACGGTTTTCCGCAATTAGCGCAACGATCCTTACCGTCTGCTATTAGTGCGGAGATGGGCCACACGTTTTCGCCTTTCACTGTTTTATCTCTCCTTTGGTGGGCCTAGCCCAGTTATGTGATTATTTTAATCGCGTCCAAGGAAGCTTGATTCCTGCTGTCTCAAGTGCCTGTTGCATGCCAAGTTGGAATATCTCATTGGCGGTGTGTCCGATGAATTCGTGGTTTCTATTGAATTCCTTTAATAGTGCCTCGGCCTTTTTTTCATCATTCGACTTAACTACTGTGGCGGTGTTCAGCATTTTCTCCAGAAGCGGGATGCGCTGCATATAGAAATCAAATTCCTCTGTAATGTTTTTAATTGCTTCCTCATCGCCCAATTGATCCGCAATTTCTAAACGTTTGCTTACATCAGGCATTATAGTAGTTTTGATATGTTCAATTTCCATCTGAATCTTTTGATATCCCTGTACTGTCAAAATCGTTTTACTCATGTTCATTCTCTCCTTTTGGTGGCTATAGCCCACTAGTTATTCAGTACAACGCTACAGACTAGTCCATCATATTGAAATGGGTGTCCAATGTAACCCAAGCAGCCTCAGATCGTTGCCGAGGTGTGGCTTGAAGCATATTCGATAAACCTTTATATGTAATGTCCATTGAGTGTGCTGGTTCAAATATCTCAAGTAAATAATTACAATAGATATCTGGTCCAATTTCCAGTGCCTTAGACTGTACCATCATTGCATCAGTGATGCTTTTACAAGGGTGAAACCACTTGGATATTTCTTGGGGTGTCAATGTCGCTATTCGTTGAGTCTCTATTTCTTCGGTATAGAAATGGAACCCCATTAAATCAGCTAGACTTGAATTTAACGTATCATCATCTAGTTGCCTTACTACTAGTGAGTGTGTCATCTCTCAGACATCTCCTTTTTATCGGATAGATACAGTTCAATCTCATAGAAGCCATCAGGTATATCGTATTCAGTTAAACCATCTACCCAAATCGATTTGATATACGAATCAATCTCATCTGTATATGTCACTTGGGAGATTGAAGTTGCAACTGCAATTGGTTTATCGGTATCCAAAATAGCGGACAACGTTCCATCTGGCTGAAAATTAGGTTCGCCTCTCACTATTTCTTTACTTTTCTCTTGTGTAGTTAAGTATTCTGTATAGAAGATATTCTGTCTTTGTTCAAATTTGCTAGTTCCTCTGTTGTCTACGGCTAGGATATATAAGCAGCAAAGCACACCCGCTATTGAGCCAAATTTAAATATGAATTCATAAATTTCTTCCCCTCTGTCTCCTTGACTAAGAATTATTAAGGTCATCGAAATTAAAGTAATTGCGTAAGTCACGCCCGCCAGTATTAAGAAAGTATTCGATAGTATGGGACCACTGCCTGTAATGTGTAATTCATTGTAGATTTGAATCAACTCTTCTTTTGTCACTTCTTATCCTCCAGACTATATGATTTAAAACGCAAAAAATATCCCGTGAAGATACATGTATATCTTCACGGGATATTATATATCTCTGCGAGATATTTGTAAATAAATTCAATTTTAGAATCTTGCCACAACGTCTGCTACTTCTTCTGCATGACCAATTACGGCAGTGTGGGTGCCACCCATAACAATATGAGATCCGTAATTGGTAAGCTTACTAGCAAGAGCCTCGACACTTTCCAAACTGGCTGTATCATCATATTCGGAAGCCACAATTAACAAAGGTGCTTTGATTTTCGCTGCCTCGGGCAAAATGTTAAACGTAGACAACGCCTTAAGGTCTGCTATGGCCGCTTTCGGACCAGCGGACATATAAGGAATTCGCGAGATATACTGATCTCGGTCTGAGAGATGTTCAAACTCAAATGTCATCATTTGCTCGAATACATCCTGGATTTGATCTTCTGGTATTCCATTCATGCTAGCCATGCTACTCCACTCTGGACTGCTCATGAGTATTGCAGCCTTGCTAGCGTTAAATCCATCGACCAACATTTGCAAAACCACCGATCCTCCCATAGAGTGACCAACAAGATATACTGTATCACCGTAATTATTACTTTCTTGGAGCGTTTGAACGAAGTTTGTGACTACTCCAGCAATCTCTTTAATTGTCGTTAAGGCCTCTCCAGGGCTGTTTCCATGCCCAGGTAAGTCAACCAGTACTACAGCATGATCTTGTACTTTAGTCGCTAGGGATGTAGCGAAATCCACTGTTGTTTCTGAGTTTCCCAATGCGCCATGAATGACAACATACGCACCGACTGGGTTTTCGACACAGGTACTGACATCGTAATATGAAATCTCCCGACCATGAATATGTACTACCTCGTTAACAACACTTAACTTTTTCACGTTTTTCGCCTCCGGAATTAGATTTAAATACAAAAAATCCCCACATTATTGTGAGGATTAGAACGTAATTTTCGGAATAAAAGATGTAAGTTTTTAGATGACTCTATCCCACTCCCTTCCACAAAAAAAGCCACCTCAGTTAATGAAGTGGCTCTTGTTTGGTACTCTTGATGATAAGATCTTATCACACAAAATCAAGGAAATGGTACGCATTTTGTTCGCAAAAAGTTCGCAAAAAGTATTTTTATGTTCAATTAACATGTGTAAATAATAATTATACTAAACGGCAACTGAATGATAAACTAACTCTAAAATCAAAAAAAGTGATCTCTTTATGCTCAGAGACCACTTTCTCCTTTCTTGGTGTAGTCCAATCTGTCTTTCTCACTTATTAGAAATGAGAATTTGCCACATACAGATATGAACAGCGGCTATCTGGTTAAGATTTTTTTCTTAGGGATATGGACGCTATCAATAAGGGTAGAACCATAAGACATTTTGATAGAAAAATCTTTTGGAAAGTCTTCAATATTTCCTAAATCTTTAATATATATATATCCTTCATCGTTGGGATCAGTGGATTCGTAATACTGAAAATCTGTTATCCCATTTAGATTTTTTTTGTATTTGTTGGTGTCAAGTAATACATCTATAGCCCCTTCTTCGTTCCACTTGCTTTGAAGTATTGATATTTTAACTTTTTCTAAACTCTCTACGTAAGGATTGAACATTTCTTTGACCCAAGTTTCTCGTATTTCTGGCAATTCCTTTTCATATCTATTTTCTTCCCACAATTTAGGAAGAACTACTGCTATATCAAACAATAGAGTTACCGACATTACTACAATTGCTAATGCAGTTCCCACTTTCGTATATTGGAAAACATCTGTACTCCATAAGAAGAACATAATTACAAAAACAATTGCAGCGATAGCCCCCAAAAGTATCCATGCATTCATGTCATGCCCTGCTGGTGGGAAAGCATTAATAACTTCGTCTCTTGTCAAAATTAATCATCTCCTTGATCTTAATTGTAGTTAGTACCTCTTCAGGGCTGTTTCCATAACCAGGTAAGTCCACTAACACTCCTGTATGATTTTTTACCTTATTCGCTTGGGATGGCACCGACTTGGTTTGATAATGACATCGTAATACTAAATCTCCCGACCATGAATATGTACTCTTTCGTTAACAAGACTTAACTTTATTACGTTTTTGCTTCCGGTTTTAGTTTTCAAACGCAAAAAATCCCCACATTAATGTGAGGATTAGAACGTAATTTCCGGAAAAAGATATAAGTTTTAGATGACTCTATCCCACTCCCTTCCACAAAAAAAAAAGCCACCTCAGTTAATGAAGTGGCTCTTGCTTGATACTCTTGATAATATGATCTTATCACACAAAATCAAGGAAATGGTACGCATTTTGTTCGTAAAAAGTTCGCAAAAAGTATTTTTATGTTCAATTATCTCAAAAACAATTATACGAAGTATGACAACCAACCTAAAGAAAGTGTGAAAAGGATTGACCCCGTAATCATAGGTGCTAAGGGCAATGAATCTACCCTCCTTCTTCTCATAATTCGTATACTCAGTACACTAATACAGAAGAAGGCGAGTGTCCAAAAGAGTACTGTGAACGTTTCTTCAATTCCCATACAAAGACCAATCATTGCAAACAATTTTACATCACCAGCACCCAAAGATGACGGTGAAAAAAACCAAATCATAAGCAATACTGCTGCGGGGATCAGTCCAGCGTAAAACTCTGGGCTTGGGATTCTTACAAAAAGCAGGACCAAAATAGCCCAATGCGTTATCTTATTAGGAATTTCTCTGTACCGTAAATCTGTATACGTAAACCAAAAACAACTCACTATGAGAAGAATCAGAAGAGTTAGATTCATTATCTATTACCGTCCTTATTAGTCATTGCGAAGATTCTGCACATCATCATACATACTTCCATAGATCTCAATCGTTTGTGTGCTGCAGACGCTGATTCCTTGATTTCCAGCTGGTCCTGATTTTATCACAACTGTATACTTACCATCCGGAGAATCAATGGATGTATAGAATTTACGGTCCTTATACGTTTTCCCTGAGTCAGATTTTACGAGAGTTTCAGGTAGCTCCCATGTAGCGGAGTTATCGTTTCCGGACGTTTTCTCCATCTGAATCGTCTTAACCAGTTGTCCCTTCGTGTTGTAGATGCTTGCTGTCATGGTCTTGGGTCCAGAATAGGTCCCACCAATAGGTTTCGCGGTATTTTCTAGACCTTTAGGTACTTTAGTTTCCCAGTCGGTCGTATAACTGGTCTTCACTTTAACTTCGAATCCGTATCCTGCACGAGTGATTTTCTTAGCATCCAATCCCTTTTTACTTGCATAAGGGATGATTTCCCATGAACCACGGCTTTCTCGATCAGATTCTTTAGGTTTTTTTAGATCTGTAGCAATATTCTGTTTTGTATCAACTTCGGAGCTAATATTCAGTTTTTCTTGATAAGTAACGTTACGATTTTCCCAGATCGGATCACTGTAATCTGTATAGCTTTCAGTGCTTGTTCTAGTTTTACCGTCCGCTCCTGTCCAAGAAACTGTCCGAGTTTTTGTCGGGTAGCCTGTGATGAGCGGGTATGTAACGGTCCAATTACCTGTAGCCGCTTCACTGCAGTTCCCGTTACTTCCTCCTCCACCCGAGCTGCCGGTGGTCACGGCACATCCGGTAGTTGCAATATTATTTGAACGGTCTTTGTCCGGTTTTTCTTTATCCGGATCTACATGCACACTGATGTTATGCATGCCGACTTCGTCGCCTCTCCATGTGAATGGACCAACCGATATGACTTCATTTGCAGGCATCGTTTTCTTGGCTTCGTAAATCACTTTGTCATTATCGAAAAAGCGAATAGTGACGCCACTTTGGGTTTTCCCGCTGTTATTTTTGACTTTAGCAGTAATTGTAGAGCTGTCTCCCTGTTTGATTGAGTTTGGAGAAGCTGTTACGGACTGAGCGATTAGATCCACATCTGTAGCTTCCCGCTCAATTAACCAGGAACCATCTATCTCATTGTTTTTATAGGCATCAGATGGTGATTCTAGAGCGCGGTCCTGATGATTCGGATTATTGATGGTTGCTGTAGCTTTAATATAGTATTTGCCTGGTGCATCGCTAATATCGATTTTCCCAAGCATATAATTGAACTCTTGACCATTTTTTAAGTTTTTCGTAATACTAGTGTTCATGGATGGCAGAGTGAATTCTGCGGTTGCTGCTCCTCCGATTTTAACGGAAGCGGTCATAGGCATGCCGCGATCACTTATGTAATCTGAAGAAATGATATCCTCTCCGTCATACCGGAACTTAACCCATAGCTGCCCTGCCTCTGTGAGAGTTAATTTAGTAGGGACATAGTCCATCTGCTGATCTTCTTCAGGTAGAGTCACAGACTGAATATCTGTACGTCCATATCCGTCTTCAAGGATGATATCTACCTCTTTACCCAATACCTTTACAATATCTTTTGCTGAGGCGGTGACCGTGTCATTGTAGATCGAATCACTGGTGCGTAGAAGCTTACCATCTGTAAGGCTAACTACTTTGTTCATTTCTGGGAAGTCACCTTTTTTAACAGCCACTAACCGTATGTTTCGTTCGGTATAACCGTATGCGGATAGACCAATAACGAGTTGTTTACCTTGTGTTACTTTTACTTCCGGCCAAGGTGATACATTAAAATGGGCAACATAGTTATCTTCGGACAATTTTTGGTTCCGATCAAACTGTGCTCCCATCCGTTGGATTATTCCTGCAGTACGTAGCAATGGCGTTCTATTGTTCAGCGAGTAAAGATATGGATGATCTCCGCTGTAACTTCCAGCTGAAGAGATAAAAGTATCCCTGTAATATTTAAGCTGCTTACTATTTATTGATTGTCCTTTCATGATGGCATCGAAAAGAGTTCCTAATCCATCTTCACTTTTGTACGTGAGACCAAAGCCATTTTCCTTATCAAATTTGGGATCGTCAGGTTGACGTTTGACGTTGAACACATCGTAATTATCAAAAGAAGTTTCTTCCTTACCTGAGAAATGAAATGAAGCTGCCCATCTTGATAGTTGCCATGGTCGATCCAAATTCTGTCCAAGAGCAGGTATATACCCATACAAACTATCCCCGGTTGAATCATAATTCAATCCAGATGCGAACTTTTTAATCATAGGTGCAGTTGCCGCAAAAGCTGAAGTGCAAAATAAAAGAAGCAGTATTCCGGTGAGTACTATTGTTTTGAAATGCCTCATGTGCTCTCTCCTTTAAAAACAAAGAAGCCTGCATATAAATGCAGGCTCCCCTGATATGTTTAATTCATTACAATGCTTTACAAAGCTTTCGCTGCTGCTATTACCTTACTCAAAGTGTTTGCTCCAACACCATTCTTCGTGGCTAGAGCCACTATGGCATCGTTTGTAATAGATCCAAACTTACTAGCAAGATCGCTGGTTTCCTTGCTATCGAGGAATAGAGTATAACTTTCTTGTTCATTTTTACCTGGATAAATTAAGGTGATTGTTACTGATCCCTTGTTTGCACCCAAGGTATACGTATGGGTTTTACCGGATTCAAGCTTTTTACTAGCCATGTCCTTTGACCAGTAAGTGGCCTTAGCATCTTTAGGAACCGTGAAGGTAAGCGTACCGTTAGATACTTTAGCGTTGTTAGTGAATAAGGCTTTAGCCAAATCTGTGAATCCTGATTTGAATTGGAAATCACCGTACATGTTATCATCGTCATTTCCCGCACCAGGTGTAGTTGTAGGGTCAGTAGGAGTAGTAGGTTTTTTCGTAGTTGTAATCGTAACTAGACGGTTTGCCTGACTCCATTTAACGTCTGCTCCAAGTGCTTCGGATACAAAGCGAATTGGTACAAACACACGTTCATTCTGTAAACGAGCCGGGACATCAAGTTTGATGATTTTTTGGTCAACTAGTACTGCATCACTGTTAACGTCCATTTCAATGTTTTTTCCGTTCAGTGTTATACCTACCGTTCTTTTGATCTTACTTCCGGAGGTTGCTTTCTTGTAGGTGACTCTAGCACCCAATGACTCCGAGACAAAACGTACAGGAATCATTACCCGACTACCTTCATAATACGGTTTAGCATCTGGAAACTTTACTGTTTTTCCATCAACCTTTACAGTGATAGCCTTTGGTGCCGCTGAAGCAGTAGCCGCTAGACTGAACACCATGATTACTGAAAGAAGAATAGACATTATTTTATGTTTTTTCATCATATCATTCACCTCATGTTTCTTTTTTTGTATCACCACGAGATACAATAATATCTCGTGGTGATATTTTTATAATACTACAAATAAAAACTTTGTCAATCATTAACAATGATAATTATTTCGCCGGATCATAAAGCTCAACCAATGCTCTGTAAATGAGTACAGCACTCTCAGCTCGAGTTAAACCTTTTTTAGGTTTAAAACTTCCATCTGGATAGCCATTGATCACTGTAACCTCAGTTAATGACTTAATTTCTGGTTTTGCCCAAGCTGCGATTGTACCTGCATCTTTAAAAGCAACGTCACCATCTAACAAATTCCCTTTATAGAAGGAATTCGAAAGCATTTTTGCAGCTTGTTCTCGAGTGACTGAATCAAAAGGACGGAACTCTTTATCACTAAAACCATGAGCAACCCCATTTAGAATCGCAGCTCCCAGCTCTGGAGCATACCAGGCTGTCCGCTGTATGTCTTGGAAGGTAAGTAGTGTATCCGTTGATTCTTGTAACTCCAAGGCCCGGACAAGCATAGATGCAAACTCTACGCGTGTAACTTGACGGTCAGGTTCGAATGCTGAATCAGACGTTCCTTTGACAATACCTTTCTCGGAAAGAGTAAGAATTTCGTTTTTGGCGAATGAGCTTCCGATATCCTGGAAGCTAGGCGTATTGCCAGTACCTCCATTTGTTCCATTCGGAGATGGAGATTGCTGATCTTCAGCAGGCAACTCTGCATCTGGTTTTGCTTCTGGGTTACTGTTTCCACCGCTACCTGATCCACCGCTGGATACTGGTATTTGGCTGGTTTGACCTGTTACAGTCTTTGGTTCGGTTTTGTCTCCAGCACTATTTTCAGTCCATACTGAAAACGTATAGCTCTGATTACTTCCTAACCCTTTCACTGTAAAGGATTTGTCTTTACCCCGATGAATCTCTTTTCCATTCATTGCGTAAACAAAGATCTCGTTGTTTAAAGAGCTTTCTACTTTAATTGTCAGTGAACCAGTTGTTGGGTCAGTAGTAGTTACTTTAAAATCTGATGATGGTAATGTGACGAAAGTTGGTACTGGTGTTCCCTTACCTTCACCTGCATCGTTTATCGGAATAATGATCCAACCCTCATACTCCTTGGCGCTTTCCAAACCTCCGATTTCAGTTGCATTTTCTGGTGTAGTAATGACGCCAACTACGTTGCCCTCTCCATCTACAACTTTGTACTGATCGGCACCCTCTATTGGGTCCACTGTAATTACGACTGAGTTTTCATTGCGATCCCCTACTGTAATCGGAGAATCACCCTTTGGATCATCAGGATTAACTGTCCAGCTTCCTGGAAGGGTACGCTGCGTGAATCCTGCTTTTTGCCCCTCACCAGTGTCATTGATGGCCGTAATATAAACGTTATAGGTTTTACCAGGTTTCAAATCCCGAAGTGAGTATGTCGGTTTTTCTGTTTCTCCGATAACCTCATCACTTTCATTGTATATCACATACTTGTTCGCGCTGGTCACTTTATCCCAAGCAAGTATAATTTGATTTGATTGGACCTCGACGAGATGTAAAGAGTTAGGACTCGCCGGCAGCGTTAAGAACGCCTCTTCGATGCTTTCCCCATAACCGGATACATTTCCCGCTGTTACCTTTGCCTGATACGTTGTTCCCGCAGTCAAATCCGAAAGGAACAACTCAGTACCCGAAACTTCATAAACATCATCTGAGATTGAGACTTTGTACTTGTCTGCGCCTTGTACCGGCTCCCAGGTTAATTTAGCTTTGCTATCGCTAATTTCTGAGATCTCTAATCCTTCAGGACTGTCTGGCAGTGTACGAACTGTGACCTTATCGGATACACCATATCCACTGCGGTTTTGGGCGTACACTTCGAAGGTATATTCCGTACCTGATGCAAGTGAATCCACTTCAAATTGTTCCGTCTCTGCAGGTAGATCCATTTCCTTCATACCATTTACCAGCACAACATAGTTTTCGGTTCCGCGAACTGGTGTAATAGAGAATTTTACTGCCTCTTTTTCAATTTGGTCCAAGCTCACTTCTGTTTTTCCCGGAAGTGTAATAATTCCTTTAAGGAATGCAATATCTCCAAATCCGGAATCATTTTTTGCTGAGATTGAATAATCATATTCCGTTCCACTCTCTAAACCTTCATCCGTATAGGAAAGATCATTACCGCTGTAACGCTCCATTTCACCTCGCAACAGTTCATACAAAGTTGCAGTCGGAGAAGAATTCCACATCAACTCAACTTCCGTTTCCTTGATTTTTGCTGATTGGAATTCGCCAGGAGCTTCTGGCAGTGATAAGAACCCAAGAACGGTATCCTGTCCATTTCCACTAGCATTTTTTGCCGAAACCGTTACTGTATATTGCTTTCCTGGTTCAAGATCTGTTACTTGATGTGTACCAGCTGAGTTGAGTTCCTTTTCATAAATGGAATTAGCTCCTTCCTTGATGGAAAGCAAATAACCGACTGCAGAATCAACTTCAGCAAATGAGATGTCTACAGTGCTACTGTTATTTGAAACAAATGATACGGTTAGATCCTCTACTGCTGCAGGCAAAGTCAACACTTCAAAGGAATTACTCCAATTCGACTCTCCAACATGGTTCGCTGCTTTGATACGGTACTGGTATGTCGTACCAGATACCAGCCCTTCTTCCCGGATCTTATCCGTCGGATAAGTCACGTCCCACGATTGACCGGTTGTTGTATTTTCAACTTTATACGTATAAGCTCCTGCAAAAGAGCCACTTGGTAACGACCATCCTAGTTCACTCCAATCAGCTCCAACAGCATTTACACGCAACGTCGGAACTTCTGGCTGCTTTTGATATTGGAACGGTCCTACAAGTTTAGTCGTGGCATTACCTGCCTGATCCGCTGCTTTTATATGCAAATACCACGCTCCTTCATCTGTAATGTCCAAGGTTAGGTTATCCGAAGCCGAAGTATCCCAATTTGCAGGTACCTGCTGAGAAGTGCTTAGTTTATATTTTCTCTCATTTCCGTTGATACCAGAAAGTTGATCAAGCCATTGAACAGTGAGACTAATCTGATCACTCGTCCAGGTCTGATCCTCTAAACTAACTGTAATAACCGGTGCTGTTTTATCTACAGTGATCAGTCCGTTATAGGTAATCTTATCAATTCCTTCGTTACCGTCAGAGCCTTCAATTGAGACAGCAGTATAACGACCGGCTGGTACTTCACTAGCTGCCCAGTCCAAATGCCACGAGCCAGACCCCTTAACAGTTGTTGATTTAGTAACACCATCAATTGTAGCGTTTATAGTGATCGTATCTCCATCCGAGTCGAACGCTGTACCTGTTAAAGTAATCTTGCCTGAAGCGTTTAACATCATATCTGAGTTATCTACCGTTAAGACCGGGAACATATTGTTTGTTGCTTTCTTTACATACCAGAACCCATCAGTGTGTAATCCATCATCTGGATAAGTTTTATCTATATCTAGGATATTAGACGAGATTAAATCATTTCTTATCTTAATTGAGGAAGTAGCTACAGCGCTATATACTGTAGACTGTACTTGATCTAAGTTGGTAACCAGGTTTTCCGTCATACCTGCAAAACCTATGCTAAATAGTCTGGTCCCAGCCCAAGTTGGATAAGTAGGTGCCACTTCATACTCCCCTACCCCCGAAAACTTACCTGTTGTGGTGTTAAAAGTGTAATTACGATACCCATTAATAGTAGAGGCATCACTTCTATAAGTTGTACCTTTAGATTCGCTATAACCTGTTATCTGATTCTTCGTACTGTACTTATCCCAGTAATAAAGGGGTGTAGTGTCAATGGTCACTTTACCGGTATAGGTGGCAGATACTAAGCCATCTTTTCCATCATCAAAAAGTAATTTTACATTACTGTATGAACCACTAGCTGCAAAGTCAGATGTCCTCCAAACTAAAGACCAGGGTTTTGCAGTCTGTGTTCCACTTAATACCACACTCTTTGCTATACCACCTATTGTTGCTGATATTGTTAGAGTATCATTATCAGGGTCAGAAACAGTACCTGAAATTGTTATAGTGTCTGTACCAGGTTTTAGATTCACATTCTGTGAACCTGCTTGTGTGACAGAAACAACAGGCATTTCGTTAGGTACTGATCCAATTTTCGTGTACCAGAAACCATCCGTATGCTTCCCATTATCTGGGTAGGTGTTTTGTGCAGCTCTAATGTTAGACTGTATTAGTGTTCCTCTAGCAGATTGAGTGTTTGAGTTCCAAACCAGTAGCTCCTCTGTATAAGAACGATCCCCGGTTCTCGTAAACTTTCTAACATTAGCCTCTTCATTGTAGGGTCTCTTATAGTAACCTACCGGCCTACTTGCAGTTAAATTACTGAAATACTCTCCTGACACATTCGAACTTTTAGCTGTTGGAATTACATTGAAACTAGCATAAAATCCAGGTAGATTTGGGTTTGCATCATCTGTTGATTCCCCCATTAAGGACCAAACGTAAGGAGGAGGATTTACTACACTAAACTTACTCCAGTAGTAATATATCTGTGGTTTGACTTCAATCTTACCAGCATAGTTAACGCTGGTAGTAATTAAACCATCTGTAGCCTTAATTACAGGATTGATATATGTACCTGAAGAAATCTCGTTCGGATCCCATGAGATCTGCCATACCTGAGCTGCAGTGGTTCCGGTTACTGTAACTGACTTCGTAGCACCTCCGATGTCGGCCGATATCGTTACTGGTTGATTATCAGAATCTTGCACTGTCCCCGATATAGTAAAAGATCCATCCGTATACATTGTTTTGTCTCCTGTAGTAGTTACTACTAATACAGGCGGTGCATTATTAGTGGACCCCGCGGAACGATAATAATAACCATCCGATCCCACTCCATCATATGGATAAGCACCGTAAGAAGTTGAATATACAAAACCTAAACTTTCCCCAGGTACCTTTCCTTGAACAGCTGCTAATTTTGTTGAGGTGATACTAGCTCCACCGCCATATGATCCATCATCGTAGTACCCCATACCGTCGTTGTACCAACCAGTTACTTGAGTTAAACCGTTAGTGTCATAATTATATAATGTTCCACCAGGGTTACTGCTATCGACGAATCTAAACTCTCTTGGGCCGTCTGACAGTGTAAATTTACCCGTGGTAGGATTTAAGGTATATTTCCCATACCCAAAATGGCTTAAAATACCGATTGAACTTCTTGAACTAACATATTTAACGACAAAGCCATCAATAGCAGTCGATTTCTCCCATTTATAATATGTCGCTGCCTGAGTACTATTTGGGAAAAACGTAAATCCAGACACAGCAATTACTACAGCTAAGATCAGGCTAAGATATCTTTTGATTTTATTTACTTTCATCTTGAACACCTACTTTCGATATAAATAATTAGTTTCTCACGCCTGCAGGCAACAAATATATTTTTCCGCTCTCTTGATAAACCATGAGTTTTTGTGCTTGCTTATCATTGACTTCAACTACTACAACTGCTGGCACTTTACTTCCATTGGCATCAGCCTGGTTAATTTCGGATGCCTCTGCATTCAGCACGTTCTTTACAAGAATATTCGCAAGATCTGGATCAGCTTTCCCTATAACACGCGTAGACTGTTCTTCAGTCAATGCGGCATAAATATCAACCAATATTCCTGGTTTTACATTTGCCCCTGCAGATTGCACAAGATCCGTTTTCAACCCGATCTCAACCATACCTTCTTTCAAGCCTAATGCAGATCCATAAGGAGACTGCTCAGCACTCTGAACAAGTTCAGATCGAATTGCTGTCCCCTTTAGAAATCCATATTCTCCGGTATACGTATCCCCAAATTTAATGTCGTCCGCGTTCTTCACAGCGTCCCCTGGAATCTCACTGATCACTTTATCCTGGAATTCCAACATCTCTTTACTGATTTTTGTATGTGGTGGAATGTTTTCTTTGGCTACTATGATTTGTTCAGTCTGAACCTGGCTAGCTACAGAATTCTCAGTCAAGTTATATGCAACCCCTGCCATTACTACACCTACAACCACAATGGATAAGTTCCGGGTGTAGTTGTTCCAAAATTTTTTTAATTTCTTCAAGATTAATCCTCCCTATTTATATACGCTCTCATATGCAATGCTCCGATTAATCGTTACCGGATAAGTGATAAAGGGCAGTAAGAATGAGACATTTGTTTTGAATTGAACCGAAATCCACGGTACATCACTGGAGGTATAGTCAATACTGATATCCATCGATGTATCTTTCATTACCGGGTTTTTCATAGTGGCATCGAGTTTCAAATTTCTGATAAACTCACTTCGAATCGCAGCATCTAAGGATGCTTGGTTCAGCTGTACAAAACCTGATTGTGCATCAGTGACATATCCAGCCTTCACAATTCCAGCGTCTATTGCATGCTCAATTCCACGGCCTGAATTTTCATATACTGAATTAACAACAAGATAGTCGCTAATAAATGCAATCACCAATATGCCAATTAAAATAAGACCTAATACCTTCGGCATAAGTTAATCGCCCTTTCTGATGTATTTATGAGCTAGACCTGATGAGTGTACTTCTATTGATGTCTTGTAATTGACTCCAATTGCTTTCAAGCCAATAATTTCATATTCTTTAACTCTTGCAGTAATCTCCAGCGCATCGCCGCGTTGTACCATCTGAGGTGTAGCTTCGAATTCAACCCTAGCAGGATCAATCCCCATTTTGGTCAATAATGTGTTGAACCGTTGTCTGGTGGCCTCAGTAGATCCATTTTCGACTTTCATTATTTGAAGTGTTTCATTAGCGGCAGTTTTAACATTTGACTTTGTCATTTGATAATTGACAATGGAGACGCTGATCAGCCCTAGAATCGTGAATATAAGGATGGAAAAGAGGAGCCAGAGCCAGCCGTCTCCTCTTTCACTACGTTTAAATTGTTTTAGCTTTTTTATCATGGCATCAAACCGTTAGCTCAATGTGTTCATTTTGCCAAAGATAGTATTCGTGATGAACGTATTAATTTGTTCTTTAAATAACAAGTACACGGCAATAGCCAGCAGAAGCCCGATAAAAACATTAAAGACATAGTTCGGTGTATCACCGGCACCACCACGTCGATCAGCCAAAAACGCTCTACCTTTTTGATACATTTTCAACCCAAACAAATTGATTTTTCCTTTAGACAGCGTGATAACTTTTTTCATTTTAAATTCCTCCATTATTTGTTTTAGTTTATAAAGAATTCATTGCAGCAAAGAGTTTCATCATCATTAAAAAAACAAAGACCAGAACATGTCCGATCATTATTAAGTAAAACCTATTTAATTTTTGAGGATTACCTTCAGTCCGAATCTCCAAGGAAAGTCGATTTAATCGTTGAATATCGTTCTGAATACCATTCAAGTCTTCCTCAGACTCTTTAAAACCCTTTTCCACAATTACATTAACAACAGATACGAAATCATAAATTTCAGGCATGTTGATTGAGTCTGCAAAACGTTGTAATGCTTGTTTTAAGGGCATGGAGTTGAGATCTGCAATAAGTCGATTTAAAAAGTGAGCAAGTAAAGGATGACAACGTTGGCTCACTTGCTCAAATACATCACGTAAAGGTGCACCGACTGCCAAGGCAGTAATCATTCCACTAACCAAAAGAGGCAAATCTTGAATAAGGTCATTTCTACGTTGTTTATCCCAAGTAGTAATCCTTCTCAGACCTTGTCTAAGAAAAATTATTAATCCAGTGGGACCAAACATATAAAGTATTGGTTCGTCTATCATTGCGCCCAGCATGACAGGCAGTAGGGCAACTAACAAAGATTGAAAAAATACCTGAGCAACGTAGACTTCGTATTTTTTTTCAATACCAAGCAAGTTATAGGTTTCTCTTCGCTTTGCACCTAGAACCTTGTCCAGCCAACTTCCAGCCATCATCATGTCGCTGACTCGCCGTACAAAAGGATTTTGAGCCCTCCGTATAGACTCCGCTTGTGTTAAATTCAAGGCCTGTGCAATTCTTGCTGCCTGTTTCTGCTTTTCGAAACTAGGCAAGAGTATTTGCATTAATCCCGCCCCAATGATGAAGCAGCCAACCGCTAAAAACACTGATGAGATCAACTTCTCGCCTCCCTTTCTCGTTAGTTTTTATAAGCATCCCTCCCCTCAAAGTGCATCCAGGTTGAGTCTTAGATACTTGTCTTTCTTCCAGAGTCCAATAACAGCCACAATAAGCATACTGACAATCAAAATTTTTCCTATTGGCGTATCTAACGTAATCCCTTGAGCTGTCGCTTGAGACAATTCCTGTTCCATGTAAGCACAAAACAAAGGGAAGGCAAAGCAAAGGGTAAACGTTACATACGGCTGAAAGAGGGCCTTTTTGTTTTTCATATCAATTTCTGTGAGCAGCTGAATATCACGTACCATTTCCTCAATCGTTTGACGGATCGATTTCACCGATAGAGCATGATAACCATCGTTATAACCCATCAGCAATTTTTCACATAGATCATCAAATTTTCTGAATTTAACTTCGTTCCTTGCCTGCATCAGTGCTCTATCCATAGGTACTCCAAGTCTAAGTGACGTATAGAGACGCTCAAACACTGGTTTAGTAGCACCGGACATAACAGGCAAGGACATGTTTAGGGCTTTCTCTAATGACTTGCTATCCCTCAGCTGTGCCGTAACCAACCTGGCATTCAAAGGTAAGTTAAAAAGTAAATCCTTGCGCTTTGAATACCTATAGTTGCCAATGATTATCCGTGGAACGATAATTCCAACGGCAAGTCCCACTGCAATAAACAAAATGTTGTTCGTGAAATATCCAGCTCCAGCTCCAGCGCCAACGGCAATTGTCAAGATTGAGATATAATGCTTGGGTTTTAAAGCTATACCAGCATCGTTCGCTTCTCTACTCAACTCTGCAAAACCAAAAAACTTTTCCAACCGATGTTCTCTCTGCCGAGTTTCTTTCGTTTTTTTTGAAAACAACGAGAAGGCAGCCCACGCTATTAAAAGACCTGAAAAAAGATAAAGAACCAGGGAGATCATGCTGCATCCCCCGGCTCTCTATGCGCCCACTTTTCAATGATTGCTGGATCAATTTCTTTCTTAACTAATTTTTCTATGAGATTCTCTGACATTATCCCTCCAACTCTTTCATGCTTCTTCGTGGTGAAATTATATTTAAAGATCGTGTTCAGCACAGGTTCTGTTGTTCCGTTAAAGTACAGTAACTCAGCAATCTCAGTTACAACTCGTGGACCAGCAACTGATTTCTCTTGGAAGAAAATCAGATCGATGGAACTTGCAGTCTGGCTAGCAGCAGCAGCCGTATTTCCATTCAATTGAAGGAATCGTATTGCTGCGTCCCTCGCAGTGTTGGCATGAATCGTAGCCCAAACAGTATGACCCGTATTCATACCAATAAGGGCTTGCTCTGCAGCAAACTTATCCCTAATCTCACCAATGCAAATAACTGTTGGCCGCAACCGTAGACTAGTCTTGATGAGTTTATCGATACCATAACTTTTAGACGGATTGTCCTCCACCTCTTTTACCAGGAGCGAAGGGAGATTTGGATAGTCACGATAAGCCATTTTGAAAGCTAAACGCATCTCTTCGCTATCCTCAATCGATAAGATCCTCGTTTTCTTTGGTACAAACAACGGAAAGCGCATTTGATGCGCAGTCTTACCACTATTCGTTGATCCTGCATTAATGATATTTGCTCCAGCTGGTATTACGAGACTCTGGAAATCAATAATCTCTTGAGAAACATTTCCGTATTCAATACAAGCTTCATGGCTGTAAACATCTGGTGGGAACTTACGAATCGAAATAAGAGATGATCCGGCACTAATCCCTTCAAATTTTTCGTTGTCCGCGACGACACATACCCGAAATCCTTGATAATTGGCATCAATTATAGGCTCATTGCTTGAAATGGGTTTACCAATTGGCATGAGAATTTTGTCAATCGTTTGGCGTAAATGATCATTGTTTCGAAACTGGATATGCTCAAGATGCTCCTCAACCCCGTTTTGTTCCACCATCACTTGATTAACTCCGTTAACCTCGATAGAACTGATTGTAGGATCATCAAGCGCTTCCTGTAGCACTCCGAGTTCCGTAATCTCCTTTTGCACCCATTCAATAACAGCTGGGATAGAAGCATTAAATTGATACTCTTTCTGCTCTCTGATGATATCTGCAATGAAATACCTTACTTTCTGACGTTCATGTTCATTCATTAAAGACTTCACATAATCGTCCAGGTGGTTATCCATTAACTTTTGCCGAACATAAGGAACCAGTTTTTGGTCCAATGTTTCTGCATCACTTTGGCTGAATTCACCTGTAAACTGTGTTAGCTTCACCTGATAGTCCAAGTACTCCAATGGATCAATAACTCCAATCGCCTCATCAGACTCATGATCATCAGAAGATACAGCTTCAAGATTATGTTCATTTGGAGCCAGACCATCAATCAACTTCAACATTTTAGAGATATCTTTAGAGTATGTAGCCACACCTTCTACTACCGGAATATTGTGGTCTTCTACAAACAATGCTAATCGTTCTGGTGAAACACCAAAAACCTCTTGAAGTTTTTTATGATGAGTAAAGTTTTGGACAAAATCGGTTGTTTGACCGCTATAAAGTATCGCTGCATCTGCGGAGCGAATCGCAAAATGAGTCATAGGGTGCATCAAAACGCCTTGAGTCAGCATTAATACGTAATCGTAAGTTTCGCGCAGTTGCTTCTCAATAAAAAAAGGAATCTGAATCAGCGGCTGATTCGATTCCAGTTTTCGTATTGTAGGAGATTCCGGCATGGACTTTGGATGAACAATGAGATAGTCAATCCCATTTGATGTCACCATATAGTCGCTCATTTGTTTGAGCTCATTACGCTCGTAGTCAATCATAAATTGATCCATTGATCTTGTTTTTTCAATTTTAGATATTTCTTCAGGCGGTAGTGCGTAACTCATTCTTGGGATACCCAAGCAAGGCGTTTCAATAATTGCCACTTTCCTTTTCTTCATAACCGTTAATAAACGCAGTAGACCTTGAACTGCGTCACCACCAGCCAAGTTAGAGAATGAGATAAATTTAGCTCTTTTTTCCATGATGTACTCCTTTCCTCGTTTCGAGGTAATAATTTAATTTTTTTCTGACTATTCGGATCAAACATTTCTGTTACAATGATGGCCGTCGTTTAAGCCAGCGTTCATTTACAGGCTTTATGAGTGTTAACTTCGCTTTGTTATATGAATTTTTTCTATTGAAACTATTCATTATGCCTATTACACACCAAGCCAGGAAAGATACCCCTGTAACAACTATGAAAAAGATAAACAGCAACAACATGTTTATAATAATGTCTATTGTCATATCATCTTTTTCCTATATCGGAGTCCGCAGGGAAAGTTTGGCCCCGATATTTCAACTTCAAATTCCCCCATTTTTGATGTAACTGCTGGAGCGCCTGTCCAGAGTTCCAAAAGTATTCAGAATTGAATTTCTGAATAAACACATCTAACTCCAAAATTTCTGGCTCAAGATCGATGTTGATCTTTTCATTTAAAGGTTCTTGCAGGAGTTGAAAGGCCACAGCTACAGCCAATTCTGCTTTTAAACCTTTGGTCAACTCCTTCACCTTTTTAAACAGTTCCAAATCTGATTCTGAGTAGTTACGAGACCGCTCGTTTTTAGAAAATTGATACCCGGCATTTTCGAGCAACTTTCCCCAGCGACGAATCGTACTTTCTTTTTGATCGAGCGCAGCAGAGATATCTGTCAATGAATACTCTTCCACTCGGATCACCCCCTCCTTAAATAAAAACGTCGCCTCAACATTCGAGAGACGACGTTCATACGTTTTATATAATTTTGATAATATAAAGATAGCACAGTTTAGCAATAAATTAGTTCGGCTTTAGTTCGTTTTTTGTTCGCATTTAGTATGCTTTTTGTATCTCCGCATTACTGTCCAATAATCCATCCAGATATTCTTGTATCTGATCTTCGCTCCATGCAATCGTATAACCACTATTGGCATGCATAGGTCGTTCTAAAAAACCCTCTTCAGCAAGCAATTGCATGATTTTTAACGCCTTTTCTTTTCGAACACGTAGGTAGTCTCGAATTTCACTTGTTCTTGTAGATCTAATATGACAAATATATTCTTTGGTTTTCTCCATCAAGGCAGATTCATCGGACAAACTACCATCTTCATCATTATCATCATCTCCTATCCATGGCCGCTTCCTAAGACCATGATCGAAATACTCACTCAGTAAACCCTCTCTTACCATTCGTTCAACGTACCTAATATTTTTAGGCATGTCGATCTTCAAATGCTCATTCGTGATAGACATTGACCATCCACCGCAGCGTTTAATAACGGAGACAAAATGATCATACGAGTCTAGTTCTGTATCCTCTTTCAAATCAAACGTGGACTCACAGTTGAAAATTTCACTGCTATCTTGATTAGTGTCCGTTCCAACTACAGCTGCGTTGTCTCTAAATCCACCCTCTAGTGAAGTACTATCGGTTTTTAATGATAACTGCCCTTCCTCAATTACGAGTTTAGAATCCGTACCATGGTCAGTTACATTTCTTGTGTCTTCTCTAGTGTCTTCTCTAGTGTCTTCTAAATTTCGCTTTTCCTCTGTAACCATTTCATTTGGATTATCTAAGATATTATTTTCTTGAATTGTAGAACCAAATTCACTTGATCTACTATTCCAATATCTTTTGGTCTCCTGAATGTATTGAACCATTTCATCATCGTCGCCACTTATTGCAGCAGATTGAAACCTAATCAATTTACCATTCTTTAATTTACAAACACCATCACCTTGTCCTAATAAGGTTCGATTGGCACCCTCTAGAATCGTTCGATAGTCATGTGAGCTTGGCAGCTGAAAAGCTACACGGCTCGGTAAATTGGCTTTAATCAAACCTGTAACTATATCAGCAGATGGTCGCTGAGTACCTAAAATCAAATGGATACCAGCAGCTCGTGCTTTTTGAGCTATTCTTACAATAGAATCCTCAACATCTCCACTGGCTACCATCATCAAATCAGCTAACTCATCAACCACAATAACAATATAGGGAATAAGATCTGCAGGACATAATTTGTTATACTGCTCAATATTTCTAACATCTACAGCAGCAAACTTTTCGTATCTTTGATCCATTTCTACACACATTCTCATTAAAGCTAAGCTTGCTTTTTTAGGATCTGTTACTGTCGGAAGCAATAGATGCGGCATACCATTATAGATTTTCAGCTCTACCACTTTAGGATCTATAAGCAGTAACTTCAATTGTTTGTGCGATCGGACAGATATCAATGATTGAAGAATTGTATTAATGAATACTGATTTACCTGATCCTGTAGTTCCGGCTACCAACAGATGAGGAAGCTTCGATAAATCCATGAAAATGGGATTGCCTGTAGTATCTTTACCATAAACTACTGGAAGTATTGAGGATTCTGAAAACCTGATAAAGCTTGCGGCTATATCTCTTAAATAAACAAAAGCTCTATGTTCTTGAGGTACAACAAATGTAGCCGAGCTTTGAAATTCTCCTGACTCAACGGCGAAACCTTGTGTTAACCCTGTATGATTCGCCAAATCATCTTTCTTTTTTACTAATGTGCTAAGTTGAAGTCCACGCGGCAATTGAAAAGTGATGGATTGTAATGTAGGTCCGGAATTTATCTTTAATATTTTTGGATTTTCATCCATTGTAATTCCTGCCATTTGAATGGTATTGCGGATAAAATCAGGAGCCGTTTCATCCGTTAAAGCTCCACGAGGTACAGGGTTTGGATTAATGGGTAGATAGCTCAGTGGTATGGGTAGTTCAGTATTATCATTTTTATACGTTTGTAGACTGTTCGAATTTACATCCTGGGAATTGTTCTGCATCTCTTCTCTAGATGTAATTTCAGGAACCGTTTGTACAACCGTCGCTACAATTGACTGGCTTTTGTTACCAATCACTTGTACAGTTCCTTTTATTTTTTTATGATTGACCCAAATCCATTTGATTCCAGCAGGCGCACCGACCAAGGCAACCCATGTGACTATGGAGTAACGCGCTACCAATCCGGCCAAGGGTTCCAAAGCTGCGGGTAAACCTAAAAAAAGACCGCCCAAACAAATGGCGGTCGCAATACCTGTAATTCGTGTGACGTATGCAGCAAAACTTTCCTTCTTTTGATAGTTTTCCATATTAGCTATTTCCCTCCTCCTTCAGACATATATCCAAAAAATTCCCGAAGCTGCTTAGAGAAATTATGACCACTTTCTTTAACAAGTGGCCACCAATTGTTAGATTCACTCTTAACAAATATCCAAACTTCAGAAACATTAAGAATAAGCATGATCAGCAGGAAAATCCCAATCCCTTTAAAAAGCCAATCTGGGAGTTTAAACCCGCTGCCAGCTGCCCCATTGACTCCCACATTACCTGTTTTTTTATGTGAAATCCATAAGACGATTGCGATAACAACAATCACCATTCCCAACCTAACCACCGTCCAATGCTGATATTATTTTGTAAAACGTAGATACACCTCTCCACCAGTCACCATGACCTGCATAAGCGCCTGATGGGTTGTCTTTAGCAGACAACCATTCAATAGGATCTCTACCTTCTGGTCTATTTTTGGACAATTTAATTATCGTATTTGCTGCAATTTTTGCAGCTTCTTCAGTATTTAATTTTGAACCTCGCCCGCTACACCAACAACCGAAAACGTTCCACGGGTTACGCATGATTAATTCAGCTTGATTGTTTGATCGTGGAACAAAACTTTGCTCTTGTCCTGGAATCGCAAGCAATAAATGCGGATCCACATTTTTCTCTTTTCCCACGCGATTTAGCATTTCGAGAATCGATCGATCCGCGAAGGAAGAGTTTTTTTTCTGCAGATATTTCATCGTGGCCTCAATATTTAAAGGCTTGTATA
The DNA here is from genome assembly GCF_036894225.1 of Paenibacillus amylolyticus. Classification (NCBI taxonomy): domain Bacteria; kingdom Bacillati; phylum Bacillota; class Bacilli; order Caryophanales; family Paenibacillaceae; genus Paenibacillus; species Paenibacillus amylolyticus. The sequence continues at coordinate 30,778 of NZ_CP145894.1, read as the reverse complement.
CAAAGATATCCAAATTGTTTACCTTACTTGGCCCAGATGATCCAGGAGGCTGCACATAATTAAGAGGATTGACGGACGAACCATTTTTCTCAATCTGAAAGTGTAAATGCTCCCCAGTTGAAGTCCCGACCTGACCATATCCTATTCGACCTATCCTTTGACCCTTGGTTACTACCGATCCTGGATCTACATCCATCGCAGCCTCCAAATGGCCATACTTGGAAACCAAACCATTACCATGGTCAATATAAATAGCTTGACCGTAGCCACCAACCGGACCAGCGACTGTAACTGTACCTCCGGCCATAGCATAAATAGGCTGACCTCCTGTTTTCCCTGGTCCAGCTGCTATATCAATACCATGATGCATTTTACCCCTTACACCGGTAACTGGATGGATCCGAGTGCCATACTCAGAGGTCATTCGAGCGATTGTAGGCACCGGCCACATATAAGCTTGTCCATCGCTGTCTAACTGAGATGGTGTATCCCAGTCAAAATTCTCACTAGCATTATATTTATGAGACAACTGATCCTGGTTCGACATAATTAAAAAAGGTGTAAATATTAGCAGTGCAACAATTGCCACAGCGAATATTACACCTATGATAATGATTAGCATTGGACTTAAAGATAGGAGCAACCTCCAGAATCCAAACTTTTTAAAGGTAGAGTTTGTTTTTGCACTTTCCATAATCAGCCCGTCTTTTTAAGACCGCGAGTTTTGTAGAGAGCTGCCTCTTCAGGTGGCACATGCATAATCAGCTCATCATAACGTTTATGATGCTGAATGATATAACGATTGGTACCTTCATTCTCGGCAATGCGTTCCTGTATCTCAATAGGAAAATCCACATGCTGCGATAGTTTACGTAATGCAGATTGTTCCATGTAGAAATAAACGCGATGATTCGTATTCTCAAACATTCCAATACCCTCTGAGGTATCCAGCATAATAGCAGGCGAATTACCGGCAAGAATCATCATGCCATTTTGCTTCCGAATTGCTGTGTACCAGTCAAATACGTAACGCCTTAGATGTTTATTTCTTAACTGCCTTTGTCCTTCATCTACTAATACTGCTGAAAATCCTTGACCCATAATCTTGAGCAAATGAATATTGGCATTTACAATATCAAAACCCATAGACATTTTTATTTGAGCTTGTTTAGTTTGTTCATCTACTTCTTCGTCGCTCTCACTATCCGTTTGCCCACTACCTACGCGGAACACAACAAGAGGCGCATCATGATTGAAGTCCCAATGTGCTTCTTTTCCAAACATATCATCGTAGACACCAATAAAGTATACCTTGACTCGGTTGTACACCTTTTTAGCATCGTCATTTCCTTCAATGGCTCTTAATTCTAGTTGGCGAAATGCTTCATGAATTGTCGGCCTTGGCCCGTCGTAATTTTCCCATGTATCCGGATTACGCTTGTCAATGTTGGCTAATTTGTATACTGCTCGAATAGCCTCACCTACTTCGTATACCTCTTCCCTACTCAATCTCTCAGCAAGTAGAGAAAATGTCCGTATACCACTGCTAATCGCAGATTTGTATCTGTTTTTATTGTATTTAATAGAATCGCTATCGATCTCTTTAATCCTCGGCATAATGGTTAGAGGTTCAAAATATAAACCTTCGTCAGTCATCTGATCCATGTAGATACCGCCGACTGCTTTACACAGATCCTCCCATTCTCCATCTAGGTCAAATACAAAACATACGACACCTTCATCCACCAGTGATACGACTAGCGCCTTCAAAAAGAAGCTCTTTCCTTCACCCGTTTTCCCGAATACAGCAACATTTTGAGCTCTAGGATCATTAGGATCACATAAATTTATGAAGTAGAAACCACCGTCTTCAGTTCTTCTTCCAAAATACATCCCTTCCTCTTCTGAAAAGGAACCCCGTGTCATGGGATATGTTCGCGCGGCTATATAGTCAAACGTAACTTGACCATAATGTTTTTTATTAAAGAACTCACTGTTTTCTGAGTAGATGTCTTGGACTGGAGCGACTTGCCGCATAGCTTCGAATTGTTCACGGTATAAATTATCAAGTTCTCCTGAATGATTCCTGAACCATGATTGTAGACTTGCTTCAGCAGCATCTAATTTATTCTTTTTATCAGCAGAGATAGTTAAAAACGTCTGTATGTCCAGGATCTTACGATCATCATCATTTTGGCCATCTCTCAGAGCTAGGATAGTTTGTCTTGCAACTACCTCTGCTTTGCGAGCAGGATCCATTTCACTTGCAGTTTTCAGATTTTCATCCAATCGAGCAAGCTTATTTTTCATTTTGAAATCGAATTTCATTTCTGTTGGTGCATAACGGATGGTTTTACGTAGGGTCGCTCCATTCCGAGAAACAATGGTGTCTAATCGATCCAAATATCCTACAAGAATTGAAGGATGATATTTCTTAATCATGAGGACACGCACATGATGCCCGGTATGCTTATCTTTACCTTCAATAATTGGATTCACCAATAGCTGTTCTGGTTCGTTTCTCCATTCTTTAATTATACGTTTCGCATAGGTTAGCATTGCTCAGATGTCACCTCCATCATGTGCTCACAAAAAATAGACCTTAACTCTGGATCAAGAGTAAGAGGTCTACCTTGGTAAAGCGATTTATTAGCGTTTGTATAGTAGGGTGTTATAGCGTAAAACTCCTTTGAATAACGCTCCTTTATAAGTTGAGACATAAATTTAGTCATTGTTTCATCGGTCTGATTTAACCAGAAGCGACCTGACCACTCACTATTAGATAGCTCAAATTGCAACCAGTGATGGTAATCACAATCAAGAACTGCTACAAGCCCATACTTTTCCTCAAGTGCTGGTCGATCGGGATAACCCCATGGCACATCGATAATTACAATTGAATCTACAGCAGCCGCATCGATGCAACTCACGATTTCTTCAAAAGTAGGATAATGTCCAGGTATTTTGATTTCTAGCTGTTCAGGCGAGTGCCTTGTTTCCCAATTTTCCCATCCTTCTGATGTTGAAACTTTTTTTGGATTTAGAACAGTGAGAGTTCCACGATCAGGAGATAAGTCAATGAGTACAGTACGATAGCCTGATAAGCTCGTAGACACGGCTAAATTTGAAGCAAGAAACGTAGTTCCTGTTGATCCTTTGGATGTTAATGCAGTAACGGCATTAGGAATTACGCTAAGAGGAACCACATCCTTTTGATTACTAGAAGATTCGAGAGCGATCTCATCCGGATCAGAATGCCTTACCGGTTCAATAATTGTAGCCTTTCGTGACCTTTCAAACCATTTCACCTTTAATTTCAGCACATTTAAATTTAGAAGTAGATCTCGTATTGGCTTCTTCTCATTCTTGGATTCTGTAATATGAACACTTTCTTGCTCCTCTTGTTCTATTAAATCATCAGAAGAAGCATCTTCATTACTTATTTTTTCTTTTTTTCTTAGAACCAAAATCCGCTTAAACAACCCTAAAATCGCGTTTAGCGGTCTTTTCCGATTAACCTCACCTTTTGTAGGGATAGCCCTTAAAGCTGTCTCTACGGTGTCTTCTGGTGTTTCTGATGTATCCTTATCTGAAAGTTCTAGAGTTCCATTCAATTCCTCTTTACTTACAGCCGTCTCATCCACCTGTTTTCTAGATATCATTTGAGCAAATCGTTCGTGCAATTTGGCCACTTTTGTATCAGTAGATTCATGATCCGCTTCATGTTGATCTGATTCTTCTTCCCATCCACCTCCAGACACCTTCCATTCCTCCCACGCTTTGTTGTGTAGCCATCGGCTTAGAATCTCTGGAACTGCAAACCCAGAAAGTATATTAACATCATGACCGGACCGTTCCAGATGAACAAAAATACGTTCTTTCTTTTGTCGAAGCTCTGTCATAAAGCGATTTCTCTTCTTTTCGGAGTTACTAAGTTGATCTTCTTCGTCTTGTTCTATCGTAGATACATTTTTCTCGTCAATACTTAATGTCACCGTGTATTCGCTGCGTTTGGCTTCACCAGCGTTAGCAAGATCCTCCCATAAATCTATTCGGCCATTTCTTAACATTTTTATGCCATCATTGACCGAAGCCGTATGTCTTTTTTGTTCCCAAAAGTCATGTCGAAAGTCAGGAACTGTTTCAGAAGTTACGCTTGCAGTGAAACCTTCCATGACTAGGCTTCGCAAAAACATTTCATATTCCTGAATACGGTTTTGCTTCTCTTTATAGAGAGAAGTATTCCAGGGCATTGCGCCCATAGATGCAACGATGTGTACACGCTTATTGTTTTTGTTACGGTATATCCAGCTGTCTTCTTCCGTACCTAGCTGTTCGATAAAAGCGGCCACATCTCCATTTCTCTTCTGTCGGATATATCTAATAAATCGTTTGCGACGATAGGGCCACTTCTTCATTCTACCAACAAGGTTAAATACGAAGACTAGTGCTATCCAGATTCCCTTGAACCAAATGGAAAATGGAAAAACATAAACCATAAGAAAGCCCCAAACTAACGTATTAATCACAATCCAAACGATGTCCGTTAGCGTTAATCCTAGAAACTCAGCATCCTCCCGTATATCACCCAAGACAGTGACACGAAGGAGCTGATCCTCTTTTTCTTGAAGTTCTTTGCGCTCTTCATTTGAACTCATTTTTTCTCACCACCTCCAACTCCCTTATTTTCAGGTTTTTTTTTGGTCTCTGGTTTACTCCTAGTTTCCGGTCTAGTCTTTCTTTTCTGGCTTGCATGCTTATGACGCATTTCATTTTGGAATGCTTCATAGCTGCCCATATCCAGACCGTTCAAAGGCGGTTGTCCATTCATCACTGGAACCCCATCTTTAACCACATAAGTTTTACCATTACGAGCTCGCCAAAACGGAGTCTTATCCTTTCTATACTCATCAAATGATTTAACAAATTCTTTTTTATGTTTTTCCGGAACATAGACGTGAGATCCATCTTTGCCCAATTCAATCTCTTTAGCCCATTCCTTGCCTGCATGATCTTTCCATTCAGTTATCATCTTCTCAGCAAACTGAGCATTCTTTGGAAAGTCCATTCTGGTTTTATTAGTAAGGTTCGAAATCATTTCTTCCATGACATGCTGAATATCCTCTGCATGTTCTTTAGGGATCCAAAGCTTGTCATTCTCCATTTGCAAATCATCAACCCAATCAAACTCATCTGATCGACTGGACATTTCTTTGTACATCTGGTTTGCATCTGCTGGAGATAGATTCGTCTCAACATGATATGGTAACGCCTTTTCTACCGCTTTCAGGGCTTTCTCTGCGCCTTTTGTTTCTTCAAGCATCATTGGCTTACCTGTCTCCATTTGGACTGCTAGACCATCTTTCTCAAAGCTCTCCTGGATAACGGAAACGTCTACACCGGCTTTCTGTAAAGACTCATAGACATTATCAGCCACGTCAGGTATAAATAATTTTCCTGTGTGAGTGCTCCACCGAATTCCTTCTCTTTGCTCCGATTCCAGACTTGCGAGCTGTGCTTCTACTGTTTTTTTATCGTCACCCTTGATATCAATCACAGCTCCAGCTGCAAAACCCTTTTCTACAAGTTTTTTCTCCATGTTCTCGGTAGAAACAAATGTTTTAGCAGTACCCAGCTCAATATCATTTTCCTCAACCGAAATAATATTATTGCTTTCCTTCACCCAGGTTTCAGGTTCTTTATATTCCAAATTCCGCATGGAATCAGATATCCCGCCTGTTAACCTCGACGCAATACTATCCGCAGTAACACTCCTTTGATTTTTTATCCTTTCAGCAGTATCTCCTAGGTTTCTAGATGCATGTTCTAAGTCTGATGCTCTCTTTTGTAGTCCCTCGGATCCGAAGCGCTTACCCATGTTAGATAAGGATTCTGAGGTTTTCACACCAAACTTACTAAGACCCTCTACAACATTTGCACCATTCAGAGAGATCGGATTTTTAATCGCACTGAAAAGTGGCTTAATCCATATAAAGTAGATTGCGAAGAGTAACATTAAACCCATAAATAGAGCAAGCAATACGGGAGGGATACCTAAAGCAGCAAAAAAGCCTTCTCCTTTAGACCATTTGGATTGTTGCTGTACAAATATTGCCCAATATATAGCACATAGAAAACCAGTAAATAACGTTCGGATATACAGATTAAGAAATCCAATCAAGGTTTCATATTTTCCAGAAAATGCAGCATAAGATATCCATCCTGGTACCAGAACAGCCATCAATATGAGCACTAATTGTTTACCTACAACAACTAAATAGAATGGGAGAACAATGAATAAGGAATAGCAAATTAGAACAAATACTCCACCAGGTGTTTCAACAACCACTTGCCCTAATGTTTGACCCGCATATGTTGGATCAGTAATACCTTCCACGCCTACAATAAGTGCTTTAAGGATTTGTTGGCCATCTAAACCTTGATATATAATTCCAGACGTTCCTAAGGCACCTTGCAGCATATTTTGAGTACCCATATTGATTAAAACATTGATGATATTCAAGATGGTTAAACTTATAAAATTGATAACGAATGCACCAATAAACGTTTTTAAAATCGTTTTTAATGCGGCCTTTCCTCGGTATACTTGAATAGACAAAAACAAGACAGCTAATAATATAGCAACCATTGCAAGAATCATAAATATGGACCAGGTTGACCAAACACCATCAATCTCGGCTACTTGCGGTGTAAATAGAAAACCCTTTGAAAATGCATCGTACAATGGAGTTAATGCATCGTCTGTCATAAGAACAATGAAACCAACGATAGCTTCTTTAATAAGCTTTCCAGACATTAAATCTTTGAAATTTTGAATCATATTGTCGATCTTCTCAATGAGATCAATAACCCAGTCTGGTATGTACCATTTGTCTGAGCCCGATCCAGATTCAGACTGGACTTCCTCTCCTGATGGTGGTTGTGATGTACTTGTGTTGGAACTTGTACTTTGCACCTCTGAAGCCGCTGCGTTATAAGGTACAAAAGATGTAATGAACGCAAAAATAAGAATCATTACAACTCCAATGCGTTTAAGTTGTAAATTATTCATAATGTCCCCCATGATTGAAGCAATTTGTACATTTCTGAACCAAATGCAAAGAGAACACCGGTGGAGTAGAATATGATCACAAACAAGCTACCTACCATTTGAATCCAGAATTTTTTGTTTTTCAAAGATGCTCTTCCTAGAGAGACTGAAGCCATATATAGAACAAAGGTATATATCCACCCTACAATCGCGACCACAAATATAATGGTTCCTATAGTACCTGCGAAAACAAGTACCCAATTTACTGTATCCACAGCGTTCGGATCTACGACGTATACCTTTTTCAATTGATCTAAATACTGAGCATTAGGATCCACCGAATCATTACCTGAGTCTTCTGGTATATAGGCAAGATACAAAATAGCCACTCCTTAAAAAACGGCGTCCTTTTGCAAGGACGCCGCTTGATAGTTTACTTTATTCTGTCGGACCAACGAGATCCTGCTTATCTGTCCAACTGAAAATGGATTCAAGTAAAGCGAAGAAAGATCCGTTAATAATTAAGAAGATAATCAATAATGATATTCCGTTTTCTATCCAGAACCATTTGTCCTTTAGGGATGCTTTTCCTGTTGAAACTCTAACGATTCTCCATATAATTCTACCGATTAAGAAAAGTAACCCTGCGAATACGATAAGAGAAATCACTTTACCCAAAGGAGTAAAGAAGAAATTCATTCCGTTTATAATACCAAAGTCGATTTTCACCTCTTCTTTGATCTTAGTCATTGGATTACTTTCATCTGCAAAGGCAGAAAGCGGCAATACAAATAAGCTCATGATCATGATCATGAGCGACATCCATGTTTTTTTCATATAATAATTCCTTTCTTCTTATGGGAGAAGTTTGCTGGAAAGCATCAAACCGAAGTCATGGAAATTCCGACTAATCAGGATCATCCAAATACATATGCTGGCGATCCAACAAAACCGCGAGATCCAGCTTTCCGTTTGGCCTCCGTTGTGGAAAAGTTTTAATGCCACTTTGAACTTGGGAATTAATAACGACGATATGCCCTCCCTCCCAAAACAATCCCCCACCAGATGAGCCCACCATCCTACGATAAATCCAAGCATTAATGCCTGAACCATGATGCCTTGTTCACCGCTAAATAGCCATAAGCTATAACTCAGCAGTAGTGCAAATTCAGGTGAATGTATGACACCTCTATGCTTAACGAATGGCAATAGCAAAAATGAGCAGCCGGCAACAACTGAAACCCAGTGCCAATCATTCTGACTATATCCCCAAACCAACATTACACCGAGTCCGATCAATACAATAACCCTCAGCCTGGCAGCCAGTGAACAAATTAAACCGGCACCGATCCATAGTGGTGCACTATGTACCAACCATTCTGGCGTGGGTGATACGTTAAACTTAGCCCATCCCCAAATCAATGTTCCAATAAAGAGGAAACACATCGCCAGAAAACGCAATCTCGCCCTCCGTTTAGCAGAAAATTGAATGAGTTGACTGGCCGTGCTCGTTTTATGATCAAAATCGGGTGAAAACCCACCCGCAGCTGCACCTAGAATAAGGGCTATAGACGGTAGCAAACTCGTCGCTGCATTAATGGATGGCAACATAAGTAATACTCCTGTTCCAGCTGCAATGGCAGAAGCTAAATGTCCCTTTTTATTCATCTCTTATCTCACCTCCTCTCCCAGCAGAACTCACTCAAGCTAAGCTAAAAAACCGAATAGTTTTCGTTTTCTTTTTTGAGGTAGTACAGGAGATAAAATCCCTTGTAGAGTTTCGTCCTCGTCATCTTGGACTGAAAAGGGTTCTGTGTAACACGGCACATTAAATACGGGTCTACCTCTTAATATGCTTTGCATTTGTTCTCTAGCGTCATTTGTCGCCAAAGGTAATACGATTCTCCAGCGGTCTTGAGGAAGATTGATGTTATTGCGACAGAAGGTAACTATCTCAATGGTTCTCCAACTACTTCCAGATCCAATGAGTACCGGCAGGTCCGCATTCGCAAATATCTCTATACTGTCAGCCATGCCCTCAATCCGTCCTAAATCGATAATGAAGTATGTAAAGTCTTGAGCCACGGATTTGATCTGACTGTAATCCACATCACCTTTAAATAGAGTTACGTTCCCTACCTCGAATCTTGATCGTTCCGTGCCCCTATCGCCATTCAAAACAAAATCATAAAATCCAAAACGTGGGTTAGGCCCTGCTTCCCAAACACCGACTGGTTTTCGCGTGGTATAAGCTAGATATTGAGCTAACATCAAAGAAGTATGTGTACTACCGGCTCCATCGTAGACCCCGCCAACTGCGATAAATGTAGTCCTCGTAGGAAAATCAAAGGTACGTTGGTCTTCTTCTTTTTCCGCTTTCTGATCGTTTGGCACAACTAAATCGTATTCTTGACCAATTTCTTCAATCCAGTTTTCATATCCCCATACATGTTTAACACCATCCGCTGTATATTTACGAAGCAATGTTGAGGATAGGGCATTCACAAGAACAGCCAAATCAATGCTGTATTTACTTGCTTCTTTTAAAACAGAGTAAACATCATCTTCTCGTACTAAAATTAAATCTGGACGACTTAGTTGAAGTGATTTTTCAAGATCTTCCATAGAGTTTGATTTAATAAATTTGATATTTGGATACGTCAATTCATTGATATCCAACTGAAACAAAATAACGCGCAATACTCTCACCTCATTTATAAATTAAAAGAATGTATAATAAAAAAAGTCGCCACATTGGGCGACTTAGGAACTGCACGCTATTAATATATCACTTTATTTCAAGTATTTTGTTCGTTTTTAGTACACTTTTAGTTTGTATTTAGTTCGCAAAAAGTATTTTCTAAATGAGCTTGAGCTCACTCGCTATTTTCAATAAAGTTGCTTTCTTTATCCGATAATATTTAGCCCTATGCCAGCATAGAACGTCCATTACAAGATTGTCCGTGACCCTTTCTTTCGTGAAATAACGCTTCTCTATTAACTCCCTTTGTTCGGAATCTAACTTAGGGATCACTACACTGGACATCATATACATATCCTCTTCCAGATCATATAGCTCTTGCTGGAGCCGCTCATATCTATCGAACGGTTTGAGCACAGCCTGTTCTGTCGAAGACTGATACTCTCCAGCAGATCCTCCACTAGACAAGTTATAACTTGCTGTAATTTTAGGCATGGCAGCTCTGAATTCTGAAGCATACTTTATGTCTCGGCCAAGTTCTGTTTTTCTTATCATTCTTTGATAATGTGTATCTAACCTAGCCTCCACAATCGGTACATATTGGCTCTTTAACGGCTTAGGTATACGTACCTCATCTTGATCAACTTCAGATAAATTTTGAGGTTCTTTATTACTTTCAAAAAAACCATCAATGATTCCGACTTCTCGTTTGAAATCAAACACCTGATTTGCGTCTTTGGAAGTTTTAATTTTCTTCTGTAGGTGCTCATACCTGATGATAAGCCAATCTTTAGGTACTGCAAAAATATTCTGTTCCGTCACCATAATTCGATTGAAATTTTCCACTATTTTTTACCTCCGGTTTTTAGGGATAGTTCTTTATGTAAAATCGAAGTTGTATGATTTTATACTCCACAATAAATTTTATTAAGGTTAATTTAAAGCCAACTTTAAACTAATGACAAATTTATAGACATAGATAACATAACTATGTCCAAGGGCAATTATTTTTGAGATTATATTAGAAGTAAGTTCAATCATATTTAGGAGGAGCCCCCTTGGATCTTGGAAAACAACTACGTACAATCCGTAAAAAAAGGGATTTGACACTACACAGAGCGCACGAACTGACTAATATATCAGCCGCAACTCTATCTCAATGGGAAAACAACAAAGTGTTGCCTCTAATGGCCAATCTCGAGAAGTACGCTCAAGGTTTGGGCATTGATGTTTGGGATATCTTTATCTCAGAAACAGAAATGGACAGTGAATTTGGTTATAGCCCAAGTGAGATACAATTAATCGAATACTACAGACAACTATCTCCAGAAGACCAGGGACACATCATAGCAATTCTAGAAAGCCTAGCTAAGAAGGCTTAATTGCCTTCTTTGATGCTCATTTGCTAAACTACATAGCTTTACTATTCCAACCCATAAGTTCATTTAATGATGTCTGTATCTCATTAAATGAGCTTTTAATCATTCCTAAAGAATCTACTGCAGCAATTCCCGTAAAAACTAGATGTACTAGCTCTCGCTGAGATAGTGCTGAGTTAACCTTATGTAATATCTCTGGAGTTACGGGCTTAATCTCCCCCGTAATACAATCTACATATTGAGCTGGGATCGTTACTGAGGTTGTATCACCGATCCCTTTCGTTCTAACTGATCTTTTCATGCTCTCCCGATCATTCATGAATTCTACTCCCCTCCCTAAACTGAATCTAATCTAATTTAACTAACCGGTCTGTTTAAATTAAAATCCTCTAGGAACATATTGCCACAAACTCACTCTTTTTTTCAAGATAAATTTAAAGTTGACTTTAAAATATATGATTACAAAAGGAATGTCGACTTTAAATTCTATGATCATATAATTTAATTTTTCACTAGATTTAACCCATTATTAGGTATTTCTTAATTGATTAGGAGGTCCATATTAAATTAAAAGTGCAATAATCAAGTCCGCATATATGCAGCCTCCAGAGCCCCGCCACAATAGATCCAACCGTGATCGGGCCGTCCCCATATGACTATCTTAATAAAAGAATAAACAGTACTCACAGCTAAATAAGGCATAAAATAAAAGACAGAACATTAACGCGTCGTTATTTTTGATTTAGTGTAACGTTACGTGTCGTTAAAAATCATACGTAAATCCATGGCTCCTATCCTAGTTGGCTATATATGAAGTTGTATTTGCTTCCCTAGCACCTTAGTCACAGTAACTTACTTTCTATTTCGATAACTGTATTAAAAATTTCCGATGTAACTTGTTGCCAATTCAAAATTAACGCGTCGTTATTTTACCCTTATATAACAAGAGTTTATCCATTAAAAAAAATTAACGCGTCGTTATTTTTATTAATAGTGTTGCGTTACGCGTCGTTAACTGTTAAATTGTGTTAAGGAGGTCGATGTAATGAATCAAAACTCTCTATCGTATCCACCCGAATTACTCGATTACATAGTCAAAAGAACTCCATCCGAACTAATACAGGTGTTCGGTGCCGTTTGGAATGCTAGAAACGAAGGTGGAATTACCTGGACAGATCTTACTAAAAAGTTCTCAGACCGGTATCTAGTGGAAAAAGCACTCCTTCTTTTTGAATGTACCGGATTCGTTTACTGCGAACCTTCAGCTAACGACAGACGTCAAAAGAAGTATTTCACCAACGATGTGTTGGGGCTACAACTAGCAAAATACTTAAAAAATAACCCTACAAATAATCATACGAAAACGGAGGAATAGATTATGGAATTTAACGCACTTGGCTTCATTACTTTGGAAGGATTTTTAAGAAGAACTGACGGGAACAAACACAAGTTACAATTCACCTTTATAGCTGCTGGTCAATATGGCGGTAGACAAGGCGATGAGTTTGCTCGCTTAGAGCATAAAGTCCACGCTGTTAACACATCAGAATCAGACCTTAGTGATCTGAAAGTGATCAAAAACATTATCAAGCTTAACAACTATAATGGAGCGGTTAAGGACATTACTCGCGGTCAACAGGCCATTAAAGATAACCGCGAACAAATACTAGCTTTACTGCAACACGAAGATGTCATTGATTCCGATCATGTCTTTGTTATTGGTGGTATGGGTGGCGGTACCGGCAATGCAGCTGTTCCTATGATCCTCTCCAATTTAAGCAGAGTACGTAAGCTATTCAACGGCAAACCTACTTTCGGGCCAATTGTGTCCGTACCAGGTTCTTGGGAGAAGCGAGGACTCAAGAAAAATGCTAGATGGGGTCTATCCCATATAGATAGCATGGTCAAAAATGGGACATGCGGAGCTGCTATCATCGTCGATAACGAAAAACTGTTTGAGATGACAGAAGGTATCTTCTCCAACACTGAAACAAAATTAGCTTGGACGGATTATGGAAATAGCGCTCTCGCTTCTATCTTCACTGAGCTAGCTTTCCTTACGTCCCTCCCGTCATCCAAAACGTTTGACGAGGACGAATTACTTGACGTGCTTAGTACGCCAGGTTATCTATCACTAGGTAAAGCTTACATCTCAAACGAAGACGGTTTAGAAGGAAACTCAATTAAGCAAATCATAGAGAGAAGCTTTAGAAACTCTCCAACCGCCGACGACTATGATTATGAACTTGATGCTGTAAATGGATTTGTAACAGTGGTTGATCCAATAAAGAATCCTATAATAACGGATCCTATCTTCAAAGAAATTGAGGAGACGTTTGGTAAATTCATTGCTGGAGCGGAAAAGCCCCATTCCGGGTTAATTGATAACAATCAGTACGGTAAAATCGATAGCCGTACTATAAAAAATGAAACGAAAAAAACAACTGAAGAAATCCCTAAAGCAATTATATATACAGGTGTAGTATGCTCGGAGCTTCCAGCTCGAATTGTAAATATGCTTCAAGAGATTGAATCAGAAGAAAAAGAAATTGAAGAAAAAAGAAATAATCGGAGTACTCCCCTTTTGAATCTCTCCGACTTCAAAACAATTGAAACTAAAAAAGCTGCTTTACCAGCAGAAGTGAACAATGAATTTGATCTCTTCGATACTGGCGAATCAACCCAAAAAGCAAAAGATGATGATGATTTTTTACTTTAATAAGACATCAAAAAACCAGAGCATAGAAGCTCTGGTTTTTTGATGTCTTATGTACCTGTAATTTGTCATCTACTGGACTATTGATGATCGAGGCATTATAGGCTTACGATTTTCTCGCCAAAACCCCCACAACGGGCAGTAGAAGGCCCTGAACATACGCCTTATTTATAGGTTATTGATAGTTTAGTGCTAGACTATACATTAGCGCTAGACTATCAAAGCCCATAGAAAGCTATCTAGTGTTTCCATCTTGAGAAAATACGCTAGCTTACTAATCATTCGCTAATTTATTAGTGCTAATTTATGGATTAGTACACCCTTATTTTCGCTTGACTATGACTAGGCTTTACGTTATTAATAACTGAGAAAGGCGGTGAGCTGTATGTCCAAAGAGGAATTTTGGCAAATCACGGAATTTGCTAGCAAACTAGATATGCATCTTTCAACAGTAAATAGATGGTTCAACAATCTTGAGGACCTCAAAATACATTACATCAACCGTTCAGAAACAGGTCAGAAAGTTTACGATGGACTTGATCTGAAAATCGGATTTAAAATCATAGAATTACGAGCACAAAATTATAATATACAAGGCATCAACGCTTTATTTAAAAATGATCCTCCATTTGAATTTCGATCTTTTCCAGACGACTATATTTCAAATCAAGTCGTTGATAATGAAGTCCTTTTTGCTGAGTTCAGCTCAACAATAAAGAGAGAGGTTCAAAACCTTCTAGAACAACAATCCGAATTTTTTCGAAAAGAGCAAGCTCAAGAAAGGCTACTCATTGAGGAGAAATCAACTGTTGATCGGGCAGCGGTGAGACAGCAAGAAATTACCGACAGGATCACAATTAATAGAGTGCGTATGAATTTAGAGATTGAGGCATTAGAGGAGTGGTCTAAGCTACCTGCAAGTAAGCGACTCATTAGAACAGGCCTTTTCAGTAAAACAGAGAACATATCGGAGCGTGATTTATACGTAAAAAGATACGTTTCAAAGTATATGGATGAAAAACTGCGAATAGAATTTGAGAATGAAAAAAATAGTGATACAAATCGGTAATAAAAAAGAATCCCTTTGCGCGGATTCTTTTTTTATTTCTAGTGAATCTCAATACAGTAACAGCTTCAAAAAATTTGTATGCTTTTTAAGCATGTTATATACCCGCCAGGCCTTTAATTAATCTCACTGCAGTGCTCAAACCGACAGATAGTGTAGATCATCGAATAGATTGAAAAGAGAATTATTTCTTGAATTGGTAGGTATATTTTTTTCGTTCAGGAGAAATACTTTAAATAAGGCGGGCTCCTAACTTTGCCGCGCGCTTGAGCTCCACAGGCCTCTCTAAAGCGCTTCGGAGGTTTCTAGCTACAATTCCCTCTACATTATCGGAAAATGCAGCAGAAGCGGCGATTTTAGCCCTCTATTAAAGACTTGCAAGAAAAGATACCTTAAATTTCTTGTTCTCTCAGCAAAAAAATCGAGTAGAGATACGCCTTTTTTCCATAGCTGCATTTAAACGAAGTATCTTTAGAAACAAGAGCAGATGAGCAACAAGACAATCAGTCACTATTTACAATTTTTCAGGTACTGTTTATTTCATAACAGTTGATCCTCTGCTATTGCATCATTTATCATGTATGCATCCTTTCGAACACTCTCCATAAGTAAAAGAGCAGCTCGTATACCATACGTTACCGTTCTACCATACATTGCGTCGCTTCGCTCCGTTCCGCATCGCTCACCTCACCGTGGGGACAACGAAAATCACGTTGACCCCAAGCTTCGGTTCGCGTTACGGCCATGTGAACCACCGTTCCTTCACCCTTCATTTATCTATCATTCTTGCTTGTGGATATCCCTTGTACCTCGCCCCTCAGTTATCCACAGCCCGTGTAAGAAGGAAGCCATGCTACGCATGCCTAAAGGATTTAAAGCATGCTCCCCGCTCCCGCCCCTCCATTTGCGGCTCTAAACTTTTGCTTGACAAGAAGGGTTTGATCGTGATGACGGTTGAGGCGAGGAGGGAGAGAGCCGCAGCCCCCCCCAAAGGGGGGGGAGCTGCGGAAATCGAATGACGTATATCGGGTCGTCAGTCGGTCACCTTACTGCAATTCAACGTGTGCAGGTTGTGCGATCACACGTATAGTTTTTACCTAACTCTTGCAGCCAGCCAGGGCTTGATATAAGCCCTCACAACGGGATTATGGGTCGTTGGAGTCACAACGCCCAATCTGAAAGGGGCAGGCGCAAATAGACTTCTACCCATCTAACGGAGGACATCCCCAGCGCTGTGCTGCTTACCTGGACGTTGCGCCTAGACTGTAAAAGCCCGCCAGGGGATCGCTTCGGGGAGGGTGGGACGACTACCATCACCATCAACATCAAGACCTTACGGGCTATCTGAGTTTGTTTATTGTCGTTTTGTGTGGCATTTCGGCTAGTAAGCCAGCGCCCGATATTTGATTACCTTGCCGTACCGCATACCTCTTTGCTGATCTCCCATCCATTGATCGCTTTCCCACTCGCATGGGTGTGATCCTTCGTGTGTTTATCAGGCAAAGTTGCATCAGCATTGTTTTAAATCAATCGTTTGTTATGTACTCCTCTAGGAAACTTTGAAAATAGCTGGTCCAAGTTTCAAAGGCAGAGATAGAAAGTGATTGCTACTGAGTTGCCATCAAGATAAAAATGCATTTCTCGATGGCACTGCACACGAATCTAGCTTCTATCATTCACATAATGGGAACATACGTTCTATCTTATGGCCGAAAAAAACTAGACCCCTATTGCCTAGAGGTAAAAAATGTAAATAATTAAATTAAATTTCGATGGATCTGATCCTATGTATGGAAACCAAAAAAGCCACAGACCCGTCTTATACAAGACAAATCGGTGGCTTTAAACACTTGAAAATATAACGACTATGTGGTAAATTTAAGTTAAGTCAACACCAAAGAGGTATTGAAATAACGTGTATCACATAGTCATTGTGTTAAGCTAAGGATTGTCCGATGGGAAAGATCGGGGATTCTACATCTGCTAATGAGTTGGCGCTCATTAACCAGATTGCTTAATTACAATGGCTATTTTATTTTTTTTTGCATACATTTAGGTTTGTTGTTATCCACATTTTAGCACACACATTTTGAAAATCATAGCTAAATCTGTGGATTACCTATCATTTTGCCGGATTTAAGAGGTTTTTACGTCGAAAGAATCCGATTGTACGTGTCTTCTCTCCCTTTACTCCACTGGATCTCTCCTGGAATTCTTCCATTGCCATTTCGCGGCCTTTGGTGTAACCCGCGATGTACATATCGGCTTGAGACTTTACATTAATGTCTTGAAACCAACTCTCCAATTCCAATAACTCTTCTTTCATTTCTGGCATTTCTGCCATCAGTTGCTCAATTTTATTGTTGATTTGCTTATATGTAGCGTTATGAAACGCCTCGTTCTTCTCAATCTCTTCCCACATAACTTTACTTCCCTTCACGTCTATAGTCCTAGACACTAAAATGCGTCTAAATGCACTTGCCAGTAATTAAAACTATATCATGTCAGGTTTGCGAAGTTTGTCGAAAATAAATGTCGAATTGCCGAGTTCATCTACCCTAACTTACACTTGACATAGGGTGGATAGTATGTTTTTTTCAAGTTCCCATTTATAGTTCCGGGTTATGGTTCCCGTCTCACGAATTGCTTAATTTTTTATAAAAACCCTTATGTATCAAGGTCTTTCAAAAAAAATGAATACCTATTCGCTTCGGAACCAAAGAGGGAACCTATAGAAGGAACCGATGAAACCCACATACTCACCTCTTTTTCTAAAATGCCTGTAATTGTGTGGATTGTATCTCCACAAGATATATTATACACATTATTAGGAAAAAAAGCTAGACAAATATCTCGTGGTGATATAAGATATCCTCATGAGATATTTGGAGGGATAATATGGAAGAAGAAAACTCTCTTTTCTATAATTTCGAGGAATTACGACAAAAAATGCATGAGCTCAGTTTTTCATACGCTTTGACATCACCGCAAATGATTGAGATTTCCATGGAACTTGACTTGTTGCACAATCAAATTAACGCAGCAAAAAAAGCCGATTGTTCGAGCAATCGGCCGGGGCGTGAAATTGCTGATCCCACGCCTCTCCACTATACCACACATAAGGGAGAGTTTTAAATGAGCTTTGATTATAACAACTTCTGTATCACCTTCGGTCTATATTTAATTTTCGGACCCATCGTTTTATACTTTTGGGTAAATAGAAAAAGCAAAAAATCCGCCGAGTAGTTTACTCGGTGGATTTTTTTTATAGACACCCATATCAATAATCACCTATTGTTATACGTAGGCTAAAAGTAGCATTAAAAAGGAGTGAATTACTTGATTGGGTCCTCATTATACTTAGGACTAGGCATTTTGGATGCTGTTGCAGAGACGTCTTTAATTCTAAAACTATATCGGCTACCACTGTGGAAGCACCGATATAAGATACTATTGTTCGCCATAGGCATTTCAATCTTTTCGTATATCATGCGTATGGTCATTGGTATTCCGTTGTTTGATTTACCATTACAGTATTTATTATTCGTCGTATTTTTTAGATTTAGTATGAACATTAAGATTCATTTAGCCTCATTTATCATTGGTGCAGGTATTTCGCTCTATACTCTAACTCAATTAGCTATATATTATATGGGTACATATCGAGGGCACTGGGCTTCAAGTATTCTAACGCTAAATGACGGGCTCTATGTTCAAATTATTCAAATCACATCAGATGCACTTGTTATAGCCTTAGCTTATGTATTCGCCAAATTTAATCTTGGTTTCTCGTTTATTAAAGAGCCGCCGCATGATTTCTTCCTGAAGGAAGACTATCTATCTAATAAAAACATCATTATTCTCGCGAGCAGCTGCCTGTCAGCGCTGACGATTTGTACCACGCTGTTGTTATTGTACCGATCTAATGTGGTAGGCCTAACCATCCTTGCTATTGTCACATTCCTGATCTCTTATTACTTTTCAAAGAGGAGAGATTACGAAGATGTTAGAACTGCTATCGCTGCGCATCGCAAAAAAACTAAGAGCAATGGATCCTAAAGGTACGGTCCCAATACCTGTTATGGCCTATGAGCTTGGATTTCGTTTAAATTTCCGAGCTGCCTTAGCCCTTACTGCGTTATTGGGATGGGCCTCCGGTGAATTGATGTATTCCTTGATATCCTTCTTTACCTTTGTACTGATGCGCAAATTTTCAGGTGGGCTACACATGGAATCTCTGACCGCCTGTGCCATTATTTCTGCGCTCATCTTTAGTATGATCCCACAAATCAACGTAGCGCCAGCCATGGTATTCATTTTCACGGCAATTTCGACGATAATCTATGGTATATATGCACCGAATTTTACGACGGAATCCATTCCATCCACATCACCGGTGCTTTGTAAGATTATCACTGTAACATTATGCCTAGCTAACTTTGTGATTGCATCTCCCGTTTTAGCACTTACTTTCTTGGTGCAGGCGGTATTAATACTTCCCATAGTACAAAAAACGAAAGGAGTAACAGACCATGAAATTAATACAAAAAATATCTAGATTATACTCTGAGAATTTGGGGCGATCTGCTCAAAAAACGGCTATAAAAGAAAAAGGGGTAATCGGTGCTCCAGCTTTACCCAAAGAATTAAAACCGAAAAAATAAAACCATCTTAGATGGAGTATGAAAGATATTTGCTCGGAACAAAAGTTACGGATAATGAAATTGATCAGGCAGCTAAAATTAAAGTCAGCGACCTGCTTGCCATCGATTTATGGGAGCCAAAGAATAACGTCCGAGTTCCGTTGTTTCATTCTGCTGACATACGCATTACAGTTCCTACATCCATCCGAGAGTGTCAGGCCATTTTTTCTCACTTCTCTTCTTTTTACCAAGGTGTTCTCGTTAACTTGCAAGCCGTTGAGTACATCAAAGACACCATTGATGATTACGAAATTCGCTTTATTCAATCCGCTTTTAAAACCATCATTCGTCATGATGATATTCCGACGTATAAGAGATATATGTATGAGTACCAGATACATGAGCCCCAGCCGACTCGATGTCCTATTAGCATGTTAGTGATTGATATCGAGTCTCGAGCTGTAGTGTTTCTTCCTGCTGAGGACGTAATCATGATTGACTTGTGGGACGCAAAAGCAAATTACAGAGTGCCTCGTTTTTATACACGAGACCGCACCTATACGGTGCCTCTGACCATTGAAATGTGTCATCACGTTTTTCCGGATTTCTTTCCTTCTGATACCGGGAATCTTGTGAATTTAGACGGTGTGGAGCACATCGAGTCTACTCCATACCAAGCTTACTTAAAGTTCGAGAACTGTGAACTCCGGGCACCTTTAGCCCAGTATAAGGTAAGGCATTTAAAAAAGATTTTTCCACTGATAAAACAATAAAAAAACAGTGAGATTCAATACTCACTGTTTTTTTATTGTTTATTAATGCTCTATAATATTCCGGTGAGATATTTAATATCTTACGGTGATATGATATAGTAAAGATTAGGAGGTGCTCGAATGGCAACTAATTTTTCAAATTTAAAAAAAGTTATGATCAATGCAGGGATTCTGAGTCAAAAAGACCTTGTAGAGAAAATCAATGAATTTGATCCGACGATCCCGCTCAGTAAAATGACCATTTCTCGTATGTTTAGAGGGAAATTAAAGTTTTTACCTGTGGATCTGATTTACGCAATTTCCAAAGTTACTGACTCAGATCCAGGTGATTGGATCGCTGTAGACGATAACCCTCCTCAATTTCCGAATCCGAGCTGATCGAGTGATTTGTTCAGCTTTTGCTGGTCATTTAAACTCTGCTCCACGATGTATCGCATGAGTACAGGTGTCGTTATGTAAGCATCTTTGCTTCGAGCATCCAAAAACCTGGATAAGCTGCGTAATTGGTTGTATCGTTGGGTATCCAATTCACGCACAATGATTTGTCCAAGGAAAGGATATAGTATGTCTTTTCTCATCACGGCTGTTTCGATCACCAGACCAGCAGCGGCCTGATTCGAACAGTCTAGAGCATACGCTAGGTCCGTCAGGCGATCATGATAAGAAGTAAGCATTCGCATATGCAGTCTTTGCTTCTCCCCTTCAAAGTTGGGCCTGTATGGACTTAGAGTTAAATCTCCAACATACATATGTTCACCAGTCCTCTGATAATTTCTCCGGAATAAACCTTTGATATGGTCAAGTAACACCCGAGAATGAATCCCTTCCTGGAACAATCGTTCTCCAACAGACTTTATTGGTAAATCCGATATATAACTCACCTGACTTACCATCTCGTATACTTCACTACTTACATATGGTGCTACAGCAATTTTCTTATCACTTCTGGTCTTACGCCCCTCTTCCTTTTTCAAATTCGACCCCTCCTCTAACCATTTATCCTAGCAACACTGTTGTCGTGTTGCAGACTTATTTTTAATCTATGATCGAGTAGGGCAGAAGTATGCCAACATCTTGAATGGTCAATACTTCCATATAGGAGGTGTTGGATCATGAACTTAAAACCTACACAAGCAGATCAATTAATCAAAGATATATTAAAATCAGCCCAAAATAACGGCCTTAAAATAAGAAAAAAACCTAAGTCCTGATACCAATCTTTTTGCTTCTCTGCGCCCGTAATTGCCACTCAGGAGCATTATCTAGACATCTGGGATCTCTAAAGATTAAACTCTTTTGGACGAGCTTAAATGCCTACCTGAGCCTTTATTTCAGTCATTCCTCTAAATCCATTAAGCTTGAGACCATTGGTGTAAAAAAAGCTCTCAGCCTGCAGGCTGAGAGCTTTTCATTATATTCTATAAGAATTCTGTTCTAGCCACTTGGCTAGAACAGAATTGTCTACATCATTGGTTGCTACTCGAATTGCCATCCTAAACAAATCTTCCTCATTTGCATCTAGTTCATATCCATTGACGTTTAGAAATATGTACGTAGTCAAGACTCCCGTTCTTTTGTTCGCATCATTAAAGCAATGCGATTGAATGAGTCCAGACATCAACACCGCTGCTTTTAAAAATAAACCAGGATACTGTTCTTCGCCAAAAACTTCTGTAAAAGGCTTATCAGCGATGAATTCCAAGTATCCTGGTTCTCTCAGACCGCTCAGTCCACATGATATTGCTAACTCCTGATCGTGAATAGCTATAATTTGGTTTGCAGTTAATCGAACATACATTAATTTTTACTCAGCTTATCCAAAGTGCCACGATATTTTGAAGCGCCTTGTTTAGCGATCTTCAATATATCTGCATCTTTCATTTCGATAGTTTTTTGAACGACTTGTTTGTCTTTAATCATCTTTTTTTCCTCCTCTGTTGAATCGTCCATGTATACACCTCCAAGTGGAACTTGGTAACAGTATATACCCGAACCCGCTATACTATAACGCACGAGCGGGAATAGTGGGACAACCCATTTGGTTTATTTTATCATATTCAGGATCAGAGCGTTAGCAAAAATCAGACTAGCGGACGAGAGTGTGGTCAATGTCAACATAATACTAAACGTGAACAGGAATACAGGTTGCACCATACCATACATTTTACGAATAATTATCATTCACCGCCTTGTGTAGCATGCCCAGACAGCGATCCAGGTCAGTTTTAACCTGTTTTTTGTATAGCTCGGCCTTCTCGGTTCCACCAGGCGTAAAATGATACAAAACGATCTCTTGGAAATCGACCTTTGGATCACCGCCTTTCAACTTCTTGGTGCGATATAAAATACCTTGTTGCACAAGTTCATGCAAGGCTCGGTATACCTCACTTTGGGGTGGTACATATCCGTAGGCTTTGAATTCCTGCTTCATTTCCTCCAGCATTTCGTAACCATATCCCCTGTGCTGTTCAACCATCGTAATCAGATAAAGCTTGATATACGCACGTTGAGCAATCATAAACCCCACTGTCGATTCACCTCCATGTACAGACTGATTTTTAAAGCACACTTTACAAAAAATATCCTCACTAGATATATTATATCTCGTGGTGATATTTGTAAACAAATTTTTAGAGTTAGCTTTCTTCAAACCATTGCAGTCAATTTCCCTTTTCGTTGCTCTTGCTCCCAGTCAATATAGGTATTATCGAAATGATGTATTATTTTTTCGATAATATGTCTGACCTTTATATCTTCTGGTACACCGTCTCTCCAACCCATATCATACACTACAATATCTTTGTTACCACTAATGCTTAAGGGGTACATAACCATTTTTGAAACTGTTCCCCCTGCAATGTTCCCATCGTTACATCCATGACTTAGCTGAACCATAATGTGATATCCATCCAGCTCTGTAACATAACGTTCAATAGACCACTCTGTATTTGCCTTTTTTTTAAACATATATTCACCTTTCCTCTATGCATATTTCCCTATTAAATTAGTATAATTGTACCACTTAGAGAACTTATGTTCTCATTATATACGAACAAGATATTTTTTCTCAATCCAAACTTTGTTTTATCTCCGAGAATGCAAAAAGAACCCTATCAAGATACATCCTGATAAAGGGTTCTTTTTCTCCGTTAGACTATAAAATCTAAGAACACCGGGATTCTCAACATTCCAGACTTCGTCCAGTTCCTCATTTTAACTTTCGCCTTAATCCGAGGTTCCAGATATACGTTATTCTTGTCTTCTCCTGTTACGAGCTGCTTACACACTCCACGAAAAGCCTGCTTGTGTCTAGGGGTAGGACCATGTTCTATTACACCTACTGGTCTAAATTTACCATATGGATCCTGCATGGAAGCTAACCAGCCGAATTCAGATTTTTTGTAGCCAGAGATATAAATATCTGCGAAAGACCAATTAATGACTTTTAACCATTCCTTAGAGCGCCTGCTGACATAGGAACTATCTTTCCATTTGCCTACCACTCCCTCCATGCCCATAGCCTCTATCTGGGCGTATAACGCTTCTCCAGCGCCTTCTATATGTGGTACCACTCCGAAGCTAGGAGAGGGTAAAGATAGGCTGTGTAGAACCGATTTCCGCTCCATAAGTGGTAAGCTACGTAGATCCATCCCTTTGTACTGAAGGATATCGAAAATAGCAAACGTAACCGGTTGTGTCCGAGTAAGCTGTTGTATCTTGCTGACCTGCTTGGTACTAAAGCGACTCATTACAGCCTCAAAATCATTTAAGCCTGTCTCTGGATCAGTACATGCAACCTCTCCATCTAATATGACATCATCTTGAAATGGCAGGAGCAATTCCGGATACTGATGTGTACATTCGTTATTGTGACGCGTATATAACCGGATAGATCCGGACTGCTGCGAATATATAAGACGGTGTCCATCTACCTTTGGCTCAAAAATATACTCCGAATGGTCGAACGGTCCCGGTGCTGTTGAGAGCAACATAGGGCTGATAAACAAAAAAACCACCTCATGTTAATTATAAGGTGGGTTAGTAAATAAAAGTTGTGGTAAGTGATGGCTTGGTTATCAGTCAATTCCTCCATTGGAATGTTATAAGTCTTCAATTTCAATTAAATGAACCCTTACTTTGGGATCCTCAATCCTACCAAGTGCAGCACTTGCCATTGCTTGTATATCGCGAAGCTCCCATCCTTTAAATACAACAAGCTCCCGGTTATGTCTGAGGTAGTATTCGAGCTTGACTGCATCCTCCTCTGTGATGTTCCCACGCTTTAACCTATTTATGAGGTAAGTGACGGTACCGTCATCCCAATGAACCACTTTAAGTTCTTCTTGAATCTTCTTCAGTGTTTTCTGTTGCACTTTAGGTCGAGAAGGAAGCGGAGCAGGCTTCTCCACATGTTGTGATACGTAGGGTTCCCTGTATTCTTGCATCATATCATCAAGGGCCTTAGCAAAATTAGATTTAAAGAGCTCCATATGACGTTCTTCCAACTCATCATTAGCCAATCGCAGTTGGTCTTCTATCACTAGGGCTTCAGATAGCTGAATATTGTATCCCGTTGATACAGCAAAAGCTCGATAGGGTGATTGCAGCTCATCTAAGATCATTCGGTAAACTGAGAAAGTAATCTCATCTTGAATCGAATTCACATAATAAAGGCTACATACGTCATACGCTAGCTCTTTTCCACCGTAATTATTATAGTTAAACACCTCATACAAAGGATATGTATTGTTATCTGATAGCTCATGGATCAAGTTGTCCCATTTAGAGTCCCAGGAGGTTTTATTGGTAAGTAAGATTTCGGATTCCCATAGATACAATACCCGATGCGTTAAATCAACACTCAGTTCTCTGTCTTCAACAAACCAGATTACATCAAGGTCTTTTTCCTTAAAATACTTCTGCCTTTTTCGAATCAGCTTTACAAGGTTTTCGTCCCCTTTTTGATGCACGTTTGTCAGTATAGATATTCCAAATTGTTTAGATCCCTTTTTTACAACAATGTCAGGGACAATCTTCCAGCTTTCATTTAATTTTGCCTGATAACCATGTTCGACTTTAAGATCAGGCTTGTATTTCCCCTGTGTACTTAGATCATCAAAAATGACGTCTCGTATAACTGAATGTTTGGATGATTCCCTCTTGATCTGTTTTTCATATTGCTCATACGATTGAGACATTAAACATGATTTACCTCGGACGTGAGCAAAGTGAGGTTCATTGGTGCTACCAGCACGCAAGGTCAGAAATTCCTCACAAAAAGGACATGTATATGCTCTTTTTTGTCCCCTCTTTTTGATTTGATCAACGGCTGCTTCCCTGCTAGTGAATTTAGGAAACTCTTCATGAAGGGAAACCTGCTTCTGTTCATACATAGCAATCTGCAATGCATTCCCACCTTCCACTATTAATTGATTGGCAATAGGTTAGGTACTTTACCACCCCTATAGTAAAACATGCGAATGAGATTAGTCCGTATTGTATAAGCAACTCGCATATATTCAAAAACCAAGGCTTCAATATGTTGCTCCTCCGAAAAACAGTAGCCTTTGATTGTGGGAATCTTATGATTATAACGTGCAGTTATTCGATGATTGCCATCTACGGCCCATTGCTCAACCTCCTGAAATTGACTTTGATATTCGATAACATAAATAGGAGAATCGTTTGTCTCCGCTTTTAGGAGTACCTCTTGATTTAATTCTGATACATCCACAAACTTCATCAGCTCCTCTACCTTGAAATCTTGTAGAGTCAACAAATCTCTATGTAGGACTTTCTCAAGGGCTGGAACACTCCATGTTAATTGTATTGTTCCCAGACCAGAATGTTGAACACGAGAAAATGACTGCGTATTCAAAACATGATCTGCGTTTATTACTATCGCTGATTTATCTGATTTATCGATAGCTTCATACATACTGTCTATTATGTTTTTTTGATCTGGAAAGTGTGAAGTGAGCTCTCCGCTATAAGAATGAACCAGCTTTCTAACGATTTTGAGTACATCATTCTTTAGAAACAATAATTCTTCGAGCGAGAAGCCTAAGTCCGTCTTTAATGACTGGTCTTTACCATGACAATTTTTATACTTTGCCCCACTGTTACACGGGCAAGGTTGATTTCTCATATGGCTACTCATTTTCTGATAATCCTCCAATTTTTTTGAAATTTTCTGCCCCATAACTCCGCTTAATTAAACCGACCGACCCAATATTTCTAGCCGGTTTAATTAAATCACCCTTCATCAATCCGAGAAATACAACATCTTAGGATGCATATGTAGAATCGTTGTTTAATGAAGAAATATAATCGGTATACAGTAAATCATACCTTAATTATCGGATACATTATAGGATATATTAATCAACATGCCAGATCTAATAAGCGAGTATTTAGTTACGTTCTATGTCTGTAATATCAATTCCAAGATAAGTTGCCAATCGTTCTTCCACTCTTGCTTTCAAGACCCCATCAAGTATTCCAAAATCTTCATGGTAGCCTCTTACTTGATATTTACAAAAGGTCTTTCCATTCTTTCGGCCTTCCTCATATATTCTTATACCCCGGACACGCATTGACTTCCGTATATCCGTCTGTTCTTTTGTGACTGTATCCATCAATGAAAGTAAATGAGCTTTGAATATGTGTGGTAAACGAAAATTAGAATCTATTGCATTGATGTTATCTTGTAACAGATCCAAAAGTGGGAGCAGCTCCATATAATTTTTAACTAATACACGATCTTGACTGTCTGGATAATTGCTCATAAGAGTCACTTCGCTTTCCTTAGCCCATCCCAAAATAAGCGTCTTTGCTCAGGGAATGTAATTACTAATTGTTATACTCACAACTAAAAACCCTGCAAAAAATCTTACACTCAAATAAACAAAGGCATCCTTGAAGTTGATATCAAATCGTAAATCAACGTACTTATGTTATCACCTCAATTAAATCTTTTGAACAACCACCCGAGAGATTTCTGATCCCTCGGATGATTTTTATTTGCTTGATTAATCAATACATGATATTGTCATTTATAATTATGTTCATAGTATTTTTTCCAACCCATTTGCCCCAAAATGTAATCCCTCGCATCTTTGCTCATAGAAGATTTATGGATCTCCTTGAGGACTTTTCGATCAAATCCTACACCTTTACCCTTCCCTGGTTTCGTCACTTTTTGTTTACTCATGTTCCCATCTCCTTTTTTTGGTGTATAGGAATGATACGATTATGTATCTTGACGCATCAAGGGGGCTAGATTTTCTTATATTAAATAGTGTATAGTGTCCAGTTATAACTTTTTGTACACTTGAGAGATGTGATCTTTAAAACATAACGGTCACAAATTATACGTATTCCAATAAAGAGGTAAAAAAGAGCAGTGGGATCTCCCCTCTGCTCTTTTTTTGTTATCTAATACTTGATGGAGACAAACAAATCCACCCGAAACACCGGGAAAAATCTCCCGTCCACTTCATTGCATCCAAGTGAGCCATAGCGCCCACCTCTAGCCGATCGGCAATGTAAGGTGTCTCTGGTTGTTTGGACGATTGTGAAACTAATGGTGTTGTTGCTGTTTTGTGCAGCAACTCCCACAATTGAAGATCGCCTGACTCACAACATAGCGTGGTGAGGATAGGCACTCCATCGTAGGCGTATATGGTCCCTATAGTCGCTCTTTGTGTACGTGAGCTTTTGAGAACATATCCATCCATCACACTTGCTCCGTCCGAATCAAATGAATCGTTAACGATGCGATTGAGTGCAAAATACATGCCTTTGTCGATCTCATCGGGGTAGCTTTGCCGGACATGTCCAGTATTGAGCGTTATATGATTTATTTGTCTCAAACAATACCCTCCATTTTAATGAATATTGTTATCCTACTCTTCTTTTTGTTTTGCTACTATTTCAAAGCCTAAGGTTTCAGCAACTTGTAAAAAGTCCTTGAGTCGCAACGACTCATTTGAAAGAGCGGCTCTAAATGTAGTCTCTTTTATGCCAATTTCTCTGGCTAGATCTCCTTTACTTGAACGGCCTTTACTTGCCAACATTAAGCCAACTATGTTAGTGGATTTCTCTTTGTTTAATTTAATTTCCATAAAAAACACCTCCATACATTCATGTCATTCATATTACAACATGTTTAACTTTAAGTAAATATTTTTATCTATACAACAATTATATTGTTGACTAAATAATATAATTGGTGGTAAGATGTGATCAAGGAAAAGGAATACAAAAAAAGAAGCGAAAGGATGATAAAAATGAACGTCATGAAAAGAGCTTGGGATATTGCAAATATAGGTGCTGCTAAATTCGGAGGTAAAGTAAAAGAGTTCTTTCGCCAAGCTCTGATCATGGCGTGGGCTGAGAGCCGCAAGCCAAAGTTGGCTGAATTGTTCATCGGTAACGGTAGCCGCAAGTGTAAAACGTGGGTTGCTCGTATCGCAGGTAGTCATGAGCGTTTCGGATTTAACCGCGTGTTCTTGACAGAGGATGGATCAAACTGGGCAAATAAATGGTTTGATCTTAACAACGGAGTATACGAGGTTTGCGCTGGAGTGGACAACCGATATTTCATCAAAGTTGTGGACGGAACAATTCACAACATCGAAAAATCAGAAGTGCTGACAGAGTTGGCTTCGGTATCTGCTGTTAAAACGGAAGTTAATACGGTAGCTAAGCCAGTGGCTAAGGTGAGCAAAAGTAATTTTTGCTACAAATGCCATAGCTACTGTTGGGGCGACTGCGAAGCAAACTAAAAAGCTGCCTGGATAAGTGCATATCCGGGCAGCCTGGACGGGGAAACTTTCGACGGCCTTCCCGTCCTCCATTATACCAAAACTGGAGGAATGAACAATGATTAACGTAGTAATAGTAGGTACATCCACCTTTCAAACTTTGAGTCTTATTGACCCCAATACTGGTGTTGATTGGGTTAAAGATTTAATTGGAAACTTCAATGGTTTTAATGATGGTCAATTTGTATGGGACGAGTCTCAAGGCGCGTATCTTGCAACCCAAGAGACATACGATTGGTGGACAAAGGTTCTCTCGGATCACTCGGCTCTGACCGAGCGGATCGCAGAAGTAAAAAACCTCACCAACAAAGTTGAAGAGGTTGATCAGATTGTATGGGCAGCTTCAGATTGTGACCTCGAAGATCAGGCCACACGCGTCAATGCCGCACTGGATGAAGCGTATGGAGTTAGCATCGGACGTTAAAATGTAGGGGCTACGGCCCCCTATCATACCGCCGCAGGCTCAACAAGGGGCCGGGTAAAAGGAGAAATACATCATGTTGAGAACATTCAAATTAAAAAAACATGACATTCAGTTCACCGTCACTACCCATAAGCGGCGTATAACCGCTGAAGTCGATACATCGACATTCGGGAGATTAACGGACAGCAATGGATATACAGATTACTCGCTTGGCACGGAAAAGCTGACGGGAGCTGTGGCGGATATACTCTCAATATACCTGAAGGTAAGCTACACCTATGGGTATGGGGAACAGATGATATTCAACCCAACTCGGATCCTTTATATCGATTCCAACGGAGATTTATTTATCAACGCCGATATTTTGGCAGAAATTGAAGGAGAATAAAATGCCAAAATTAATATATAAACTCTTCCCAGAGTACGATAGTTATAAAAACATAAGACTCGCACAAAAAAGTCTTACGTACCCACATCATGGAGTACACCCATCGCCAATGGATTACATGCGTAATATTATCAACTTTTATGATCTGATCAAATTAGGAGGATCAGATATTCAAGAACCTGAATACGTTTCAGCATTAAGGGATACGTTTCGCCATTCGGAAGAGTTGGTACCAGTAGAGAAACGTTGGGAGGAGCTATATCCCTTTGCCCGTTCGTATTTCGAGTGTAGCGAGAACGGCAACTGGATATATGAAGATGAGTTAGAGCGGTTGTCTCCCGATCTTTATCGGGAATATAAGAAAACAAAAAAATAAACCTTGATACATGCTTGATCCGCATAAGCGATTGTGCGGTGACTGGATGCCTCAAGGCATACTATAAACCAAAGGTGGAACTTAAAATGAAATTATCCCAACTGCTTGCTAATAATAATGTTGTATCATCCGGTTTTCCTGCTATTGCTGGATTGGGTGATAACAGCAACACTAAAGCTTCTTCTACGACTGTGCTCTCGTCGCTCCCTGCATCCGTGCTTGCTAATCAAGGCATAACTGATTACTACACATTGGTATTGCCGCGAGGTACCCAATTTAACACTACGGAGGACATCATCACTGCTGATCCAGATGTTAAGCACTGGTCGATACAATTGGTCGATACAGAGGGGCTACCAACAGTGATCACTACGCAGCATCAAGCAACACTCGATTTACTCCATGACCAGTATCCTCATGCTGAGGTATTGGT
>NZ_CP145893.1:0-374980 GCF_036894225.1 Paenibacillus amylolyticus | reverse complement strand
TAAGTATTTAGATTACATAACATTGAAAATGTAGCACTACAATTCAAGGGATGATTATAAGTCATCTAAAAGTATTTATGCTGGTCGTATATACTGTATATTAAGATTACTGAACTTGAATATATTCATGTGAATATTCAGTTTGGTGAACAATTTACAACAAATCATTAAATACTGAAAGCCTAAAACCAAATAAGTCCTGTCTTCCATACGTTAAAGAAGAATATATATTTGATCTTCAATCAATATGAATATATTCAGTTATATATTCAGGTTTCTAAACATGAATATATACTGTATAGACATATTTGTTAACTCAATTAATTCTCTACGGGTACAAACTCCATAATTATATGAATCTACTAATCTCTTACTTATCACAAACGTAATCAGTTTACTTTTATTTGGAACTGATGATTATCTCGTCATTCCTGAGTTTATGCTTAAACAGTAAGGTTTTAGTTACCACACTTTATGTATGTTAAGTGTTTCGTTATGCTGTACAGGAGAATTCTAATGGCCATAGTAGTGAATACTTCTATTTAGTGGCTTGTAAGTCTTATTTAAATATTTACTATTAGTGTTACATAATATATTCAGTTTAGTATTAAACAGTTACTATGAAGAGTCGTTGTATTAGTTTGATTAGTAACTCATTAAAGTTACATCATTTATTACGTTGTATATTACGTAATAGTTAAGTATTCAGTTTTGCTACATTGAAATCTAGCACTACAATGCAATGTATGATTAAAAGTCATCAATAAGATTTAAGCTGACTCGTATTTACTGCATAATCAGATTACTGAACTTGAATATATTCATGTGAATATTGAGTTTACTGAATACTTTTACAACAATTCATTTAGTATTGAAAGTAATTATGTCTCGATTTCTACACGTTAAAGAAGAAATGTATTTGATATTCAATTAATATGAATATATTCAGTTATATATTCAGGCTTCTAAACGTGAATATACATCGTAATAGAGATAAAAGTTAATACGAATAACTCTCTGTGGGTGGCAACAGTATAATTGTATGAAGCAGCTACTCTTTTGCTTATCACAAACGTAATCAGTTTACTGTTACTTGGAACTGATGATTATCTCGTCATTCCTGAGTTTATGCATAAACAGTAAGTTTTTAGTTACCACACTTTATGTATGTTAAGTGCTTCATTACGCTGCACAGGAGGATTCTAATGGCCATAGAAGTGCATACTTCTATTTTGTGTTAAATACTTACTATTAATATTACATAATATATTCAGTTACATATTAAACAGTCACTAAGAAGAGACATTGTATCAGATAGATTAGTGACTCTTTGAAGTTACATCATCTATTACGTAATATATAACGTAATATTTAAGTATTCATTTTTGTTACATTGGAAATCTAGCACTACAATGCAATGAATGATTATTATTCATCCATAAGTATTTATATTGGCTCGTATATACTGCAGTTTACTCAATACTTTTACAACAAATCATTAAGTACTGAAAGCCTAAAACCAAATAAGTCTTGATTTCCATGCGTTAAAGAATATGTATTTGATGTTCAAATAATATGAATATATTCAGTTATATATTCAGGTTTCTAAACTTGAACTTATACTGTATAGACATATATGTTAGCTCAATTAACTCTCTGCGGGTAAAAACTGCATAATTGTATGAATCAACTAATCTCTTGCTTGTTACAAACGTATTCGGTTTCATGTTACTTGGAATGATTATACCGTCAACCTCATCGTTTATGTGAATGAAGCCAAAGGAGTTTTAGTCGCCATACTCTATGTATGTTAAGTTTACCGTTATGCAGTACAAGTGAATTCAAAATGCCAAGTAGTAAGTATACATTTCTTTTTTTGTGGCCTATAGGTATAATTTGGCCACTTACTGTTAATATTACATAATATATTAAGTTAAGTATTATAAAATCCTATGAGAAGTCATTGTGTAAGATAGATTAAAGACTCTTTGAAGTTAAATCATATATTACGTTGTATATGACTTAACAGTTAAGTATTTAGATTACACAACATTGAAAATGTAGCACTACAAATTCAAGGGATGATTATAAGTCATCTATAAGTATTTATGCTGGTCGTATATACTGATAATCAGATTACTGAACTTGAATATATTCATGTGAATATTGAGTTTACTGAATACTTTTACAACAAATCATTAAGTACTGAATGCCTAAAACCAAATAAGTCTTGATTACCATACGTTAAAGAGGGATATGTATTTGATGTTCAAATAATATGAATATATTCAGTTTTATATTCAGGAAACCACATATGAATATTAACCATATACTTAAAGCAGAAATTTACCCGATTAACTTCTCTGCGGGGATAAATAGCATAGTAGTAACATACAATCTGCAGTCTTCCTTACTATATACGACTTAATTCAGTGTTATTGATTATATAGTCATCCTCACCGCCTATGGTAGATTAAACCATGGGGGTTTAGTTACGGCAGAACATGTATTTTTAGTATACGATAAAATTGTATAAGAGAATTCGAACAGCCACCGAGAGTATATATCCTTTAGTCGGATTTTTAGGAGTCTTATAAGAATACAATTAAATTACATAATATATTCAGTAATGTATTAAATATTTACTGTGAAGAATCATTGTATCAGTAAAGATCAGCATTTCTTTAAAATTATAAATTACATCATCTATTACCTTGTATATTACGCAATATTTAAGTATTCAGTTAGTATTACATTTGAAATGAAACACTACAATTCATTAGATGATTATATATCATCAATGAGTACTCATACGTTGCAATATATACTTACGACACTACACCGAGTCTTCTATCACAAAAAAGCAGGATACGGATAAAATCCAACTTAAATAATATAAATATATTCAGTTTTATATTCAGATTCCTACATCTGAATATACTTAAGATACTTGAGGCAGAGATTTATATTATTACTAGCTCAATGGTACCTATAACGTATTTGTGATAAACATGCTGAGTTCTAACTTAATATAAGTATTCAGTTTACTGTTACTTGAAATTGCTGATTATATGGCAAGCCCCACAGTTTATGATGGATTAAACTGTGGGGTTTTCAAAGGCACTAAAAGCTTGGGTATCCATTAAATGACTAGTAGCGATCTAATGACAATACTAAATTAACTATTACATAATATATTCAGAATACTGAATATTTAAAATTAAATATTTATATTACGTAATATATTCATTAAAGTATTATGTTTTGAAAATTGTTTGATTGACATAATCTAGATCATTTTTGAATGGTTCGTAAGTGAAACATCATAAAAGTACTTAAGGTAAATCAGCACTGTACTTAAAGGATGGGTATACTTTGAAATATGTTCGGTATATGAACTTGAAGATTTAATCATGACGCAGCTGGACTATATTTATCTTTAATACACAAAAACTTAATCAACAAGAAATAAATTTAAGGGGTGGGTTTGAATATGATTCCCGTTTTTATCGAACCACTTATTCTCAGAAA
Source organism: Paenibacillus amylolyticus (assembly GCF_036894225.1). NCBI lineage: Bacteria > Bacillati > Bacillota > Bacilli > Caryophanales > Paenibacillaceae > Paenibacillus > Paenibacillus amylolyticus. The sequence continues at coordinate 371,449 of NZ_CP145893.1, read as the reverse complement.
CATTATGCCAAAGATACTTCTTAAAGATAGAATCGAATTTAACCTTCTGATCACAACCAATAAAATCAAGAGAATGTGGCTTTTTATCCGAGTAAAGTAACACAGGGATAACCTCAATTGCATTAATCCTTTTCATGGATTCAATAGTTTCGAATTTTGAAGCGAAATCTATTGCCTTACAAATACCACCAGTTTCATATTCGTCGAACTTAACATAAAGAAAAACCTGATGTTCATTGCTTTTAAGGCGAGTTACTGTAAAATACGGCTCCCAACCTAATATCTTCATTTCGTTACCATATAGATAACAAAAACTTGAAAGGGAGGAGGCATTCGTGAGATTTTTGGAGGGCTTTGGTTGTCCAATATAAGCTTGATCATTAAGGAGCGGTCTTAAGTTTAAATTCAGTTTATTTTTAAACAAGTCTCCTTCATTTATAAAGGACAGCACTAAACTTTCAAGTGATTCAATATTTCCTACATACAAATTTATAAATGTGCTCCAGTTTTCAATGGTGTTCAAATAATTCCGCTGAATATTCTGCCATCGAGACCAAATACTTTGACGTGCAGTCGTTACAAAAAAAATAGTACTAGGTATAGAAGTGGCTAAAGAATCTCGCTCAACCCCTTGGCTTATATAGGACAGATATTGATTGTACTTAGAAAACTTCTCATATAAAAGTTTGCCTTTCTCCGTTCCCATATCAAACTCAACCCAACAGTGAAATTCCTTATCAGTACCATTAGGTCGAATAATAAACTCTCCATCGGGCCTGAAAATTTTCTTAGTTTCGATTTTAGTATTCTCATCCACAGAGGAGAACTCTACTGAGGCGTATCTATTATCAATAAAATCATATGTGAAATTATGTTTTAAAGATAAGAGTTCCATTAAAACATTGAAATCAATACCCAAATTATGATGTTTTTGCAGTCTCTCTTTTGGAGCGCGATAAAGTTCATATGGAAAATAACCGTGTTGATTATTCCAACCTGTATTTCGGTAACCTTCAATCTCAGGGATATCTAAAAGGCTGTAAGCTATAGATAATCCTTCTTCTGATAAAGTTAAAACCTTCGTATCATTACTAAGCTTAGCTGCCACCTGAATAATACCGGTCTTCTGCATTTGAGCCAACTGATTCCATGTGCTTCTCATTTTTGATAAGTTAAGTAGTTCCCATGAGAAATGAGGATAGGTTAAAGGAATATTATCCGGATCCAAAAGAAAAAATACTTGATATGGGGTAAGACTTCTATAAATAAAGAGACGTTCAATTATCTTACACTTGGTTGGAGAAAGTTTATGTATTGTTCGAACATCCAATTTGATGACAACTCCTTTATAAATTTGCTTGAATTTGATACATATTTACTAACCTTTATGAACCCTAAGTTCTTGTCAATTAAAGCAGTATGTCGAGATTAACAGAAAAAAACCTTATGTGACAACGAATTTGTCGACCTTTTGTGGTCGATATACGCAATGACAGACATCGTGATAAGTTCAGTGATAATAAAAGTGACTCAGTCACCAAAGTTATCACTGAATCAATCATTGGTGTAGTCATTAAAATCGTCATAATATTGTTTGAGTGTATTATTTTTTAGAAACGAAATATTATAAAATAAATGAGAGAAATCACACTACTATTGTGGATACTCTCCAACAGACCATTAAGAAGAGTAGAAAAGCGTCTATACTCTCACCTAATGTAAATAAAGATAATATGACTATATTTAAGTAAAATAGAGTCACCCTAGGGTCACTCTAAATTAACAGCTTTAATAAAAATGTCTCACACGAGAAATCGTTATAACTGATAGAGTATTACAGAATTCATATTAGATAAGATTAGATAAGATAGCATTCTTAAAATTAGATTTAGATATATTTGCTAAATTAATATTAAAGAGATATACTTAAGGTAACCTAGAGGTGACCTTAAGGTGACCTTATAATCAAAGGGAGGTGAAGACTGAGCATGTCAGAAAAACTTTATACAGAGGTGCATTATCGAGCATTTCTTGATAAATTAAGTGAGGCTCACATATCGGTATTGAGCATTATTACAGACAACAATCTCATCCCTAAAAAAGACATCATCTCTATGATGAGTGAGGATTATTCTAAAAATCCAGTTGTTGCCGCAATAGATGCTCTTTTGTTCGCTGGTTTAATATCATTCGAGTACAGCAAAAGGCAACATAAGTTCTTTCTTTCTGATGACGGTAAAGCATTCACAGAATATGTAGCAAAACAATATGAGGAGGAAAATTCTAATGGGTCTATCTAATAGTAAAGTACTTACATTCATGAACGAAAATGCACTAATCAATGACGTCTCTCTAAGATTTGGTGTAATTGGAGCAGGGCAGAAAGGTAACAAAGATGCAGATATTTTTGCAGGTTATACATATGCAAATGGAAAACAAATATATCCTAGCCTTGCCGTGAATTTTTCTAAAAATGACATGCTTCATCTTAAGAACATTCCGGTCGAAGATCGCATACATTTTGAAGATTTTAGAGGTGCTGCCCGAACACCTTCTCTTGTTGTTGAGAATTTCGATCCACAATTGAACCCAAATGCAGACAAGATGCGTAATCAATTGATTGAAGCAATGGAAAGAAAATTCATGGATGTTGATCATTTGTTTATTTGCGCTGGAGCTGGTGGGGGCTTTGGTACAGGCTTTATTTCACTAGTGTTAAGTTTAATAAAAGAACAGTTTTTTCCGGTCCCTATAACTCTTTTGCTCTCAAGTCCATTTGATGATTTCACTGAAATGTCTAATGCAATTCTTCTCCTCGCAGAAATCAAAGAATTTATTGAACTTCAAAATGAGCTATTTAGTCCAGGTCAAGAAAAACCACTTGGTAGTGTAATTCTTACTGATAACAAGAAACTATTTAACGACTTTACAACCAAAAAAGAGAATAGACTGAACAGTAGTACTTTGATTTCTTGGAAAGATGAAGGGAACGATGCGATTATAAGTACTATCCATGAGGCTAACTTGATCCCTGCTAACTTTGGATCAGACAATAGTACTTATGATCCCTCGGACTTTATTAAAATCGTACAACTGTCAGGTGGTTTCTTGAGTATTCACAAAGCTAGCATTGAAGCCCCTTACGAAAGTAATACATTGAATAGTAAAATGAGAAATAGTATTCAGCTGGGCTACTTTTCTTGTGGTCATGATTATGAAACTGCAACAATGTATGGTGGTTTTGTACTTAGACCATCAAGTGCATCAATATTCAAAGATGTCAAAACAGAACAGACTATTAAACAAGTAATATCAGAGTTTAATGATACAGCTCAAGGAAAATATGGAGATCCTATCTGGTTTGATGAATACGCGGTTGTCTATACTATTTTTAGTGGGATGACTTTACCAAGCCGAGTCGTTGAAATGACTATAGAATATGATGAAATGTTAGAAAAACAAAAACAGGTAAAAAACAAAGATATCGAACTGAATATCTCAGGTGTAATGGAATCTGTAAAACAATCCACTTTTAATCCATATCAAAAACGAGGAGCCAACAAATTTGGTGGTGGCGCTTCTGGAGGCTTTGGGGGATCTGTATTCAATCGAAAGCAAGAAAATCAAATTGAAGAAGAAGTTGCTTCAACTACTGAAGAAATTTCAGAGCCTAATAACAGATTTGGAAGCAACTCGGATGATACTAAACCTACAAATGTATGGAATAAAATTCAAAACCGTAAATAGGTTCTCACTCAAATCACTAAACGGTTTAAGTTGTTTGTAGCATAAAATAAGAAAGAGGTACGAAGAGCTTATTTGCTCTTTGTACCTCTTTCTTATTTTGAAATTCAGTAAGTTTATAATTTGAATTCCTTATTTTCATTCACTAACTCTAGCACAATTCTTAGACCTGAGTTAATCATTTTCGTTTTGTAGCCTTTTTTCTTACCTACACATAACTTATCTAATTCAGCCAACAATTCATTTTCGATTAGATACGTTTTACGCGTATGTGTTTCTTCTACTTTTAAATCAACTGTGTTTGATAAAGATGAAATAATACTTGATATCCCGTTAACAGCTGAAACTTGTGGATGAGAACTAACAGGTGCTTGCTCATTGCTCTGTTTCGTCTCTTGAATTTCTTGTTGAATTAACTCTTTAGCAGGATCTTGTTGTACTGGTTGTTGGTATTGCTCTACTAAAGGTTGTGCTACTGGTAGTGGTTCTTGTTGTGGTTCTTGTTGTGTTACTTGTTCTTGTTTTGGTTGTTCCTCTGCTGGATTAATTGTAGATATATCCGAATCAACACTTGAATGTTTATTCTCATCAGAAACAGGTCGCAAAGAATTATTACCGCTTATAAGAGTATCATTCAATATACGATTTTTTTGATCTGATCCGGTAGTACCACTGTCACCCAACAATTTTTTAAACTGATCCTTTTTGGACACGGTTTAGCAACTCCTCTAAAAATTGTTGATATTGCTCAAGAGCATCTCGGTCCTCTTTTGTTGTGTTTTGGATACCAAGAATAGAATACTCTTTAATTCGATTACGTCTTTTAATTACAGTGTCAAATACCCAGTCCTCATAATCTTCCCTAGCTTGATCAATAATTGAAGAGTCAATTCGAGTTCTGGAATCCGACATACTTGGTAGAATGCCAGCTAACTTTAATGTAGGCGTAATTCTTTCTTTAATAAGTTCCACCAATTGAAGGTACCTTGGGATAGCTTTAAAACATAAAGGTTCCGATTGCAGCATAACTACCACATAGTCGCTAGCAGATAATGCAGATACTGAAAGATCGCCTAAGTTAGGTGGCTGGTCAATAAGGATAAAATCATACTGGTCTTTTATGATATCCAATGTTTCTTTTAGAGAGGTAGGAACAACTCTGTTTACATTTCCTAAAGCTCTACCTAATGTCGATAGGATGTCGTCGGCCGGCAATAAATCCAGGTTCTCATTCACCTTAACAATGTACTTAGCAGGATCCAAATCAATAATTGCGTTTAGTACTGTATTATCTTCAAAAGAGTAAATGTCTTTTCCTGATAATATTTGTGTAGTGTTACCCTGCGAATCAAAATCAACAGTTAAAACTTTAAATCCTCTTTCAGCTAAAAGATAACTTGTAATGCATGTAGTAGAGCTTTTACCCACTCCGCCTTTTTGTACTCCTATAGATACTGTGATACCCATGATATCCTCCAGTTCGGTATAAATATACTTATACTCTATTTTGGTGGATAGTGGAGAAAGAGTCAAGTGTAATACACACAAAACTGAATACTTAAGTGTTAAATGAACAATATAGTATTCAGTTTTATATTACATAATATATTTTTAACTATACAAATATTACACAGCATGAAGATTATACAACTTAACTAGTACTACGATTTACTTGAGTAAAGAGGGTACAGTGAAAAAATTGAAATCAAAGTTGTTGACACAAACCAGTTAATAATCTATATTGTGTATAAATAAACCAAATATGATCCGGACGGGTCCTCACAAAAAGCGAAGCACGCTTGATGCCTTAGGCATTAAGCGTGCTTTTTTTTGTTTTCTTACCCTGAAGGAAAGGGGTGACAGTGATTGGATTATACACCTGGGGAACTGATGCGTATCCATAGAACAAGACAAGATATGACTCAAAAAGATCTTGCAAACTACATAGGATCATTTCAAGTGAGAGTCAGTAGATTGGAAAATGGACTTAAGCTACCCACACCTGACGAGATAAAGAAGATAGAGAAGGTTCTTGGAACTATTATTTGGAGTCAACAAAGGGGAGATGCAATGAATGGCACCTGATTTTGAGCAACTCAATAAGAAAAAAATTATTATTGCCATTCCTAATCCTGCTTTTGCAGAGGCTTTAAAAAAACATTTTGAAAATGAAAACATTCATGTATTAGAAGTGTGCGTTGTAGTTGATCATCTTGTGGAGAGGCTTCATCTAATCAAAGAAGACCCTTCAACCACTTTAGATGCAGTCATTATCTCAAGCTCTCTCGCTGTAAAGCAATCTGATAAAAGGCACGAGTTCCTCGCAGATGTAATCGATAGAATTCGAGAAGATTTCAGTAAAAGCTCGATAATTTTTTTATCGGATGAAAAGCAAGGTCATCCTTTACTTGCTGAACTAGTATCCATGGGGATTTACAATATATTTTTAAAATCACAAAAATCTGAACCCTTGAATATTAAACAGTTAATTAAATGTATAGACCACCCTTTACCTTATAGTGAAGTTAAAAAGTATCGGAATTATGATCAAGGAATACCGTGGAGAAGATTTGTAAATGGTGCTCAATCTATAACCATTAATATTGAGGGACATAACAAAGATAAGGCCCACAGACGACAGGATAAACAAAATGTGAAGGAAGGTGAGGTTAGTACCAATACATCAAATGAAATAAATTCTTCTTCTAAAGAAATGGATGAAGATGAAGAACATCTGGTGAAGAGTAACAAGCAAACAAACAAAACAATCTTACCCGACATCATGGAAGAAGAATTAGAAGAATCAGATTTTTGGACGCTACCTGATCTGAAGCAGAAGATCGTAGTCAGAGACCGAATTGTCGGTAAATCAGTCATCTCGGTAGTCGGTATCGAAAAAGGCGTAGGAACAACCCACTCTTCTATATTGATAGCAAATTATCTGGCAAGTCATGGATATTCAGTTAAGTTATTAGAACTGAGCGGAAATAACGAACTTGTTTATATCGAAAAAGCCTACGAAGGTAAAAACGTAGACACCCGTCTTAATGATGAATTCATAATTGAAGGCGTAACTTACGTAAAATCAGCAGATGAATTTGAAATGGCTGACCATCTGAATTCAGAACATACACATATTGTTCTAGATATGGGGACTTATGAAACCACTGAACACATATCTGAATTTCACCGGGCAAGTACCCAAGTTGTAGTTGCATCAGGTAGTGAGTGGAAACAGCACAACATCAAAAGATTTCTGTCATCCAATCATGTTGATCTCGAAAGATGCATCTTTATGGTCCCTCTTGTCAGCAAACAAAGCATTGCCGATATCGAAAAAGATAATGAGGGAATCCATGCATTAGAAATCCCTTTTCACTCTGATCCTTTTGACTCTCAGGATGATACGAATGAACAATTTGATCTAGTGTTTGATCGAGGCTTTACAAAGAAGAAGAAAATGATAAAGAGATCCATTCTTTTACTAGCAACAATTATACTTATGTTTTTGTTAATTTTCTTTATTTCAAGATAAGGGGTGTATGTAATTGTCCAAAGTAAGGCAGCGTACAAAAAATTTGATTATAGCTGGTGTTGTAGGGGCTCTATCTATGGGAGTTTTATCAACTGGTGGCGCCATCTACCTCATTAAGCAGCAAGCTAAAGAGCAAAAAGTGTTAAGGATGCATTATGAGTCTCAACTCGTTGAAGCAGAGGCATTACTCCAGCACCAACAATCAACTATGAAAACAGTCGTAGTAGCATCCAAACCACTAAAAGAAGGGGACAAGCTTAAGAAGGAAAATTTGAAAGTCATTCAAATTCCTGAAACAGATGCTCCCACTAACATGGTACAGACACCCGATGATCTATATGGAAAGATCGTTAAAATTGATGTAGGTGAGAATACACCCGTAATCAATTCAATGGTGTTTGATAACGGTCCAACCCCTCGTGATCAACGGATACAAGAGTACAATGTGATGTTACTTCCAACTAAACTGAAAAAAGGCCAATTTGTAGACGTACGGTTAACCTTCCCGACAGGTGAAGATTTTATCGTTCTATCAAAGAAAAAAGTTGAAGATCTTTCCGGCACAACTGTTTGGTACAAAATTAATGAAGCTGAATTGTTAGTAATGACTAGTGCGATCGTTGATGCATACCTTAACGGTGCCAAACTTTATGCCGTTACTTATGCTGATCCATATATGCAAGAAAAAGCAATTCCAAACTATCCAGCTAACCTGAAAGTAATTGACCTTATTCAATCCGATCCGAATGTTCTGACATTCGCAAAAGAGCAATTAAAAAGAAATGTAAGACAAGTACTAGAAAACAATCTCTCTCAAATGGATGAAGCAGACAAAATGAAAATCCAAAATGGAAGTGTGATCTTACAACAAGAGGTTGCTAACAACCAAATTACGAATCAGCAAAATAACGAAGCAGTAACCGGAACACAGGGGGCTCCTATACCCGATACAAGTGCAGAACCAAGTACATCACCAGGTAGTTCAATAGATCCATCTCCAACAACTCAATCTACGGAAGCAAGTAAAGAGGAAATTGTTCAGCCGATAGAGTCCGGACTGGATACTTCTACAAGCGAAGAAAAACAGAAAGACGTTTTTGGGCAGCCATTAGTGAAATAGAACGGAGGGGCAGCATGAAAAGATCATTATTTCTTGGATCAGCAGATATAAGTGATTTACTTCAATATGTAGGTAAAGTCATTTCAATTTCTGGGAGGAAAGTACTTTTAGTTGATGGCACAACAGAAAAGTACATACAGAACAACACACCAACACCAATGACGACATCGCAAATGAAAGTAGTAGAGTTTGATGGGTTTGACGTAGCAGTTGGCTACGAAACTTTTGATGAAATCGAAACCTTAATTGCAAAAAATGATTATGAGCAACTCATTGTTCACTGCAGTGATATTTCATTTTTGAACAAAGAGGAGTTCAATTCGTTTCATACCAAATATATTGCCGCTACGCCAGAAAAAATGAGCATAGATAAAACAGTTGATTTAGTAAAGGTTTTATTCGGAAAAGAACATTCTGACGGTAAAAGTCCAAAAACAGATGTTACTAAAATCTCGGTTAATCATGTAGAAGGCAATATTGCCGAGGATTACCTCGAGACAATTCTGACAGACCTCCCTATCAGTTGGTCTGAAGAGCCATTTGAATTACTACATGATGAAATTGATTATGTAACAAAAATAAATAACCAACACCAAGGAAAAATAAACATTCGACGTCTCTCAAAGAACTATAAAGGGATTATTAAGAAATTAACGGCGGAAATTTCGGAACTTGAAACGAATTTAATAAAAAGTTCTATGAAAGAACTTACGAGGAGGTCCTTTGCATGGGGCAAGTAGCATTTTGGAGTAACCGTCATGGTCAGTCTGGAAACTCATCCAATTTGATTGCTGTGGCCACACTCATTGGGATGGAGTATTTAACGAAAACGCTTGTGAGTCACACACATTGGAGTATGTCATCTTTGGAATCTACTTTTCTGAACGAGAAGGATCTTGATAGTTCAGAGTATTCGAGCTTAGGCATTGACGCCTTAGAGAGACTAGCTCGCAGTAATCGCTTGGCTCCAAAGATCGTAAAAGACTACACCGACACCGTTCTGCGGGATCGTTTAGAACTACTGCGTGGAACAGTGAAACCTAATGAAGAGATGTTCTCCATGATTCATGAAGTAATCGGAAGTATTTTCGATGCGGCAAAGAATTACTATAATCTCACTCTGATTGATGTGAGTAGTGGGATGCGAAACAAGTTAACGAATTCGGTCCTGACGACCTCTGATGTAATCGTAGTTAATCTCAACCAAAATAAAGCGGTCTTAGATGAGTTCTTCACTGATGAACCAGAGTTCCTCAAAGAGAAAAAAGTTGTAATTGTTCTTGGTCAATATGATCGTCATTCCAAATACTCTGTTTCCAACATTAAACGAATGTATAAACCAAAAGCACCTATATATACCATTCCTCACTGCACAGGTTACATGGATGCTCTCAATGATAAGTCAGTAGTTCAATTTTTCTTTCGAAATAAAAATATCGGAATCCAACATGAAAATCACTTCTTTCTGAGTGAAGTTAGAAAACTGGCTAAAGGGATATTTGAAGCCGCTGGAGTTGATACAAAGATATATAGTGAGCAGGGGGCTTAAGGTATGAGTATTAGTCATCTTGTGAATCTTGGATTAATTCTAGTAATGCTATTTCTTGTTGGTGTTTACGTCTATTTTAAAATGACTGAAAAACGTCAACCCAAACGCGACCCTCGTGAGATAGATCAGAAGTACACTTTAGCTGGAATTACCGAATATGTAAAAACAGCCATTAATGATCTGACAACAAGTAACATGGAGCATTTGGGGTTAACTGAAGAAGAATTTGATCGACGGATGAATCAGCGTTTGATGTTGCAAAAATCATTAAAGGGATGCACAGATGGAGATATTCGTGATAAAAACTATGTCAAAAATACGATTTTTGATCTTCTCTTGAAAACATATGACTTAAATGATGAAAATATCAATCGTATTATTCCGTTTGATAATAAGAAAACTCTCTCCCTACAAGATAAGTTTGAAATTATGTTGTTTCAAAACAAACAAAAACATGGGGTAAATGCTTTAGGTCAGATCATTGATAGATACAAGTTAGATGAGCTGAAGAATCCTGAAGAAGAAGTAGAAGACGAATATTACGTTATTACACCTCAAGAAATTGAAGAGGTTTATCGTAAGGAATCCAAGGGACTTTCTTTTGAGGATAAGCTCATGATTATTGTCCAAAGAATCTATCAGCAATATAAAGGTTTCTCAGTAATTGATGAAATAAGAGACATGAAGATTGATGGCGTGTCGGGTGGGGTTTCTGGTGTACCCATTGATCAGATTGAACCTTTCGATGATATGGCTTTCTTTGCGGATCGTGTTAATAAGAAACCCACACCCTATAGTCATGACAGTGTTTGGATTTTGTATAAAGGTAAACCGATCCATATGTCGTTTTTGAGTTTCGGATCTGAAGCTGAACTTAAACGTGTCTGCCAAAATATCTATCGTTACAATAATCCAGGACAACTCTCAGAATCGAATGGTTACAAAGTAAATGAAATGAAAGACGGTTCACGGATCGTTGTTGTCCGTCCTGGTTTCTCTGAGTCTTGGGCATTTTTCAATCGTAAGTTTGATACACAAAAAGCATCACTCGAGCAACTCATCAGCCAAGAAGAAAAAAATCGGATGTTAGTTATTCTTCTCATCAGGTATCTAGTTAGGGGAGGGCGTGTAACAGCTGTAACCGGGTCACAAGGTTCTGGTAAAACAACGTTACTTATGGCTATGGTTCTTGAAATGTATAAAACTCATGCAATTCGTGTCCACGAGATGGCATTTGAGCTGCATTTGAGGAAGATTTTCGGCAATCGAAATATCCTCACTTTTAGAGAAACCGACTCTATTACAGGACAACAAGGTTTGGATATTCAAAAGAAAACAGACGGAACAGCATTTATTTTGGGAGAAGTAGCAACAGATGCTGCGGTACCTTATATGATTCAAATGGCGCAGCAAGCAGATATGTTTTTTACACACCATGCGAGAACATTTAAAAAGCTCGTTCATTACCTCCGAAATTCATTGCTCAAAATGAATGTTTTCAGTGATGAGAAAATAGCTGAAGAACAAGTTGTGAATGTCCTAAATTTCGATATTCATTTAGTTCGTAAGCGTAACGGACATCGATTTATTGAGAGAATCACAGAATGTACACCACTTCATGATGATGAAGATATTCCATTCGATATCCGGACTATGAGTGATTCAGAAGAGAGAAAAATTACATTCATGGAAACATTCATTAAGTATATGAAGAGATCTACAAATCGGAAAGTATTCGATGAACGAAATATTATTGAATATCGTGATGGTGGTTATGTTGCAGTTCATCCAATCTCTGATCACAATGTCAAAGAAATGCTTGAAAATCTTACGGAAGTTGATCAAGCAGGCTTTAAACAATTTATGCAGGAAAACTGGGGGTAAGAAGGATGGATTTGAAGGCTATTGCAGTCAGTATTCTTTTAACCTCAGTGGTCCTAAGCATCGTACTCTATATCGTAATGAAGATCATTTCAAGAAGATCCGAGCGCGATGGTTCCCAGGAACATTATAAGAGCTATGAGATGCTCACCGGGAATAAGAAATCAAATCGTAAACAGATGATTCATCGATTTATGCAAGATTCGTACATCGCGTACAATAAAGTACCATTCTTGCGAAATTATATCCAAAAGATTCGAAAGAGATTGCAAGCCATCCATTCGTATGATGAATTCACAATGCGAAGAGAAACCATGAGAATTGTTTTTTACACACTTGGAACAATTGCTGCTGTCGTTCTAGTTTTGTTATTAATGAATCATGATTTCACATTCATCTTCATGCTGTTCCTTGCAGCTATCGTAGTGAATGGCATGTTAATCGATACCTTTGTACATAAAGTGGATGATCGATTGTTAATTCAATTACGAGATCAACTCTTCAAAGATGTACGACATCACTATCATCAGCATGGCAGTGTAGAAGAGGCTCTTCGTCAAGCATCAGAATCTTCATCGTATGAAGCTGCACTACACGCTAAAAAAATTCATGAGGTCTTAGTCTCTGTAAATCCAGAAGAGAGCCTAACCGTATACTATGAGCAAGCTCCAAACCGTTTCTTGAAGGCATTTGCAGGCATGTCCTTTCTAATAAAAGAATTCGGTGATAAAACAATCAAGGATGGATCTCTATATCTCAGTAATCTCAATAAGTTAGCCAGTGAGGTTAACCTTGAAATTCTAAAGAGAACTCGATTGAATTACTTGTTCAAAGGTCTTACCGTCATTGCAGTTACACCTATTATCTTCACAAAACCAATAGAACTTTGGGCAAGTCAGCAATTTCCTGCGATGGAGGCTTTCTATTCTAGCAAGTTAGGATTCATAACGAAAATAGTTGTATTTGCATCTGTTTTGTTATCATATATCCTCTTAAAAAAAATGCAGGATCAACAAGAAGGGACCTATGTAGCGAAAACAAAAAAACGTTCTTGGGAAAAACTTCTTTTGAAATCAAAAATTGTTTCATGGATAGTAGACCGTCTTGAACCAGCCAAAAGAACAGCACAGCATTTCAAAATAAGTAAGTTGATTAAGGATGCTAATGCGGGTTATCCCATGGAGTGGCATTACCTTCATCGTTTTGTTCTGACGATCATTCTTTCTATTGGCCTGGTGTTCTCATTCGTATTAATGCATCACATCGCAATCAAAGATGTGCTGGAGTCACCCACGCAAAACAATTCTATGTTTGGTCGAATGTCCGAAGAGGAGTTGCGTGAGGCAAAATCCATCACTGATTTTGATAGTACTATCATTAAACATATGAAGGAGGTGAAAGACAATAATCTGCAGGATCGTGTAGTTCAGATGATTAAGCAAGACCCCGAAGTTGCAACAAACGATACTCTACTCAATGCTTCAACAGAAAGGATCCTAGCAAAAATGGATCGGATTAATTCCGAATACATGAAGTGGTGGGAAATCCTTATATGTTTATTAATGGGTTGGGTGGGTTATCAATTACCCTATTGGGTACTTCTCTTCCAGAAGAGAATGAGAGCAATGGATATGCAAAATGAAGTGGACCAATTTCATACCATCATTGCGATGCTCAGTGAAATCGATCGAGTATCGGTTGAGGTCATTCTTGAATGGATGGAAAGATTCGCTTCAATTTTCAAGGCTCCACTACATAAGTGCCTTATGAACTATGAGAGTGGTGCTGAACTTGCTCTTGAGCAACTGATGATCGATGCGCCATTTGCTCCACTCGTGAGAACCATTGAAAAACTTCAGTTAGCTGTAGAAAAAATTCCAGTCAAACAAGCTTTTGATGATCTTGAAACTGAACGTAATTACTATTTCGAACAAAGAAAACAGGATTACGAGGAAATGATCAATGCAAAAGCAGGCTGGGGTCGCATGATCGGTTTCACTCCAATGTACATGATCATCTTTTTGTATCTCGTGTTTCCATTTGTCTTTATGGCTTTTACACAGATGTCTACGTATTACGAACTTATGCAAAAATTATAATTTAAAGGGGATTATTAAAAATGGGTAATGCACAAAGCGCTTTAAAAATGGCTGCGGGACTTTTCCTGGCAATCGCACTGATCACTACAGCTGTAATTTTGTTTATTTCTGCTCAAGACGCCACCAAAACTGCACAAACAAGTTTCGCAGATATCCAAACAGAGCTTTCTCAAACAGCATACACTGTCTATGATGGGACCACGGTTTCTGGTAGCCAAGCAATCAATGCACTTAGAAAGTTCCAAGACAAAGGTGAATTCGGTATCCAAGTAATCACTGGTAAAAATCCAACTGGCTCTTGGTACTTCAAAACAGTGAACACAACTGTGCCAGTAGGTGGTCAGGGTTACGGTTCGATTGGTACAGGTACGCCAGCAGGAACTCTTGCTAAAGCTATGGATGAAGCAAACAATGATTACGTTAATCCGTCCGGAAAATTCAAAGCTCAACTGATCAAAGACAACAGTAACGTTATTCGCGGTATCATTTTTACACAAAACTAATTAAATCACTGACTGGGGATAGACTTACTCAAGTCGTCCCCTTTCAAGTAATTAAGGGTGATTATTATGGGATTAGGTGAGAATACAAGATCTGCTTTGTATATGAGCGTTGCAGCACTTATGTTCATTACTGCTCTAACAATATTTCTGTTTTTCTTTAAAACTGTTTCCGATACGAATGATATGACTTACAAAATGACGTCCCAGTCTGACAAAAGTATTACTTCAACTTTGAAAATACCTACCTCTTATAAGGTTTCTGGTGCCGAAGTTAGACAATCCATATTTAAAATTAAAGACATCGGCGTTGATATCATAGTAGATGGTGTTACTTACTACAAAACATTGGATCCAACGGAGGTTAATGTTTCAGGAATTAATGTAAATAAAAACTATACTCCTACATACGTTCGAGATACAAAGGGCGACCTGATATTATTAAGATTTAATTAGAGAAAGGATGTAGAGGATGGGTAATCCCTTTTTAAAAGTCTTTATGGTTGTAGTGGCCCTCGTACTTATCTTTTTATGGCCGATTTCATCTGGGTTAAATAAGCAGGATGACATCTCTGAAATTGTGGTCTTGAATTCTGTGACTCAGTTTGTAGATTCTGTTAGAGATAAAGGTTACATTACTCCAACGATGTATAATGAATTTGTTGATCAAATGGCACTAACCACAAATACATACGACATCCAAATGGAACATCGCCATAAGCGTTACGACCCAATATATAATGATGCAGGGGATTATTTGGGTGGATTTAATGTCAATTACGAATCCTTTTATAATGCTCAGATTAATGACAAGCTTTTTCCAAGGAACTCGACCGAGAATACTGAAAGTCCGACTCGTGTTTATAAGTTAGCGACGGGAGATTTTTTCTCCGTAGTGGTTAAGAACACGAACCGTACATCAGGAACCCTCATTAACGATGTCCTTACTGGGACCATCAATACTCCGAATGAAAAGATTGTCATCCCTTATGGAGGAATGGTCCTCAATGAAGATTACAACTAATCTCACGCTAGTGTTCGTTCTCATTTTACTTCCTTATTTCATTATTAATAATATCAATGTAACGCATAATCGGCAGAATGTAATTCTTGAGACGCGTTATAACCATGCCATGGATACTGCAACCCAGGACGCAGCCAAAGCCCTTATTATCAATGGTTCACAAGGCGCTGAATCTCAGTATGAGTTTCAAAAACGACTTAGAATCAATAAAGAAGAGGCAGTGCAAACGTTCTTCAATTCACTCTACTTGAACTTTGATGTTTTTGATAATTCGGCCGGTCAAGGTGTAATCAATAGCTACGTACCTGTTATCCTTATTGTTGGTTATGACGGTTACTACGTTTACTATATGGACGAATTTACGAATGCTACTGGGGAAAAAGAACTTAAGCATGTTTGGAGCCCTAAGAAACCCTATGCTCACTCTGATCAGAACGGAAACACGTTTGGGTTTACACTTGATGATTTTGTAACGGTAAATCGTAATACGGACCATCAATGGTTCGAAGGATTCCGCGGAGAGATTGCAGGTACTGCATCTATACCACTATTAAATGACGCAAGTACGTTTGATCAAGTTAGAAGGGCATCTATTGTCAATCCGATTCAGAAAGATTTGGAACACTATATTAATATGTACAATAACTTTGCGAAACGCAACGGTGTAGCTTATACCTTTACTTTGCCCCTCATCAGTCAAGAAGAATGGAACAATACCATTAATGATGTCGGAGTACTCTCTTTTGTTCAAGGCATGCCAATGGGCGAAAAATACTATAATAATTACGCTTTGGGTGGAAGCCGTGTTGTGAAAAAGCCTATTTATAATGGGATTATAGCTAATGGCCGTAAGTATTATTATTCCAGGAATTCATGTACTTCCTCATTCACTACGGAAGAGGTTTTCTCTTCAGAAAAGGATGCTGCAAGTAATGGGTATATTCCACTTGACTGTACTGTTGGTAATAGAAATTAGTTATAGTGAGGCATACTTAATGTGTTTGTCCATTAGGTATGCTTTTTGATTCGCTTCTATTAGGATTTGTCAATCTCATATAAATCAAAAAGGTACGCGAGGGAGCAAATAGATTATTAGTAGAAATTTAAGTTCGGTTTAGACTAAGTGGAGAAGATGAGTAGTCGATTTGATGAAAGGATTTCATTTAAATACGGAAGATATACTACATATATAAATTTTAGTCTCTCACTTAGGACCCTGATCGTTAACTCGTAGTTACATTTTTTAACAGTGGGTCTATGACAGGGCTCTATTTAAAATGATAATTTATTACTGATAAAGGATATCAGGTTTTTCTATCGAAACTATATTTGAGGTGCGAATGCCAAGTACACATGATTTTCCTGGAAGACTCGCACCTCAGATTTTGTCGAAACGATGTTATTTGTTGCCTTTTGGTAAAATTATATGATTATTTTCATTACAATAGCATAGAAGCACGTTATTAATTTCTTATATATACTTGTATTACGTCATTTTTAGCAGTCGCACTCTATATGAGTGCGTGGATTGAAACAACCATGTGCCATAGCGAAAATACGGTATGTATCACGTCGCACTCTATATGAGTGCGTGGATTGAAACATGCAATGCCCCACTGTCATACCTTGAGTTGTGGTTGCACTCTATATGAGTGCGTGGATTGAAATCATAGCCCAATTCAAACAATATCAGACTTTTGCAGAGGTCCCAGTCTATATGGTTGACAAAATGCACCATTAACGTTTATATTAAGTATAATTAAATCGAATATGATCTTTTATCAAAGGTCACCGAAAGCGAAGCACGCTTAATGCCATCAGGCATTTTGCGTGCTTTTTTTGTTTGCATTTGAAAGGGGTGAGTAGTGTTGTAAATATTCTAAAATATAATAAAGATATCCATTTCTTCCGATATAAAATTATATTGTTCTATATTCGCGTTCCTTTTTGACTTCTAATATGATTGAAGGAACAGAAGCTGAGTTCATATATCACTCAGTTGAAAATAATTTAATGATGGAGGAAAACATTAATGAAGAAGATGATTATTTCAGGAGTTACTGCCTTAGCTTTATTGACAGGTGGCGTTGTAGGTGTAGGAGGTGTAGGGAGTTCGGTAGAGGCAGCTCAAGCTACCTTGAAATTTAAAGACGTTCCTTCTACACACTGGGCCGCTGCAGCTATCAATTCAGCTGTGGAACAAGGCTATTTTAAAGGGTACACAGACGGAACGTTCAAACCAAGCTCACCTGTAACTAAGGCTGAAATGGCTAGCATCCTTGGTAGACTCTCAGATCAGCCCAATGCTTCTAGCCCAGGAATTAATAATTTCACGGATGTCCCTGAGTGGGCAAAAGGTGGGGTTTCCTCTGCTATACAAAAAGGCTTTATCAACCCTACAAGCTACCAAGGAAAACTGGATGCAAAAGCCTCTCTCAAACGTGGTGAAATGGCAATTTGGTTGACTTCTGGTTTAGCTACAGTAGATTTGGACTACAAACAAGCTCTGTCTGACGTAACAAACACGGTCATACCTGCTAAAGAATACTTTACTGGTACTCTTATCACATCTCAAAAAAATGCTGTAGCTGTAGCCATGGGAACAGGGTTAATGAGTGTCTATAATGACAAAATGTTTGGAGCAGATCGGACGACCACTCGAGCCGAGGTTGCTGTATTGATTGCGCGTTATGCCACTGTAGCAAAAACTAAACCTTCCAACTACAAGGGTTTGAATGAACTTCGCCAAGTTGGTTTGACTGGAACAAACATTAATATCATTGCGCCGAAATACAAAAAAACACCAGAGAACAAGGTCTCACCCAACGTTGAATACAGCGAAGTTACTGACGACTTCACAAAAGTGCGCAATAAAAATATCATCACAGATACACAACATGCTGATCTTAAGATAAAGAATTGGATTATTGTTAATACATTTGCAAAAGGTACTGAAAGAAGTATTTATTACCCTGTTTTCGTGGATGAAGGATTTACACTCCTACGGGGAGCATATTACTCTTTTCCAGAACTTGAATTGAACGTGAAAAATAACAACATGAACCGGCTCCAGGCTGGAAGCTTACTTAATTCAGCAACAATTAATCCTATGAATTCTCCAACTTCAGATGCATTTGCTGCATACGGTGGGCACGTGATTAATGACTTCACAAAAAATAGAGGTGTATTCGCTGTTAAGAATCCAGTTTACTGGAGTAGAGGACTTTTACATTTCGACAAAGAGATACTATCAGATGTGAGCCTCGTGTCTAAAGAAGGTCCTACCTACAGCGTGATAGCCACAGATTAGAGGGGATAAGATTGGGGCAAAAATCATCTATCAAAAAAGTGATTTTGTTCATGCTGTCACTCGTATTGTTTGTATCATCAGCAACTCACATCGATGCAGGTGGAGGCCCAGGAACTAAACCAGAATTGAA
Source organism: Paenibacillus amylolyticus (assembly GCF_036894225.1). Taxonomy (NCBI): domain Bacteria; kingdom Bacillati; phylum Bacillota; class Bacilli; order Caryophanales; family Paenibacillaceae; genus Paenibacillus; species Paenibacillus amylolyticus. The sequence continues at coordinate 352,557 of NZ_CP145893.1, read as the reverse complement.
AACATTTCATATGGAGCCTTCTACACCTGCAAAGTCACAAAAAAAAGTAATTCCTGTAGAAGGAACAAAGAAGACTAATATAGGTGTATATATTTACCAGGTTGATAGCTTAAAATGGAAAGTTGATGGTAAGTGTAACAACATCGAATTAGATAACGATAGTACAAAGAATCTGCCAGTATCTTCAACAATTTGTGTCGATCTCGACTTGAACAAAGATGTATATATTCCCAATGAGTATTTCGACAAAAATGGTGTGAAGAGAAATTCTCTGGAAATAGTCGATAAATCTAATGAGCCTCACTATATGGATAATACGGCTTATTACGAACCAGGACAACCAATTTTAGTCTCTGTTGAATCGTTTACTGGTCGTAATACTAAATTCACCACGCAAATTGGTGGCGCAATTCCACCCATAGAAACGGATCAATATAATCCACCTAAATGGAATGCAGATTATCAGTTCAACACAGATCTATACTGGAAAGCATTTGCTGAGATCACTAAAGAAATTAATCTAACCAACGGTGGTCAGCTCCAGATCAATGATCGAAAACAGTTAAATGCAACCGTAAAAACCAAAACCGGAGATGGAAGCTTTGGTGCTGGGACTAATGTGAACAGCGGTAATGGTACAACAACGTGGACCTCTTCCAACCCTTCGGTTGCGACTGTAGGGTCTTCTGGACTCGTGACAGCTGTAGCTAAAGGAACAACAACTATAACAGTATTGTGGGAGAAGGATGACTTTCAGTTAACAACCACAACAAATGTCGGAGTAGAAGAAGAACCCGGCGGTGGAGGAGATGATGAAACTGGGGGCGGAGGAGGATCCTGCACCCCAAACATCGGACCACCTTCCCAGGGAACTACGATGAACATGAGTGATCTGGATCCAAATGCGAATGGAGTAATTAAAGCAGACAATAGGGACGCTGAGAAATTCGATGTGCTAAAAGGGATCCCGACATCTGAATCACTTTACACTAATGCATTCGCAGACAACTATCTGTTCAAACAAGCTTGGGCAAAAATGAGTGGTAAAACAACGTATGATTGTAACGTAACGATATCCTATGTAAGAGAATGGACTATACCTGGTCCAGAAGTTTGTCCACCTAGAGGAGCTTGTTCACCAGGACCTCCGGTGAAAACAGGGGATACAGTACCTAAACCTTACAACTTCCAGATTACAAGAGACTATTCTTACTGGAAGATCAACAATCTTGAAGTATACAAAATTGCTAAAGCAACCATGGAGAATTACGCTCTTCCAGGTAAAAAGGTAACCATGACACCTGCTGGCTACACAGCACCGACGCTAGAATCTAAAAATGATGAAGCAGTGGAAAGTCATGTACGACCAGCACCAACAGCTGCAATTTCGTATACACCACCAAAATTAACAGGGGGATTGAATTCTCCACCAGATGTACCTGATGACACTGGACGTTTAAAAGGAATGGCTGAATCAAACACGCCACAAAGTAAAGTAAACAATGACCTTGTGAATTTTAACAGTACTAAGGTTATGGACGATGCTGAAGCTACTAAAGATGGTCCAACTCCATCAAACATCCCTAATCCAACAACCATTGGACGAGATGTTCTGTATAAGCCAAATAACATGATTAGTAAAACATTGCTTAATGATCTAAATACCACTAGTTCCGGGGACATCTACTACGACTTGTTGCCTGGCAACATCAACGGTGGTGCAAACAAAGTGTTACCGATCAATGGAATCAACACTGTTACAGTACATACTCCAACAGTTATCTATTCCAATGCATCAGACGACAAAGAGCACAATCAGCGGACAAAGCCCGATGCGTCACGTCGTGCCTTTATTTTAGATCGTCCATTCACTGTAAGTCTTCCTACAAGTGGGCAGCACCGAAACATACTTGGTTATGGCAACAGGGATTACGCAAAGTACATCAAACTCAAGCAGGTTCTCTTTGAATTCGATGTGTATACAGCTGACAAATCTACATTCTATCCTGCGAACACATGGATTGATGTCCCTGTAAGTCAGATCGAGAAAGCATTCTATTTACCCTTATGGGTAGAAGAAGGAAATTATACTGTGTCCTATAGATCCTTTGCTGAAAATTCACCAGCCACCGGATTTACATGGGAGGACAAGGCTAACCTTAACCTTGTGAATCATGTTGCTGTAAATACAGTTCCTGTACAGGTTATTGGACGTGTGTATGATTTCAGAGTAACTGATATTGCGGACCCGAATTGGGAAACTGTATTCCGGACAGCAAAAGGCAGCAGTACTTCAAAAGGGACATCCTATTGGGTCGGCATTAAAGGGATTGATGGGGGATCGAACGGTTCATTCTCTCCTTATCAATTGCCTATTCGGAGAGGAAGTCATCCATTAGCGAACTTTAAAAGCGTTGTGGTAAAGACCGGTTACCATTTCAAGTTTGATCTGAAGACGAAGGGAAATATGTATGGAGATAAGGATGCTATCCGAATCACACCAACATTCTACTTCCAGGATAATAATGCGAGTACAACCGCTAAACGGATACCTGTTGATCTGTATTATCATTCAGACAAACAGAAATTTGTTAAGATCGGATCGAGTGCAGATGTAGAGCGTAGGAACATTACACTTAACACTAGACTTCGAAATGTACCTTATGCAGATATCGTGAATTCTGCCGGATCCGTTTATGATCTGAATACAGGCTGGTCAGTGACGCGAAATCAGTATTTGAATTCATATCTAAAACGTGCTAAAGAAGCTACGTATGTTGGAGGATATGATGTTCAGGTCCTGCCTTCGCCACTTCGGACCTTCATTAATACATTTGACCGCCCAAACAATGCAAACGCCACACCGGCGCGAGTAAATGCATCGGTTCAACAATGGTATGGTGAATATAGTTTACCTGCTGCTGTATATGTTGTACCGGCTGGAACCGATTTAGCAACGTATGGTAAAAAGAATAGATTGGATGAAAAGTCACCTATCTTCTTAAAAAACGGTTATATCACGGTCAACTTCAACATTGAGACCATTCGAAATGCAGATTTGAATAATCCATATCTTCAATATATTCATGGTCCATTGAACAACCAATGGTGGGACATGGAGGGTTATGACGGTACAGATGGTTCGCGTGACCACAAGATCACTGATCCGTATGGAGTTCAATTCCTTCTAGAGGATGGAGATGTAATGTACTACGACGCGAGTAAGAGCTCATATGATGACTATACTCCTAACGGTACACATTAGAAGATCTGTCTGCATTGTGAAACAGTTTTGTATCATTTATAATGAAGTTAATCAAATACACAATTAAACGGAAGCACCGTCATCCTAAGGATACCCTTATGGATTGGCGGTGTTTTTTTATTGTAGGAGGCATTTATGAATAAAAGCATTCAAAAACCTTTAGTCATGGGAAATTACTACTATGGAGATGGAGAAATGGCTTGGGCATGGTGGCAATATAATCAAGCTGAACTAGCAATTATAGGCGATAAAACACTCTCACCACGTAGGCAGCTTGTTTCCCATATCACGAATGAAATTAGCAAGCGAGATCCTCAGGCAGTTTTTATGATTTCAACAGAGGCTCCTCAGCTTGGCGAGGCATATACAATTGAGTCTATCCCATGGGTGGAAGGCTATCCCGATCCACCTGAATTCTTCGAGGATCGAAGTGTATTTATTGAAACCAGACACTTTTTTTCGAACTCTTATTTCAACCTGTTGGCAAAGATACTAGATGTCCCAAGAAGCCAACTATTGCCACCCATTAGTTTTAAACCGCATATTGAGGGACCACTACAAGGTTACAAGAGAGCTATTGAGTCTCTCAGCGATGATGTGATCTATAAAGAATTGCTTATGGATCACCTGTTAAAGATCGGAAAGATCCCTTGGGTTCAATTGAAGGATCACGGAAAAAGATATTACATTGAAGCTACAGGGAGTGTTTATGAACAGGCACTATCCTTTCTAACTGCTGCTTGGTCTTTCTGGAGCATGACGTGTCAAATGGATGATCCTCAACAAATGTTACTAGTCGTTGAGTTACCAAAAGAATTACTTCGTCATGATGTAGATCCAGTTATTGAAAAGATAGTCATAGAAACTTTGAAGATTTTGAAATATGTTTCGATCGTCACCACAACTTCTATTATTCTTTCATCAGAAATGTTGTATCCTGCACCTGAATTGAAGCTACGCTTCAAGTTGTTTTTTCAGACAGAGGACTCTGATATCGATCTTAATCACGAGAGCGTAAAGAATGTAATTGATCCTGAGTTACTTCAAGAATGGAAGAATGGAAATCCTAACGTGGGTTTATGGATGGATGACGTCACCAGTAATCCCGATGACACTAGAGTCGTTGTAAAAGTAGGAGATCAGAGGCCATTTTTCTGGGATGATTATGAATAACCTTGAACAGGTTATTCCTGACCTCTATTCTAGTTTTTGACCTTCATTACGTGATGGGATAGATTTTAAATTGCCTGTGAATGGGAGTCCATTGAACTTTATACTAATTAGGGTATCTGATGAAAACTTGTAAGAATACCTTAATATCGCAATTAAGTCGTCAATATATTGGCGGCTTTTTTGCAGTTGAGTATTTATAAAAGATTTTTAGACGGTTAGTATAATATGAAATATCAGGATCTGTCTAAAGAATACTAGAACACGACCTATAAGCAAGTCGTGTTCCGTTAAATTTAAAGAATGGTACCAGCGTGATAGCGAAAAGTAGCTCTAATGTTCTATTCTTCTTCAAAAAAATATAAGGCAATATTGCTTCGTTTCTGAAGTTCTCTTAACTGGTATTTATATCTTTCACTTACCGGGACTAGAAAAAGTATGTGAGAAGGATTCGTGTGAAAGGTAGCAGCTACAAAGTTATCATGTGGTTGCACACTTTCCTTATTGAACTTTAAATAATTACATGCCTGTTCCGCCGGCATACTCAAGTGAATGAGGGGGAATTGATCATTACTTCTTGCAATATGATATGCATCTATTATATCTAAGTTATCTTCCATATCGGTAAAAATCTCTATAGTGTGAATCGGGGAGTTTATTATTGTTAAGAGCAGCTCATCCAATCTATTGTTTCGATCTTTTAAATTGCTATAACTAATAGTAATATCAGTTAAACGAAACTTGTTTATAATCTCCACTTCATACTTATACGTGAATATACTTTGAATACTTAGCAAATTAGACAAAAGCTTATCAACTAGTTTTTCAAGGCCTACTCTAACATTGTTTTGAAAGTCCATACCCGTCTTTTGATAAACGCCTAAAGGGCCATCTTTAACATTTTGAATAGTTTCCTGAATCAATTTACGCTCAATAACTATAAATTCTTGGAATAGTCCTGTTAGCGTTATAGAATTTAACCCTTTCAAGAAAAGATCAATATTATTTTCTATTTCTGAATCCAAATCCAATATCTTCTCTAATTTCGAATGGAATTCATGATGCTGAATATTGAACCCCCAGACGCCTTCATAGAAGTCTTCAAACGCCTTAATTCGATTTAGAGTTCTAGTAACGATAAGTTCTAAAGAAGCCCATATATCTTTTTGTTTAATTTCATCAGCAAAATTTACTGAATGATTGTCTAAATCAATTTTAACGATATAGTTTGATTTCAACAATTTATGCAGTTCTTTCAATATTGATATATCTGTGATGGCATTTATATCCTGGAGTAACTTCTTATACGTAATAATGTCTTCTTTAACTGAGAATTCGGGAAGCTTACCATGAATTTCTTCTAATGTTCTTTTTGAAATTTGGGGTGACGGGTTTCTATTGATAATAAACATTTTGATTCCCGAAGAATAAATCTGGTAATATTTCGTCTTGTCATTTAAATATGCGGTTATGGTCTCCTTCAATTTATCAGTATCCGTTCTCGAAGTGACTTGGAAGCAATATTTTGATACTGTCTTGTCCCCCAGATCTAATCCATAAAAATTAGAGACTTCGTTATTTAAATTTACTAACTTAAATCCATAAACTAGATTGAGTATTTGTAGCGCCAAGTATTCAGAATCTTTGTTAATATCAGTTTTTTTATTGTAATTGTCAGCCTCAACCTCAGAGTACCAATCCGATATAATTGAATTAATTTGATTAATGTAGAATGTCCGTGTCAACATATAACCTAACCCCTTACTATATTATTTTATTGCTAATGAGGATACTAACCTGATTATAAGTTGAAGACAATGCATTATCGGTTGGACACGGTCTGAGGTAATAGAAAAGTTTAATACTCACGTTATTTTAATGTAGAAATTATTTAGTAAATGAAGTATAATAAAGGTATATCATTTACTAATATCTTAAACTTTCGGAAGGTCAGGCGACTATCCGCATTCTAAAGATCTATTGGATCTATTGACTCGAGTTTTTTACTTGTGTCTTAATTTTTAGAATCGGTTGTTGTTCTGGCCTTTTTTTGTTGAGATTTTTAAATGTATCCCACCAGGATGAGTGTAAATTACACTACATTCTGGTGTTTTTTTTATCCAATTATAAAGGAGAGATACTGATGGAATTATTAATTGCTTTTCTCGTCGGAGGTATGACTAATCTTGCTGTTGCTTCTAAACTGGAGGAGGGTGCATTATTACCATACATTAAAAAAGTGGGTAAAAAACGCTTCTTTATTCCTGGTTTACTGGTTGATTTCTTCATTGGTGGAGCAGCGGCACTTGCAGCTTTCTCGTTTTTCGAACCAGTAGGTTATGCTAAAATTGTTGGTACGTCTGTACTTGCAGGGTTTAATGGTTTAACATACTTAGCAAAGAATGCACTTAGCAAAGCTACTGATGCTGATTCAAAAACCTTGGATGAGGGGTACCAGAAAATTATTGGCAGTAGTGCTGATAAGAATTAAATGACTTTTTGAGGACATATAGAGTAAGAGGCTTATGTCCCAATACGTCTCAACACTGTCTTTTCCGAGATATAGGATTGTTTACGAATTGAAAGAAAGTCTGAGCAAAATTTGCTTAGGCTTTTTTTGTTTTTGTGGGAGAAATTAGTCTGTGATATGATATTAATATAGGAGGGATTCACATGGAAAATAGCTCATCTGTTAACAAACTAGTTGAAACAAAAACACTAATGGCAAAGATACTTCGACTATATTATCTAACGGATAGTATTGTTGAAAAAGAAGAATTGCAATTGAAGTATACTGAGTTGGAAACACAATATCAGCAATATAACGAAGAGTCGTTGTCTGAAATAGAGAAGGCTCAGCTAGAACGATTAAATCACTATACTGAACTCTATGAAGAGTACCAAATAACAAGTAGTATTGTTCGGAAGGCTGAGATTGAAGAAGTTTTCAAGAATATTGAGGCTAATGATGAGGTTAATAAGTAACGTTGCTTTGGAGACATCCAATACACCTAGTAGATGCAACTATTCTAAGAATGAAGTAGATTGTTTTGTTAGGAGTGTTCACTACTCAGAAAACAAAACCAGGCTAAGATATTTGAGACTGATATACGATTCACACACCATAATGCAATATCATTTGAAGTGGCACTAAAGAGGATTTACATGCGGTTACATAGCAAAATTTGTAGGAGGGGCGACCAATTTGTTGGTCGCCTCTTATTTCTAAACTCTCAGTTATCTGGACTAAAGGCAATAAAAAGTGCAAGACATATATGAAGTGTCCAATATATTCTCTTCCTATAGCCATGTCAGTATGATTTATTTGTTCTCCTAAAAAGAGTTTCTATATGGGTTAATTCATCTAAGATTATATATTATTAGTAACATAAAAAATTGAAAGTGATTGTACAAATATAGGTGGAGCAATCAATTAGAAATAAGACGTTATACCGTTTTCTTTTACTTTTTGATTAGTACTTCCATAACTCTAATCTCTTCTCGCAACTACAATAGAAGGTGTCTTTCAGCTTTGGTTCCCTTAGGATTTATATTGATTTTTTTATGGATCGATATGATGAAAATAGTGACAGTTACAGCGGTAAGTTCAAACAAACTAATTTTCTGAAAGGACCCAAAGTGTGAATAGCTATTATATTCACACTTTGAGTGTCTGTGAGGCTCTTTGACTACGTCGAATCGTATTTTGGAACCAAAAAACTGGGACCTATATTGATTTTTATTCCAATATATAATCCAAGAGTTTCTATGTTATGATAGTGCTGGAGGTGAGTAGCTTTGATGGAAGAGCATATACCGCAATATTTTATCAATCAAGTTGTTGATGAGTTAGGCCTTAGATGTGAAGAGCTCTATAATAAACTTAATGAAGGAAACATCAGGGATTTCCTGCATGACATCATTTCTTCTGAGCTCACACCTGCCAACATACATGAGGTAAGAAGGAATACATTTAAAGAACTTCAAAAAACAAAGAAACGATGGCTCAAGTCTCTTCAAGAGCTTTCAAATATATCTAAAGTAAAAAACAAGCGTGTTGAAGTCGTGAAGGAACTTGACCTTGCCAATGAACTCATTGAGATGTATGGCATGGAGCAATTCATAAAAATTTATGAAGTTAGTACGCTAGAGGAGTTAAATGCAAAACGAGTCCAAGAAGTCAAAACATGGGCAAATGACAAAACGTCAAGACTCATTGATTACCTATATATTAAAGACAAGACGCCTTTACAAATAAAAAAGGCAATTAAATCAGATACGATTGTAATCATCGCAGACATACTTATAAAAAATTTCGACGGGAACATCAACAAAATTATCATTGATCAACCCCTGGTATATACGGATCATGCCGCTGTAAATCCAGGATGGTCACGTATGAAATTAACCAAGAAAAGTGTAATCATCGATAACAAGTTACATTATATCAGTGAATATCAACCTGATGAGAATTATTCATTACTGACACTTGTGAATCAAGAAATCATTAATGAAGACCAAATTTTACGTGCCATCGATGAAACAGATTCAAAATTGTTTAGAGCTGTACTCTCTATGCGAGATCGTAAACTATTTTTCGAAGAGCGCAAAATATACGTAACGATCGGGGATTTAGTGAGAAGAACTCATGGTTCTGATAATAAAAGTAACTATCTTTCCGTAAAGAGCCGTTTGACTAAACTCGCTAACGTTAAATTTAATGTTATCTCGGATAATGAAACACTCGTATTTGGTATTTTCGATCGATTGCATATTACTGAATTCGGTGACGGGGAAATGGCAGAGATCACTATCGCAGAGGATATTCACCAAAATTACATGATGGGCCAGGTCGTTCGTGCGTACAGTGATAAGTTAATTCATTTCGAAAATCGGATGTCGGAGCATTTAATCTTCCCTTTGCAGAAGGAAAGATTTCTTTGTTACTTACGCCAGCAAGGATATACTGCTGAATTCGATTACACATACTTTATCCACAAAATACAGTTTCGCAGTAAAAGGAAAGATATCAATCTCTCATTTATTGAAGAGTGTTTAAATGACTTTGTTAACCATGGAGTCACCGTTGAGTCTTATGTACGAAAGAAAGATGTTTTTCACATTACTTTTCTCCCGGTCAAACCTTACGAAGCTGAGGATTTGCTAGGGAATCAACAAATCAATCATTTTATGAATGAGCCAGAGCAACTGACCTTACCCTTCTAATATTCACTAAATAGAGTTAGATAACTAACTCTATTTTTATTTCCCCCAAATCTCCGCTCAAAACTTGGGGGAATTTTTTAAAATGGTACAAAAATTACTCCAAATCTCCGCTCGATCCTAAAAAAATCCCCATATCTCCGCTGGAGAAAGGTTTCTTACCTAAATCTCCGCTCAATATAAGCGAAGTTTGCATTTCTATCTTTATTTTAAAGACAGTTGGGGGAAAAAAACTAGTTTTTGAAGTATAAAACAGTGAATAATTCCCCAAATCTCCGCTGAACTTGGATAATTCAATATATAAATCGCTAATGGTGTTAAATAGTAAGATAAACTTCTCCAAATTTCCGCTGTATAGATAAGAAAATATTTTTTTTTATCTATTATTCCCAAAAAACACTGTTTGAGTAGGGGTTCAGAAATAATTCTCCAAATCTCCGCTCTATTGTTAGACCTTATACTCCAAGGGATATTTCATAAATCCTCCAAATCTCCGCTGAACTTACCTCTATTTACCATCAATTTTTTCAGTGCTATAATTGCTTAAAGCTTAGATGATCTATTAATACATAAACGAATTACTCGAAATTAACTGTCGAAATAAAAATCAGCATAAAAAAAGAACCCAACCACAAAGTTCTACTAAATGGCTAAGTTTGGCGACCTGGCATTTAGATAGAATTCGAGAAATCGGGTCTTGGTCTTGCTTCTTAAATGGATATGCCTCAATTATAGCATGTCTTTTTCAGAAAAAAAAGCCAAAACCTCTTATTTCCCATACCATTTTCCGGTTGGATTTAAGGAGCGGCACACTATGAAACACCATCCTGATCTATTTGATGCACGGACACTCCACAATGATACTCGTTTGTTATTCAAACTTAAATTGCTGCTCGGTACAATTTGCGCATATGGTGGGGAAGTTCCGCTTCCCATAACAGCACTTGCAAAACGTATGGGCACCTCCACATACCGTATCCGAATCCTTCTTAATAAGTTAGTGTTTGAGGGCATTGTTCACTACAATGATTCTGGAAACCTGTTCTTTAATCGATACGTCTTTGTTCGAGATCAAGCAGAGCCTTCCCAAGAAAACCTCTATGCGAAGAACTTTGCATTTTTCAATTGCGATGAGTTCCTATCTGAAGATCGCAATGTTCAACGGTTTGTTCTCCATTATGTCGGTAAAGAATTGATCTACATCCCCGGAAACTTTCGCTGGGGTTATATTAATGATCTTTATGGTCCAACTGGGCTTCTTAATATTCGAACGCCTAAGGAAGCGAAAACCATTCTTATCCAAGCTTCCAAGTATCTGAAAATTAAAATACATACAGAAAACTATCAAGTACTCCATGTTCATCAAAAATGGATCGATATGGGGGAAGTCTATTCTGAGGGTGCTGAGCTGTGGGTCTTTAAACAGCTTAAAAAGCATCGTTTTTGTTGTGACTTTCTATCACGCAAAGCAGTGTGGCAGATCGCAAAAGTCATGGAAGACTACTATGCTAAATTTGGCTATGAATATGCCACTGAGATCTTTGACACAGCTCTGTTTAATATTCAGCTAAATAAGATGCGCTCTCAAACCTTCTTCAATATGATATACCGAGAAGACTCTGAGTATATTGTTAATGATGATAAGAATGAATTAGATGAGATCAGTGCCTACTTTCGGTCTGTGATGGAATCAGCCGAGCTGAAGTATGCAGTACAGCTATCCATGGACCTTGAAGTAGTACACCAGAAGAAACACATGGCAGAAACTCAGCTTTTTGTTAATGATGCACTCTCAGAGTTGAATCAAGATCTGATTGTCACAGCAGAGGAACAACAACGCGAGATTTGGGATAAGCTTCGTCTGCTACATAACTGCTGGCTTAGTCGCTTTAGACAAAACCCTGAATGGTTCGCTCAACGTTATTATCAGATAAAAACCTTACCCGCACCTATTCTAGAGATCAAACTTGAGATCGAAAAATTCATCTCAAAACAAAAAAATAATGTAGTTTAATTGGTCTAATTTGAAAACAAAGTTAGGCTTCTTTAAGTTGTTTTGAATCCTAATTCATCTAAATTTTGATGCAGTGACTTCTACAAACCGTAGAGTGACTGCTATTTGTCATGAGATAAAATGAATAATATTTACAATCATTAAGGAGTTTTCTTTCGAGAGAGTAATCAATCCTAAATATTTCATCTAATTAAATACTAACTGTATAAAATACCTGTGGATAACGTGTTTATCATCTTTGATAAAGTGATACTCGTTGTTGATTATGAATTCTTCAAATGGTATATCGTTTATTAGAGTAGGGATTACTTTAGGCTAAACGTTGATAAGTTTTGTTGGTTCGTGGACATAGCTTACAGCAGAGTGTATTCAGCTTTTAGTCTATTCTTTCGAAAATGAAGCTTATGTTAGAAGCCTTATATATCAAGGGTTTCATTCGTTTTTTTGGGCCTATAAAAAGGTATTAACTAAAGGTTTTAATCTATGGTGTTAAATAAATGCATTAAGATAAGGTATTAATTGATGGTGTTTTGAAATGGTTTTAATATGTTTTAAAATAACTCCATCACCTAAAAGATATGAAACTAACTTCCAGATCAGAACATAAACTTAAAACATCAATATCTTGACCCCTACATCCAAGTAACATATATGTAGCTTTCAATTTAAATTGAGGCAAGCTAGTAAGCCCCTCATTGAGAAAGGCACTTATATACCTATCTTGCTCAGACAAGGAGCAGGAAATACACTGGAGAGCTTTTTATCGATACTTCCAGTTATTCATTTGTTAATTGATCCTTATATTATCCAAACGGCTATGATATACTTACGGTAATCAAATATTAAATAAGTGGAAGCACCGCTACGTCGATTGAAGACGTCTAGCGGTGCTTTTTTGTGTGAACTGTACTTTATGCGGGCGCAACTCAACGATTAAATGAAGGAGCAAGAGTTTGAGGTGGTTAGGTTTCTAACCCAACAAATTATCCAGCTAAACAAATGAACCAGAGGTGAATGTTATGAACGTACAGAAAATTAAACCAATCACAACCATTGCAGCAGACATTAAACTTAAAAGGCTATCAAAAAGGTACTCTCAGCAACAGTTGGCCTTAAAAATGGGCGTAGATAAAACCACAATTTCAGCCTGGGAACGAGATGTGCGATTTCCAAAAGAAGAGCATTTACTTCAGATATCGGAGTGTCTAGGTTTGCCACTCATGGATCTTCTTAGAATCTCTAAGAATAGAAAGTCCGTAGGTTGAAGATCATGAGACCAGTAGGGATACGTCTCAAAAGTGCAATTCTCATTGATGAAAGCAATGCTATTTATCAGTTACTTGAATTAGGAATCAAAGGCATTCGTTCGTGGCGAAAATTCTATGAAGTAGTTGAAGAATATTTGAAATCTAACTATGGATTGAAGATGTCTACGGATTTTAATTTCTATGGAGCTCTACCACCTAAGCATGCGGATGAGATTAGATATAATAAAAGGCATAAGTTCTTGCAAGCGCTAGAACATGATGGGATTAATGTGTATCGCGGTACATGTGATATCCAGAAGGATATCTATATTGAAAAAGGGGTTGATGTATTGATCTGTTTGGATCTTTATCAATTCTCTGTATATAAGTACGATTATGTTGTTGTTTTTTCTGGAGATGCAGATTTCGTACCTGCTATTAAACGAGCGAAGAAAAATGGAACACTAGTACTTGCCATATTAGGCCATAATAAAGCAGCATTTCATCTTAGAAATATGGTAGATGTAACAATTGATCTGGAATCTATTATAGAAAAATTAGATCAGACAACACTGATTCAAAAATTGAGTTAATTGAATCTTCGGAGACGATCTCATCGATTTATTGGATAATAAGTATTTGTGATGATATAGAATCATACCATGAGAGATACGCTGTGCACGGTTATTATACAACTGATATATGCTTGATCAGCTTACATTATTTTGTATATAATAAGCTTAATCAAATATATGAAGCGACGAAGAACGCGCAAACTCCTAGGAGTTGTGCGTTCTTTTTTTTGCTTAGGAGGAAAAAAAGATGTTCAAAAAACTAATGATTAGTTCTATCGTTGCGATAACTTCGTTATCCTCACCATTACAAATGAGCGCCGCAGCTGTGGAGAAGGAAATATCAGTGTATGTAGATGGAGAAAAACTACATTTTGATGTTTATCCAAAAATGATAAATGGAAATACATTAGTTCCCATGAGGACGATATTTGAGAGGTTAGGTGCAGCTATTGAATGGAACAAAGATAATTACTCCATTAAAGCTACAAAGGGAGAACAAAGCGTATATCTGGTCATTGGGAAGAAAGATGCCACAGTCAATGGGGAATCATTAAAACTGAGTCAAGCCCCCGTCATGATTGATAATGTTACCTATGTGCCCCTTCGTTTTATTAGTGAGAGTATGGGTACCACGGTCGGGTGGTTGAGTAAAAATCAAACCGTGACCATCAACTCTACTCCACTGGAAAAGATTAAGGTCACACGTGTAAAAGATGGCGATACTTTTGTCGGGCAATATACAGATGGGACAAGTGCCGGCAAGCAAGCTGTGTTTCGTTTAATTGGTGTTGATACCCCAGAGGTCCTAAATGGGCCTATCCAATTTTATGGCCCAGAAGCTTCAAAATACACTAAAGATCAACTGATAGGTAAAACAGTTTATGTATCTCGGGACCAGACTGATGATCCCTATGGTAGAGTACTTGCTTATGTATACCTAGAAGATGGCATATTCTTCAATGCAGCTCTCGTCTCCAACGGATTTGCTCGGTCTATGGCGATTGCACCTAATACACGCTGGGAAGGTCTATTTGAACAACTAGAATCTAAGGCTAAAGAAGAACATAAAGGGATGTGGGTTCAAACTGAAGCTTCTAATTTATCCATTGATCCCGTGAAAAATTACGTTATAAGCAAGAGCAAAGAATTAGGGATTCTCCAAGGAGAGTTTCATCCAGAGCAGCTAATCACCAAAGAGCAACTGTTAAAGAGCCTCCTGATTGTTCTCTTCCCTGAAATTAAAGCCGTGCTTCTGGCAAAGTCATTCTATGAGTTAAGTCAGGATGAGCAGTTTAAAGAGGTTCTCCAATATTCAATACATGTAGGTTTAGTATTAAAGGATGAAGTAGTCAATCCGGATGAGCCAGTAACAACTGTAGATGCAGCATCCATACTAAAACGTGTAATGCATGTAGACAGTATGGAGCAGGGTAAAACACTCAGTGATTTTGGCATTTACGCGCTTCGTTCCAATCCAAATGAAAAGCTCACATATATGGATGCTATACTACTGATGGAAAAAACGAATAATGCATACCAACCTATCAAAGATTATCTATTCCATCTAAAAGAAGCTGCAAAGGAATCGGAAGTGATTGACCAATTGTCCTCAACTCTATCAAATAGAGCAATGGCTGAGAAGATCTCATCTTTTGCAAATCGAATTTCTCTACGCAATTTTTCGGATGTGGATGGGTTAACAAATCTGAAAACCGATGCTACAGATGTTCTTAAAGAGGTAACCAAAGATATCAAAAGTAACTGGAAGGATATATTGAACCTTGCCAAAATAAAAAATGCTATTGAAAATGCTAACGATAGTTTGGATAAAGCCGATATGGCTCTGCGAAAAGCACTTGATGTGAATTGATTGAACTCTACTGTAATTGTCCAGTGTGCTTTAGTTAATATGGCTTATAATCGGATGTAATGATTTGAAAAAGGATCACGTACCCTGCTGACAACGTTGAGATTTAACCAGATATCAAATTATTAGTGCATAAATGGCGACCTCTTTCACTAAGAATAAACAGAGAATGATTGAGCAACAAGAGAGGTTGTTGTATAATGAGAACAATTAAATATGCTAACGCGAAGCACGCGAACGTCCTTAGGGATAGTTCGCGTTTTTTTATTTCTTTAACAATATGGGAGGTGAACTATGAGAAAGCACAACAAAGTATTATTGCTTTTATCTGTGATACTGCTTTTGTTCGTCTTTAATCTTCAATTTGTAATACCTGCTTTTTATGTCGTATGTGGGTTTGTCCTTTATGTCATTCTCTTCTGCTGGGCCAAAGCAAAGGGTTTGGATACTCAGCATCCTGCTTGGGATCCGATCTTAAATACGCCAAAGGGAATGTTGTATTTTATTTTAAGTGGAAGCATTCTATGGGCACCCGTTTTTATTCCATTTGTAATAGCACAGAGACAGAAATGGAGATCAAGCAAAGAAGGCAAAAACGAATGGTTATATATGTGGGTTCAATATTTCAAGAACCCAACGAAATTACATCGAGACTGGTTTGATAATTTCTATCAATAAAAAGGATGTGCAAGACTTATGAGTATTTTTGATTTTTTTGTGGGTATTCAAGGGAGCTTCATTGCATCACTTCTACTTTTTCCAATATTAATATTGTCTTGGGTTTTATCGAGGCAATTACTTGAAAAGCGGAAAAGAAAATCATACATGTTCTTATCTAAAATCACGCTAGGTTATCTTGCGTTCAATGGGATAATACTGATCTTCAGTTTAGTTGCAACCACTGTAGGAATAGAATCACATGCAATCTCTTCTTTCTTTAACATCATAGTAAAAAGTACGTTCATTATATTTCTTTATGGCTTCTACCGGATACATAACAAAGAAAACCTTAAACTTCAACTCATTTTTATAGTTCCAACCATTGTCGTGATTCTCACCGGTTTGTTTGCTCCTATACTCGGACATATCATAGCCATTTTATCGATCGTAACGATGATGATTTTATATGGGGATAAGTTAGGAAGAGGTAAATCCATTTATATGGCTTCTGGATTATTTCTAGCTTCTCTACTGATCTCCATGGCTATAAGTATCGTGCCATCGTTACATGGATCTCTTTACATGCTCAATATTATTTTTGAAGTCAGTTCGTTCACTCTTTTATTGGTCAACCTGATTGAACATTCATTGATCATCATGCAAAGCTCGTACGTTTCCGCAATTACAGATTCACTCACTGGGCTATTTAATAGAAGGTATTTTACTAAGTATATCAATGGCTGTGTGGATCGGAGTATTCCAGTGAATGTTATATTCTGTGATATCGATAATTTTAAAAGATTGAATGATACCAAAGGACATAAAGTAGGAGATGAAGTACTTAAGCAAGTGGCAACTATTTTCAAGGAAGAGGTTCAGGGCATAGGTGTGGCTGGACGATATGGTGGAGAGGAGATGGTTTTACTTATTCAAAGTCTCGACGTTGATATGGAAGAGATCACGGAACGAATGAGATCCCGTATCGAAAATGAAACAATCACTACAGCTAGCATCGGTTATCGAATGTATGACCCAAGTGTGCCAGCCGACCTCTTAATTAAACAGGCAGATGAAGCTATGTATGAGGCAAAAGCGGCAGGCAAGAACCGAGTAATGTCCTATACATTAAAAGCAGTTGATATATTGGACTTAGCTGCCAATGAATAGGGCAACAGAGTTTATATTAAACCCTTCATAAATAAGATCTGATTAGAGATTTCCCTTGAATTTTCTTTACTCTTGGGCAGTCTCTTTTTCGTTTCAACTCAACAGTTTTATCGTAATACATGAAGTTTAGTAGATTTGAATTGATTGAAATTACATGTAAAGAGTTTTCAATATCGAGCAAATTTCTATCTATTCATTTAGGAAAGCACATGTTTCAATTTTATGGAACAACCTGGTATGATAATAATCATAACAACGTGACTGAGGTGATTCATGTGTCAGAGCTTATTGAAAATCGATTAGAAACAGAAAACACTAACGAAAGAACAGGTGAGCTACACATTAGAGAGGCGATACAATACATACTCGATCATTACCAGGAAGCAAGATTGTCATTGTTTGAGAACCATAAGATGGGTAACCACGTACGCAGTATATTTAAAGATATCATTATTAATGAAGCAAATTTAAATCAAGATCATTTCTATGTCAAGGGCTCCGTTGGAAACGGACGATGGGCCGAAATACCGTGGATTTCAATTTTTAATAGAGATATTACCACCACAGCTACAAAAGGTTATTACATTGTTTATTTGTTTAAAGCAGATATGAGCGGTGTGTATATTTCCTTAAACCAAGGCTGGACATATTTTAAGGAAAAGTATCAGACCAAACTGGGACGGAAAAAAATCCGGACGACTGCAAATATAATTCAAAAGAAGTTGAACTTTACTCCAGATCATATGACTGCAGAAGCCATTACGTTAGGAGGACAAGGGTGGCTAGCAGAGGGCTATGAAAAGGGTCATATTCTTGGACGTTTTTATAGTGCCAATAACTTACCTAGTTCAAAGGAACTTATCAGTGACCTTAAGGAATTATTGATTACATATAATGAGATTGAATATATGATCGGTGAAAGAACGCTTGAGCAATTTAATGATTACCTATTGTTAAGTGATGATGGTCAATTTTTAGAAGAAGAGCAGCAACAAGAAGAAGACTTCCAAAATAGAGTGCAATCGATACTTGATGAAAAGGTAAAGAAAGCCGAAAAGAATAGTATGGAGGATATAGAGACGGAGGATACTCCACTTCCAAAACCAGAACCTGTTATTGATCAGACCAAAAAAGAACGCTGGCCAAGAGATGCTCAAGTTGCCGCTAAGGCGCTTCGGTTATCTAAATTCAAGTGTGCCTTCGATGAAACACATGTTTCGTTTACTTCGAAGGTTACAGGAGAAAGATATCTGGAAGTTCATCATCTTGTACCCATGAAATATCAAAGGAATTTTAATGTTAGTTTGGATCGAGCATCCCAACTTCTAGCATTATGTCCAACGTGTCATCGTCAGATCCATCATGGAACAGACAAAGATAAAGAGAACATATTAAGAAAACTATTTGACGATCGACATGAGAAATTAAAGGCTATTGGTATTGAGATAAATTTAGATGAACTATGTCAAATGTATGGTATCGAGAAGTAGGCAAAGAAGAGAGATATATACTACTGATTATAGAAGCACCGAGTTGAATGTTGGAGAGTTAAATGTCTTGAATATAATAATGAAAGTGACGTGTTAGTTATGATACTCGCAGGGAAACTGTATTCATTTGAAATGCTTAAGAAAACACGAAAGGAATTTGAACATTTTGATGTTAAAGACTTTGATATTGATACAGTTCCAGTCGTGTATATCCAAAGAGATAAGAAAAATCTCTATGTAGGAAAATCTACAGACGTATATGGTCGTTTTTCTACACATCTAAAAGATATTAGTAAAACATTTACTGACATTACGATTATTAAAAGTGATCTCTTTAATGAGAGCTCCATTAAACACATCGAAACACTCTTAATTGATTACTTGCTAGCAGATGCCCAGTTCAATTTACTGAATAAGATTAAAGGCCAGAATATTCACTCGTACAATGGGATTGAAGATGTAAACGATATGTTCGTAACCATATGGGAAAAACTTATTCATGAAGGAATAGCAAGTGAACCATTAAAAGAGATACATAATAAGTTTATCTATAAATACTCACCTTTTAAGAAACTCAAAGCCAATCAAATTGATATTAGCCGTGACATCTTAGATACCGTGCTAAGTACATCTAAAAGTAGACATCTGATTGCTGGAGATCCAGGTACAGGTAAAACAGTAGTTTTAACGAATCTTCTATATACACTCGTATATGATCAAACAACGGGTAAGGACCGTGAAGGATTAGAACGGGATGATATCGCACTCATCATTCCACAAAACCATTCATTAGGCTTATATAAAGATTTAGTTCGAAAAGTTGGTTTACATGGAATTACAGTGTTATCCCCTTCACACTTTATTAAGAAGGCAAAAGGTAGAGATACAAAATATAAGTATGTTTTTGTAGATGAAGCACATCGGCTAAAACAGTATTTTGGGAAGCAAGCGAGAGATTTAAAACATCTAATCACTTCGGATGGGTTTACAACCGAATTAGATCTGATATCAAACTACGCTCATCATCTAACCATTGTGTATGATCAGTATCAAACTATTCGTCCAGCTGATATAGACTCCGACCATTTTAAAGAAAAGACAACAGATTATCGTAGACATGTACTACGTAAACAGTTCCGGTTGAAGTCAGGGGATCAATATTTAGCATGGTTGAGAAAATATCTGCAAATGGCTTCAGATGTCCCTGTGTATGAAAAAGGATTACTAAAAGGTTATGACTTTAGAGTGATGGATTCCATTTCGGAATTACACAAGGGGATAAAGAAACTAAATAAGACCCATAAATTATGTCGAGTGATTGCGGGATATTCTTGGGAATGGGCAACACAAAAAGACAATAATTTATATGATATAAGTGATCCTATCACAGGTGACACATTTAACTGGAACTCTAGAACAATAGGTTGGATTAATCAAGAAAATAGTGTTGAAGAAATAGGCTGTATTCACACAACTCAAGGTGCAGATCTAAATTATGTAGGCGTGATCTTTGGAGAGGAAATCGATTGTAATTATACGGGTGAAGAAGATGGAAGCTATGATTTTGAAAAAGTTAGAATTATAGTCTATCCAGAAAAGTATAAGGATCGAAATGGTCTTCCAATCAAAGGTACTGACGAAAATAACGAAGAATTAAAATCCTATATCCAGAAAATCTATTATGTCTTACTGTCACGTGGCATAAATGGTTGTTACGTATATGCAACAAATCCCAATATGCAAAAGTATTTAAAGGAACTTCTAAAAATCAGTCAGTAGTTGATAGAATGGAGTCTTCATAAGGAACGTGAGTTCCTAGAAGATTTTCATTGAGAAAGTAGCTTCAGATTATGAAGCATTTGAGTACAGAAAAAATCCAGAGATAACGTTTATTATTTGTCTAGGAACTTTACGAAGTAAAGTTGTTTACTGCAGTATGTAGTGAATAATACAAAGTAAGGCCTAGACAAAAGAGCTAAGGTAACCCTTTTTATAGGGTTGTCTTTTCTGAATACCTAGAATAAAATACAAATATATATAAGCACACAATTAATGAGTCTATTATGAGACACTGAGGTAAATATATTTGTATTACATATAAGAAAGATTCATATAGTTCTAGGAAAACTGTAAAAATAATAATGATTTCTCAATTATAAAATCATGAACAGAAAGGAATTTTTTCATGAAAGAACCCGAACGTTATTTAAATAAAGGTCCTAATGTGTTTAAAGTCGTGGGCTTATCATTTAGACCAGAAAAACGCGAGACTGCAACAGAGAATAAACTATCTATTGGATTTAAAATTGGGGATTGGAATGAACCTATTAATTTTATTCCTTACTTTCAAACGGTAGATAGAACCCAATTACATTAATTTACGCTCTTTTAAGGCTTCCTTATAGGAAGTCTTTTCTTCTATTCTTCTATTTCAAGAAATAGTGTATAGTAAATCAGATTCAGCAGTTGACTACTTAGATATTCAAATAGATTAAACTAAAGAACGATAATAAAGTATACTAGCTCATTCTTAGGGCGTATCTTCAAACTGATTAGCTTGCAAGTTAAGATAAATTTTCAGTAGGCTGAGGAGGTGAATGAAATGATAGTAGGCGCTGTTGTTTGAGCTGTAGGCTTGATAGTAGCTTTGGGGCTTCGCGGATCCGGAAGGGGAAATTGTGAAAAGTCAATCTTCTTGCGTCAATGAGCAGCGGCGTCTTGGCTTTTAGTATTATATTGCTGGTATTAGATCGATTCTTTTAACAGACAAGGTTTAGTGGGACATAAAAAGTAAAGGAGTGTTTTATATTACACTTATTGACCATTCATTAGAAAGATTTTTAAAAGGGAATTATGAAGGTATAAACAGGAAATTCTCGACTGATGATGTGTTTATATATAAGGATATTTATAAAGACATAAGTAATGAATATTTAAGAGAGACATTCATTCTTATTCATGCTTCTATTAACCCTTTACTTTCTTTTTTAAATGAGAAAAATATCGGTAATAAAAATTACAATGCAGAACCAAGTAGGAGACTTTCGGATCTTATTGATAAAATCAGGATTCTATTTGCGAGACTCAAAGATACTTCTCTTGCATTTAAAATAAACGATCACTATGAAGATATAATGAATCAATGTCGTGAGTTTATTTCCTATAGTGGTGGTAGTGCTATACCTGTTGAGTTTCCTAGGATCAATCTGGTTGAATACGATCCGATCTTTACTATGATGAATAAAACAGATGTTATTCGTTTCCAAAAGTCAGATGCATTTGAAACCCTATTCAAAGGGGAAGGTTCTTACGCAAATGTATACAAGTTTCACGATACACATTATAACGAAACATTTGCTCTGAAACGAGCAAAGAAAAACTTAAGTCCAAAAGAAATTGTAAGGTTTAAAAACGAGTATTTAGAGCTTAGCAAGTTGGACTCCCCATACATAGTGAGGGTTTACAACTATAATGATCAAAATAATGAGTATACTATGGAGTATGTTAAAGACACACTAGCAAAATATATGCGGGCTAATAATACAAAGTTATCAATAAAGGATAGATTATCAATTATTAATCAGATTTTTAAAGCATTTAAATATATTCATAGCAAAGAACTTCTCCATCGAGATATAAGTCACAGTAATATACTGATTAAAACTCATGATGATGGTACAACTATAGTGAAAGTTTCTGATTTTGGTTTGGTTAAAACCAATGATAGTACACTGACTGACCCAGATTCAAGTATAAAAGGTTCATTAAACGATAATCATCTTAGAGTAGTCGGATTTGATAAATACGAAATTAAACACGAAATCTATGCTTTAATACAAGTAATAAATTTTGTGTTAACGGGTAACACCAAAGGAGGACTGTACAATAAAGATAAAAATGTTCATGACTTTTTATTGAGAGGATGTTCAGCAAATATAGAAGAACGTTTCGGTAGTGTAGAAGAAATGGAGTCCGAGTTCATAAAGGTGAGAAGAAAACTTCTTTAGTTTTTATATATAGCGTTGAAATCATGTCGAAGAAATTTTGGGATAGAATTCCTTTAGCCTTTAGCAAAAGGCTAAATAGTATTTTTATTTTGCTATAGGCATAGCAAAACGCAAACGATGATTGTATATAGATGAATATATAGAATAGAAAACCTAAAAGGAAGCTAAAAAACCTTAGCTTCCTTTTAGGTTTTAAGAATTATTAATTAAGCGGAACGACTTTTAAATTCTTTGGACCAAAGTATAACCTTCTGCATATCGGCTTTCAATTCGTCTGGCTCGGGTAACTCAACTGGTGTTTCTTGAGGTTGGGAATGTTCATATGTCGAGTATTTCGTCATATATTCTTCAAACATTTTACAATCCTCTGGAGTAATATGGGCCAATTTTTGAAGTCTATTCATTGTCTGGACAGAGCGTCTAAACCGTAGAACGACCTCAGAGAGTAATTCTGTTTCAATAAAGCGTTCAATTAAAATCCTAAAATCGCTGCATATTCCTTTAGCCAGTAGGTCATATTCTGTTCTTCCTTGTTCATTAAATACTTTTTCTGCATAACCTACTCTATCATTCAATAGTAAATTTAATGCAGGCAATGGCTTCTTGGCAAATAGTGGTGTCTGACCAGGCTCTCCAGCACCCCAAGACTCAGATCTCAACCAATTTTCATGACATTCCACTCTTATTTCTTTTGCAGCATCATTAAGCAGAGTTAAAAATGATAGTCTGTGAGTGAAGACAATAACTTGCCTAGTTAAACTTAGTTTTACAAGTCTTTTAACAGTTGTTTCTTCAAAGAATTGATCTAAAGAGGAAATAGGATCATCAAAAATAAAGGGAGTTTTGTCTAAACCAGTATCAACGTCTGCAAGGAATCCTGCAAGCGAAACTATACGGAACTCACCTTCACTCAATACTTCGGAAGTGCGAACTTTTGTTGGACAATTTATTAATTTAACTTGATGATAAATTCGGCCTTTTTGTGATTTAGTTTTAACAAGCTCAACTTTGATTTTTGATCCACCAAGATCCTTCAGTTCATTTTGGAACCTCTTTACGTATTCTGCTGTTATAAGTTCGTCAGACAAGGAAGATTTTTTTGTAGTTATTTGTTGAGTACTAGTCAAATTTAGTGTGGTCTTGAATTTATTAATACGCTGAAGATCTTTAATTTTATTAGTAATATCGTTCTTGTTGTGGTGCAACCACTTACGTGCCTCTAACTCCAAAATTGTATTTTTCAAAATTTCCCTATCAGTATTACGACATAGTTCTTCATAGACAGAAGCTTGTTCCTGGTTCGCTGCTGCAGCCTCATGTAGAATGACTAATACATCTTCAGAGGGTAATGAAACAAGCTCACTCATTAGCTCAGCCTTGTTAAGACTCATATTTCTTTTCTGTAAAGTGTTACAAAATTCCGTTATCTTCTCTTTTTCGCCTTCAGATGTGATTCCCATTGAATTGAAATATAATTCTAAACTCGATTCATCGGGAATTTGTTTGACTTCTTTAAGTAAAGTGGATAGTCTCTCCTCTGCAAGTTGGACTTCTTTGCTTAGAGTTGATTTCACATAAGACTCAAAATTACCTAATCTAGCTTGTGCATCTTGTGACAGTGGTTGTTGGCAAAGGACACAATTTGAATCTGGCGAAGTAAATGGAAATGTTTCACTTGTATACGCGTGCTGTTCTGAATATTGTCGCGCCTTTTCCCACAATAGTTTCCAGCTTTCAGTACCTACCCCTTCAAGTGGAAGTCCATCAAAAACATTTTGAGCATCTTCTTCTGCAGCTTTCTTTTTCATTAAATAGTCAGACTTAGCAATTAGAATCTCTTCACAGGTATTATCGCTAAGAGAGTTAAAGATGCCTGAGAGAATATTTTTTAATTGTGAAGTACTGCTTACAGTTTTCCTGTAATGTTGCATTCTTTCAGCTGGGTCCACCCCAGAAATTTGTTGCTTTAAGTTTCTAAGTGTATTTTCGTCAGTCTCAGTCCACAAGCAATGAGTATTAACCTCTTCGTAAAATGTTGTATGATTAATACTATTTAGCCATAAAACTGATTGAGTGTTTGTACTTTCACTAGGAGGACTAAACTGTTTTAGGGATATGCTATCCATTTCGTTCTTGATTTTTTGTCCGACTTCTGTGCATATGTTTGATAATTTACTGAAAAACTGAAGTAACCAGGGCTCATAAGCAACTTCTTTCTCCTCGTTGACATATAAATTTGCACAGTCTGTATCATATAATTGCAGGGTGCTTAATTCTTTTAATGTTCCCATTGTAGGTGTCCAAGTAGTTTGGTTTGTTTTTTCACTAGTTGTAATGCTAATGGTGCACTCTTGAGGTTGTGGTTCATGCTTAAACACATTGCCCATTAATGTTTCGGATTTTTTAGCTCCAGAAATATGCTTCAATAAACGCACGTAGCTTGATTTTCCTGAACCGTTTTGCCCATATACCACAGTTAGATTTCCAACGAAACTTAACGGGTTCCTTGGACCTAGAGCGTTTATTCCTTTTACATTATGTATTCCGTCAAGTCTGTAGTGAGATTTCGAATCTTTTGAAGAGAAATCACCTGGTTCAATGCGCTTAAAATCCTTATCTGAATCTATAATCCCACCTTCAGCTTTACACAAAAGTATTAATTCATTGAGGTCTTCTTCGAACAGTTGATCATTTTTTATAAGCCGAGACGCTGCATCTTGAAGCCAAAGAGGTCTTTTACATAACCATTCTTCAACGTCAGTGTAAATATCACTCATACATAACCCTCCAAAAATTCTGAATATGGTACTAGTCTAGTTTACCATTTGTTCGTGATGTCGTTTGATAAAATTATTTCGGCTCCACTTTCCTGAAGACGTGTGGGTATTTTACTCGTCTTGGTTATCACCAAGAGTGCATTAAGAATGTTTCAGATCAGGTCAGTGAACCGGATTTATCTTCTGCAAGGCTATCGAAGTTGCTGTTAGCTATTAAAGTGGTCAGGCTGATGCTAGTGGCTCTAAGGTGGCAAAATCGGCAAACAAATAGACAATACGCACCGCTGCGGGATTACTCCGGCTGATATCTAGAGCGTCTAAATGGGGCAAAAGCATCAGTTTCTCAGCAATCAGCGAACATATGTAAGGGCAGTACAGCAAATTGTTGCAAAATAAAAGTAACGTACTGGAATAATGAATCTGACGTGTAGCGGTTAACGGTACACATCGCGTTGATTCGTTACGTGGCAATTTGAAAATAACATAGACGTTGTATGATCCGTACGAATCTAAAGAGTTGACGGGACTTGTTTCTGTGATCAACACGTTCCTCTTTAAAACTCCATCCCCTTTGTGATATACTCTACTCATACATTAGTAACATGGATCTTTAAGGAACAGGCACACGCCACATTCCAATTCTACGTCCTTCAAGGGCGATCTGTATCACTTTTATTTGGTGATCATGTAGAATTCGGAAAGGGCAGGTGCTTTTTTTTGTTGTGTTGATAGGCTATACCTCTCTGTGAATAGGGTGACCTAAAGGTGACCTTAAAGACACCTTTAACACTTAGCTCCATCCAAAGAAACCAAAGGAGGTCTATACAAATCCATAAAACACGCATAAACGTACAACTCGCTCATAGGACTAAACCTCTTTTAATACATCCTAGTGCTTCTACGTTCTCACCGCTCATTTTTTGTTTGACTATTTAGCCTGCCTGTTGTATTGCCCCCTTTTAACGAGGGTTTAGATTTGTATCTAGAAATCTGCTACTTTTATTGAACCTGGAACCCCCTTTGCGCGCGGCGCGCACTCACTCTAGCCTTAAAGAAAAGATATAGATACGTATCTAGGTTTCAGAATTGAAAGTAGATCATAGATCCGTGTTTATGTGTCTCAGGGTTGAAGATCTCGTATAAAGGGGAAGGAAAAGGCGAGAAGTAAGAACGTATGCGAGATGAGTAAGAACTTTCCTGTGACCGAGTAGTACGATATA
Source organism: Paenibacillus amylolyticus (assembly GCF_036894225.1). Classification (NCBI taxonomy): domain Bacteria; kingdom Bacillati; phylum Bacillota; class Bacilli; order Caryophanales; family Paenibacillaceae; genus Paenibacillus; species Paenibacillus amylolyticus. The sequence goes on along the minus strand of NZ_CP145893.1, from coordinate 325,875 downwards.
ATGTATATATGGATGAGTTTTACAGTTGATGGTCTGTTGCCCTACCTCCCTCTCCATATGTGTTGACGATCGTTGCTCCTAGCATCTACTAAACGTTCATCATTTTATTTAGAAACAGATACATATACGCTTAGATTTGCGTTTCCATCGAAAGGTACTTGTGCGGTAAAGAATTTATCTCTGTCTCGAGATCGAAGCTTTTTCTAGTAATACGATTGTGTCGAAAGTATCTATAGCACGATAGGGAGAACGATACGCATACAGAGGGCGGATTTAGCTTGGTTAGTAAAAATCAGAAAACAAAAGGAGAATGAAAATGAATAAGGATTTTTTAGTAGCATTAACGGAGATTGAAAAGCAAAAAGGGATTTCAAAAGAAGTTTTGTTAGAGGGTCTTGAGGATGCGCTCGTATCAAGTTACAAAAAGAAGTTCAATACGGCAACAAATGTGCGTGTTGATATTAATCGTACGTCTGGTGCAATGAAAGTGTTATCAAAGAAAATGGTTGTAGATGATATTATTGATGAACGAGTCGAGATATTGATCGACCAAGCTCGGCAGATCAACCCAGAGGTCCAGCTTGACGAGTTTATTGAAATTGAAGTTACTCCGAAAGACTTTGGACGGTTGGCTGCTCAAACGGCCAAACAGGTGGTTATGATGAGAATTAAAGAAGCTGAACGAGCTCTCGTGTTTGATGCGTACGCTGGTAAGGAAGAAGAGATCATCACTGGAAAGGTCCAGGGCATGGACTCATCTAACTTATATGTTTTACTAGACCATACCGAGGCTGTCCTACCTATCAGTGACTTGATGCCAAATGAAAAGTTTAAGCTTGGGGATACACTATCAGCGTATATCTCTCGCGTTGAACAAACATCTAAGGGAACTTTGGTCATTCTGTCGCGTGTACACCCAGGACATCTGAAGAAGTTGTTTGAAACAAAGATCCCAGAAATACAAGAAGGAAAGGTCGCCATCAAATCCATCTCCAGAGAAGCGGGGGTCCGTTCGAAGATTGCAGTTACTGCACTAGATCCAAATGTGGATGAAGTTGCGGTATGTGTAGGCGTAAAAGGGCAAACTATTCAATCCATTACCAGTGAACTTGGCGGAGAGAAATTAGATATCATTAAATGGTCCAAACAGATGGAAGAGTATGTTGCAAATTCCTTAGCACCTGCTAAAGTACTTGAGGTCCACATTTTTGACGATGAAGAAGATCCGACAGCACGAGTGATTGTGCCCAATAACCAGCTCACACTTGCGATTGGTTTGAAGGGGCTAAATGCACGTCTCGCAGCAAAATTAACGGGGTATAAGATGGATTTGTATAGTGAGGATCAAGCATTTAAACAATTCGGCCGTCCAGTGACCATAGTCGAATAGATTCACTTCTTTCTAATTAGGGCAACGGACACCTTGGCTCTATACAATGATTTATAGGGTTAAGGGAGATATAGCAGGCGCAGAAACAGCCCGAGATAAAGAGGCCTTCTAATCGTGTTTATAACCGTAAAAGCATAGTCTTGATCCAAATGATAGAATATGAATGTTTAACTTGCCATATGCAATTTTAATTTCAGCAACAGAGGAGAAGTAACTATGCAGTTCCTCATAAAAATCGGAATTTGTTCCTTTATTCTTAGCATGTTTTTTGTGGCCAATCATATTCACGGCCTGATACCTCCAAGTGTTTACCGTATCTTTGGTACGATTGGGATATCTCAAATTATTATTTCTTATTACGTGTGGAAAGCTGAATCCTCTCGGATGCAAGGTCTTATGGATTGTAAACTACCGCATGATGAAGTTGAAAAACCTACGATGACAGGACCTATGGTAAGAGGCGCTGTAGTTTCACTAGTATTGTGCGGCACTCTTTTAGTTCCTCATCTGATTGCAATAGGTGGGGTGTGGATCCTCTCATATGGAATTAGCTTTTTCGTGGTATATACGTTCCTTTCGAAATACAGGGGCATTCGTCAAGACACAAAGACACTACGTCATAAACAATCTTTGTCACGTTCGTAATCAAACTAAAGGATCCGGAAAGTGAGGGAGTCTAATGCCAGTGAAAGAGGAGATTAAACTCGGTCCAGAACGCTTAGGGCTCAGTGAGAGAGATATCATGTACTTGCTCATCTTTCGTGAACTTCACAATCAGTCGGCATCTCCTTCAGATATCTTTGAGGTGGTCCGCGCGGAATTAAGTAATATACAACGAGGCCGAGCGAGATCCTATTTCTACAATGTAGTAAGTCAGATGGAATCATTCGGATGGATAACAACGATTCGGACGGAGAACAAGAACAATAAAAAATACTACGCTATTACCTCGGACGGTTATGCGAAAATAGATAGTTTTAAAGAATCATGTATGGATACCATGAAGAGTTTAAAAAGTATGGCCGATCACTTTGATTTTCATATCTCGGGTACTGGTAAATCTGAACCCATTCAACTGAATACGCAGCAACGAAAAATGTTTAACCGATTAATTAACGTGCGACATTTAATCCGGTTCTTATTTTTAAAGATTCTAACTGAAGCCGAACATCGCCAAGAAAGTGGAAAGAAAGTGTGGTTACTTTTTAAAGAAAGATACGAATGGCAGCCTGCACAAGGCTATTATTACGAGGTACTTCGAGAAATGGAAGTAGACCAGGGATATGTAACAGGAAAATGGACGACAGATCGGCGTAGCACCTATATTTATCAAATTACGAGTCACGGGTTAGAGTCTATCGCAAGTGAAGCCGAGACTACGCTACACTTCGTACGACAGTTACAACACTATACACGTTTTATACTAAATTTGTTTCCTGATCGTAACAGTTAATGCCGGAACGAATTGCATATTAAATAGACTCAAAGCTGCATCTAAATCAGATGGGCTTTGGTAGGGTCATCTCAACAGGAGGAATTACGGGTGCAATCTTTAAATTTCGCACTACAACTGTTTAAAGATAGTGGCGTTCCATTCAAGCTTAGTGGCGAAGCGCAAACAGAAAGAGAACTGAAAGTAACACGTCTAGTTGTAACTAAAGATCATGTTTTACAAGGACATATTCAAACGTACTTAAATGTACTAGTGAACGTTGAAAAGAAAAAACAAAAAGGTCACAGCTCTGTGGTCATCTTATTTGACGGGTATGAACATGAAGCCAGAAGAATGTACAATGTGCCCGAGTTAAAATCTTGGATCCAAAAACTAGTGAAGAACAAACCATATCTGTTTTATTTTATCGCTAATATGAATGATCATTATGTTCATGATATGGCACTATGTTCAGTTACGACTTCAGCTTCTTTTATGCCTACATCTTTATTGGCGTATACGGGTAAATCCCCGGAACTTGAGCTAAACGGAGCAGATGTTACACCAGTGATTCAAAAACTGGCTAAATCAGCATTTATGTATGCCAAAAAGTTGAAGCACACGCCTGAAGAACTGATGGACCAATGTATAACTTTTCTGGATCATGTGAAGTACGAAGAACATTTAGAAGAACATAAGCGATTTCTTCAAGAGATCTAGATTACTTGCCGGTATGACGGAAAGCACCTCAAAGAAGGTGCTTTTTCCTTTTGCCTCTAATGACGGTTTATGAGCAGTTTTAAGCCTCTTCACACAAGAACACCTAATTACAAGGATGAGTCTGAAAACGAGTAGAGCATTGACGCTGATTGCGCCTGCTTCCTATGTGATGCTTACGCTTCGGTGTATCAAGAGGACGTAAGCAAGGACTTTGCCGTTGTTTGTCGAATGACTGTATAGAGGTGGTTCATTGTGGAGGAATTAATACAAAAGATTACTGCATTTAGAGATGAGCGGGACTGGGGACAATTTCATAATCCCAAGGATCTGGCCATTTCTTTGAATCTCGAAGCGAGTGAGTTGCTTGAAATATTTCAATGGAAAAGTAACGAAGAAGCCATTGCGAAAAGCAAAGACAAACTTCAAGATGAATTGGCTGATGTTCTATATTATGTGTTACTCATGTGCAACGAACTTAATATTGATCCGAAGAAAGCATTAATAGAAAAGCTGAAGAAAAATGCAGAGAAGTATCCAGTAGATAAGGCATATGGCTCAAACAAAAAATACACCGAACTTCGTGGGAGCGACCAAGAGTAAGGGGCCCTTTCTTTCATTAAGGCTACATTGTTCATTCATAAAGTAGTAGATTAACTATCCGTGGGAAAGGTTAATCAGTTGGGTTCTGATCCAGATGGCTTGTTCACATGTAAGTAGAGACCACAGAATAAGAACATATTTAGCACGCTTCTGGACAGCATACAGGGTGACCTCGGTGTAAGATTACGGTATAATGAAATCAATTGAATACTCACAAAGCGAAGCACGCTTCTCCCTATGGGGAAGCGTGCTTTTTGCTCGTTATAGGAGGTTTACATGAAACTTATCATAGCTGAAAAAAAAGACCAAGCCCAACGACTAGCGGCTCCTTTTCCAACCAAAGGGGAAGGTTGGGGCTACATCGAGGTACTGCCCTGTCCGACATTCCCCAAGGGAGCTTACTTCTCATGGGCAGCAGGACACTTAGTTACTTTAAAAGAACCAGAGGATTATGATCCAACGTTTGAAAAGTGGAGAATGGAGCATCTACCCATACTACCAGGACCCTTTCAATTGAAGCCTGCAAAAGGGAAAGAAAAATTGTTCGCCCACTTGAAGAAATTGATTCAAAACAAGAGCTTTAACGAAATTATAAATGCCTGTGATCCAGGCCGTGAAGGTGAAGCCATCTTTACTTTGATATATCAACTTAGTGGTTGTAAAAAACCCGTGAAAAGACTTTGGACTTCTTCGTTAACGAAAGAAGCGGTTTTTGCAGCATTTCAGAAACTTCTACCCGGATCAGAAAAGAAAAATTTGTTTTATGAAGCATATGCTCGGTCATGTGCAGATTGGCTTGTGGGGATAAATACATCAAGAGCATACTCCATACTGCTTCGAGAGAAAGGAGTCAAAGTTGAAAAAGGAGAGAGCTTCTCAACAGGGCGTGTTCAAACACCGGTTCTAGCACTTATTGTTGAACGCGAAAGGGAAATAAAGAGTTTTGTATCCACGCCCTATTGGGAAGTCATTGCAAACTTCAGCTTTAGCGGTATGGAGTATAGGGGGAAATGGTTTACAGGCAATCAAGACCGACTTATGGATCAGGGTAAAGCTGAGAAATTGGCCGCTTGGTGTTCAGGAAAAACGGCAGATATCGATGAGATATCTGTGGAGACTAAAGAGACTTTGCCCCCTTATCTGTTTAGTCTTTCCGCATTACAAACCCTTGCCAATAAACTTTTCAAACTAAGTCCGAAAGATGTCTTAGATGCCTGTCAAACGCTATACGATAAGGGATATCAGAGCTACCCACGTACGGATAGTAATCGGATTACGACGGAAGAAGCAAAGGAGTTACCCCGCATTCTTGAGAACATAGGTAAACTAGGGCCTTATACTCCTTTAATCCCTAAACCGGTTCCCTCTATTATGAATAATAAAAGATATGTGGATGCTTCGAAAGTATCAGACCACTACGCGATCATACCGACCGATACAGCTCCAGATTTAAGCAGATTAAGCCATAATGAAAGACTGATCTATGACTTGGTTGTCAAATCAGTAATTGCAGCTCATTATGATAGTGCTATTCTCGAACATACCACGATCATCACGTATGTGGGAGATCAATTTTCGTTCCTAACCAAAGGGAAGAGAACCATTCGAGACGGCTGGCGTCTCGTTATGAATACAGATGACCCTGACGAGAGCGAAAAAAGCCTAGATCTGCTTCCTAGTGTAGTGGAGGGACAAGTTGGTCATACCACCGATTGTTTTGCTAAAGAAGCCTGGACTTCTGCTCCTAAGCGTTTAACAGAAGGTAACCTCATCTCAATGATGAAGTCTGCCGGGAATCAGTTAGGAAATAAAGAGCTAGAAAGCATCATGCGCAAAACGCATGGTCTTGGAACAGAAGCGACTAGAGCAAGTATTATAAGCCGATTAAAGGATCAGAGTTATATTGAAATCAAAAAAAACTTGGTGTATCCCACCGTTAAAGGACGAACGCTTATTCAAGCTATCGGCCAATCTGCTTTATCCTCAGCCGAAACAACTGCCAAGTGGGAACAAACATTAAGTGAAATTGGTCAGGGGAGATTTACACATACTAGCTTTATTGATCAGGCCAAGAAATTGGCTACTAAGCTTGTTTATGATGCTGTGAACTCTGTTCATTCTATGGACATGCCCGAAGCAGTTAACTCAGCAGCGACTAGTAACGGCATTCCCATTTCACGACCTCCAGTATCTAGCTCACCTAGACAATCTGTATCGTCGCTGGGGCAGTCTAATACTACACATTTCGAGAGGGATCCAGGACATCAAAAGAATTCGATGCATGATGAGGATATAGAAATCAAGGGGAATGCTACTGAATATTCAGATGCTTCAGAACAGATTACTTCTCCTATCTCCAGTAGCCCAGCTAAGACATCACCTATAACTGAAGCACATCGGCGGTCGAAACGAAATGTGACTGCTGATCAAAACTTGGGATCTTGCAAAAAATGTGGCCAGCCTGTCATCGATAAAGGAGTTTTATATGGCTGTAGCGGATGGGAGAACACGGGGTGTGATTTCAAAATTAGCAAAACGATCAAAGGTAAAGTCATTGAAAAGGAAACTATCCTACGTATTCTGGAAACGGGATCGAGTGGTTTAATACGGGGATTTGTTCATAAGTCCAAAGAATCAAATAAAAGCGATACCGTCTTTGATGCTATATTACAGTTTGACCAGACAGGCAAACTGTGTTGGAATTACCCAAGCACCGATGTGTTGAAGTTACCTGTCACCTTACTTAAATCTTCAGCAGTCATACCGCCTTCAAACCAGGATTCAAAAAGTGCTTTTGCTGAACTTGAAAGAGAAACAGCTAATTTGAAGTTACCTGCGAAAGTTATTCGTGTCACCTATGGACCTCGTGTAACGAGATATGAATTGGTACCAGCAGAAGGGCTAAATATATCCCACTTTAAGCGACTCAAGATGAATTTGAAAATGGCTCTCAAGGCTGAAGAAATTACGCTTTATCTCCCTATCCCAGGCACAAACGTAATTGGTATTGAAGTACCCAGTAAACTACCGTATACGGTTCATTTAAGACCACTTCTTGAGAATAAAGAATTTTTAGCTACACGAACTGCTCTAAACTTCCCTATTGGTATGGATATGTCGGGAGAACCGGTTTATGCAGATTTAGCCAGCATGCCGCATCTATTGATCGCAGGAGCTACAGGAGCAGGCAAATCCGTATTTATCAACGCTATGATCATAAGTCTTTTATACAGTCTGGGTCCGGATAAGCTTAAATTTTTGTTCATTGATCCCAAAATGGTCGAACTCTCTGTCTACGAAAACATCCCGCATTTGTTTGGCCCGATCGTAACGGATGTGAAAAGAGCAGGAATCGCATTAAAAAAACTTGTTGTAGAGATGGAGAAGCGATATGAAATTTTAAGCCACTACGGTGTGCGTAATATTGAATCGTATTACGATAGGGTACAATCTGTAGATCCTAGCGCTCCTCGCCTACCTTACATCATTTTAGTGATAGATGAACTTGCGGATTTGATGATGACAACAGGAGCGGATGTAGAGGAATGTATTCAGCGAATTGCCCAACTTGCACGTGCAGCTGGTATTCATATGATCATAGCCACACAGCGCCCATCCAAACAAGTTTTATCGCCTGTGATTAAGGCAAATTTACCCGTAAGAGTTGCATTCGCTGTTGCCAATCATTATGATTCTAAGGTTATTCTGGATGAGTCGGGAGCCGAAGATTTGCTAGGAAGAGGAGACATGCTATATCTCCCTAAGGATGGGGCAAAAAGAAGATTGGTTTCTGCTTATGTGTCTGATGTTGAAATCGAGAATATAGTATCTCATCTCAATTCAAGCGGAGAGGGTCCATCACGAACTTTTGCAAAACGAATTTAATGTATCTTCACTATCTCCATTTTGTACACTTTTTTGCCACGAAGATGGATATGACGACTATGAGTAGCTACATATTGGAAGGTGGTTTTACACGAGTGGAGAGGATGTATCGAAGTTAACTGTGATCGATCTCAATTTCAATAACTGTCGTATGAGCAAAAAATGAGCACGGTACGAAGCACAACCAGGCTTTCCATACAGTTTGCAGAAAGCCCCTGATTTACTCTACAGAGGATTTCTGGATTGTCAACAGTAAATCAGACAACTTTATTAAGGGCTGCAAGGCGATACTGAACAGGTGTCATATAGCCTAAAGTTCCATGAATTCGATGCTGGTTGAACCAATGGACATAATCGTATAATTCCAATTCCAAATGATTAAGGCTCTGAAAGGTCATCTGGTTCACAAACTCCGTTTTCAATTTTATAGGTGGCTTCAGCTATGGCATTATTATACGGACAGCATTTTGCACTCAATGATCGACCGATTTCAAATGTCCTCAAAAGCTAATCCATCTTTTGATTTTTGAACTCGCTACCGCGATCGGTATGAAACCATTGAATCTTACTCAGATCGCCTATTACGTTGGCAAATGCATGAGAAACGAGCGCTGCATCCTTACAGGGACCAGCACTTCGCGATTGAACAAATCGAGCAGCACGCAAATATAGTGCCATTCATTCCGGACTTTCACATAGGTTAGATCACTGACGACCACGGGTTTGCTTTCCGTTTGATTGAACTTGCGGTTCAATGTGTTGGCTATAGCAGCTTCAGTACAAGCGGTTTTATAAGGCTTAAATTGTGCAATCGTGTAGGTTGAGATCAGGCCCTGTTCTTTCATAACACGGCCTATTCGACGTCTGGAAACCACGAGTCCTCGCTCGTGCAGCTTCGCTTTAATCTTCGGGTACCGTACGTTTTTCGATTCTTTTGAAAAATGTCCACAATGGCTCTCGTTACTTCGTCTTCTGGCGATGGTTCACTTGATTCATAGTAAAACGTACTTCTTGCGATTTGCAGGACGTCGCACATTGCTGATACTGAGTATTTATCACGGTTATTCTGGATAATAGCTATTTTCGTCCCATTGTCAGCGGGGCTTGCTTTAAAATATCGTTATCCATCTTGAGGCGTTGGTTTTCTTTACGTAGTGTTAAAATTCAAGTGAACGATTGTCGTTCTCCTTGAAAGAGCCTGTATTTTGGCTTTGTTTAATCCAGCGATCTAAAGCCGAGGTGGTAAGTCCTTTTTCCTCCACCAAATTTGCTCTGGACTTTCCGTTTTCATATAGTAGCACCATTTGTTTCTTGAACTCTGCTGTATACGTACGTCTTTGTTTCGGCATTGTAGGGATCGGCTCCTTAGGATAATAGATTTATTCTTCAAGCCCTCATTTTTATTGTCCAACTAAGTGTAGCTGATCCAACTCTTTCTGAACATTGTAAGGGATAAATGTAGATGAATATTGATGAGAATGGTTTGTTACATCTTAAGATCACCTTTTCATGGCGAAATAAATAGATGGACAAACGTTTTAAATTAGAACTTCGAATGTTTTAATAAGAGGGATTTAATTGAGATTGATAATAAATAATTACGAAACATCTACCTGATTCTATAGACCTATTACACCCATTGAGAATTGGTATAAAAATCCGATTTCCTCTCTTTAAATTACAAAATACGGTATTCTATTTATAAGAAATAAGGTAAAATTAGGAGGAAAGTTATAGATTTGGAGGTATATTCATGACTGAGAAAAGAAAACTAACAATAGTAAAACCTAAGATTGGAAAACCTATTGAAAAGGACCCAGAAGCAATATTTCAAGAAATCCAACCACCCTCAATAAAAGGAATTTGGTCCCAACAGGCAGATGTGTTGCGAGCATATTATGAAAATTTTAAAGAAAAAACAGATGTAGCAATTGAACTTCCGACAGGAACTGGTAAAACACTTGTTGGTTTGCTAATAGCAGAACATAAGAGAAGGAAAGAGCAAAGAGTGGTATATCTTTGTCCTACCAGACAATTAGCTAATCAAGTATTTGAGAAAGCAAAGGAATACCGGATACCAGCTTGCTTATTAATTGGAAAACAGACTAGATATCCTGAAAAAGAATACGGTGAGTATTTAACTAGTGATTCTATTGCTATTACGACCTATAGTGCTGTTTTCAATACAAACCCAAGATTAGATGATGCCGATATTGTGATTTTAGATGATGCTCATTCTGCTGAGAATTACATATCTTCATTGTGGAACGTTGAAATAAAGAGGAAGGATAATAAAGAAGTTTTCGAAAGTGTAATTAAACTCTTCAAAGAAGATATTAGCGACTATCATTACAATAGAGTGATGAATGAGGATACGGAATTTTATAAACCAATATATGATCTAATTCCATATCCAAAATATCTTCAGAAGTTGCCACAATTAAGAGCTTTAATAGAAGCGAATATTGGAGATTGTGGTAATGCAAAACATCCATGGTCGATGATTAATGCAAATTTAGAAGCATGTCAAGTTTTCTTTTCTTGGGGAGAGATAAATATTAAGCCGCTTATTCCTCCTACACAAATTCATCATGCGTTCAGTAATTCGAAGCAAAGGATTTATATGTCAGCTACACTAGGCGATGGTGGTGAACTAGAGAGAATTGCTGGTGTAAGGAAAATCGAGAAAATTCCTGTCCCTAAAGGGTGGGAGAAGTATAGCAATGGTAGACGTTTAATTATGTTCCCTAATCGTAATTTCAATTCAAACGATGCCTTAGCTATTGCTATAGAAGCCATAAAAAATCATGGACGCGCATTAGTATTATGTCCAGATAATCGTACTGCTCAGTTTTTTAAATCAATAATTGAAAAAAATATGCCTAGTATGCCTATTCTGCAATCAAGTGAGATAGAAGATAGTTTAGAACCGTTCTATTCAAAAGAGAAAGCTGTGCTTATCCTAACAAATCGTTATGATGGAATCGATTTGTCTGGTGATATATGTCGTTTACAAATACTGTTTGGTATGCCCGAAGCAACTAATCTTCAAGAAGCTTTTATGTGGAATCGTCTAAATGCAAATCCAGTTTTAAGCGAGCTAATTAAGACAAGGATTACACAAGCATTAGGGCGGTGTACTCGTTCAAGCGATGATTACGCAAGTGTCATAATGATTGACCCAAAACTCTTTAAGTTTTGTGCTCGTAAGGAAAACTTACATGGATTCCATCCTGAATTACAAGCTGAAATCGATTTTGGATTACAAAACTCCCAACAACTTGAGAATGTTGACGATATGGTTCAATTTATTGATGATTTCTTAAAGGACCCAGATTTTTATTCCGAAGTAAATGATGCCATCAAAGATATTCGAGAATCATATGAAAAAAAACCTCAGTCTGCAGTTCAAAAATTGGTAATTAGTGCTGAAAATGAAGTGGACTTTGTATATGCTTTTTGGAAAAAGGAAATGAACAGGTCATTGGAAAAAGTAAAAAGTGTTATTGAAAACCTTAGTGGGGGGAAAGAGTTGGATGGATACAGAGCTTGGTGGTATTATATTGCAGGTAACACTGCCTATTTAGCTAAAAAAACTATAGCAGTAGATGATAATCTTGATAAGAGCTACTACTCTTCTGCCTTAAAAAGTTCGAATGCTGTATCATGGTTATCTGACTTAATAAATCATGTTCCATCAGAAAAAGACATAACCAAAGTAGACCCCTATTTAACAACTCAGGTAGAAAATGTAGAAGAAGTGCTTAACGAACTTGGGATTATTGGAAATAAATTTGAAAAACAAATGAAAAATCTTTTGGACACCATTAATGAGAACGAATCGAAGAAATTCGAGAAAGGTATGGAAATACTCGGTGGATATCTGGGATTTGATGCATCAAAACCGACTGGGGATGGCGTTCCTGATAGTGTTTGGATATTAAGAAATCGTGTCTTTGGATTTGAAGCGAAAACTGAAGAAAATGAAAAAGACCCAGTCTATATAGATGCTTGTAGACAAACAGCTGGGCATAAGAAGTGGATTGCAGAAAATTGTTCATTGCCCGAAAATTCAAGTATAGACTGTATCTTAACAAGTCATAAAAGTACACTTCGCAAAGACGGGCTTCCTCACTCTAGGGATTTATATCATTTAGAAACTAGTATGCTTAGGGAGTTGGCTTTAAAAACCACACAGGTTATGCGAAGAATAAGGGCAGTTTTGGTAAAAGAGCAGGGACCAAATTTATTTTCAAGAGAGCACATTACTGATATATTAATCGAGGAGAAACTTACGTTTAATGATATTAATAACTTTCTATTGAGTAAAAATTTAGACCAGCTTAGAGTAGTGAATTAATAAAATGGTAATAAACCATAATACGTAACAGCCTAGCTCCACTTCTATGAGTTTCTTTTGTAATCAGATAACATTCTTAATCTTGCACCTGAATTGTTTTTTGTGTTAAATCGAATTAGCGTTGTACTCAGTTCAGAAACATTGCAGTTAACAATTCACAGTATTTTAAAATTAACTTATGGAATAGCAAAATTCCGTACATGCCGGCATCAAAGTCTACGAAGAGGAACGGATAATGACGGCGTTACAGCGAGCTATAAATGCCGCGGCTGCGAGTCACGATGCGGATTAGGTGGATGATGATGGCGGCGGACGCGAGCGTAGTTATGCGTAAGTATCTCGAACTGAATACGGATATGTACGTTGATCCGTTGGTTCCGGAGTAGACAAGAAAAAGACGCAGTTATTATAGACTGCGTCTGGAGGGCTTGTGTGTGTTGGCTTTAAGGTTTATGCTAGTTAGGAATGATCGATGCGGTAGCAACTCTTGCTGGGGAGGCTATCGCTTTTTTGCGTTCATAAAGAAAATAATTGAGGTAATGAAAGCCAACATTGCGAAAATTAAAATACCGAAGTTAAGCATTACATCTATTGTCTCGTATGCGCTCTCATTTCATCACCACCTTTCTCTAATGTAAGTTTAACTCCACATTCAATAATCTTCTATCACTTTTAGTAGGTGACTAATTTGTGTTGACAGGATATCGAATATGTGATTAAAGGGAACGGATTGGCATTTTATCTGCATAGGCTCTGTCCTACTCAAATATACATAAGAAATTCCTTCGATTTATATTAAAATATTTTTAAATGTGTTTTCAATCAGGCATAGATTTAAGAGCCTTATTTTCATTGTTATCTCGTTGACACCTCAGTAGTATAAGTGAACTAGCGTAATTTGGTAAAATGCCATATCCGGTGATTACGCCAAAAACGACCAACAATCCAAAAGTAAAAAACTAGTCTAATTTGTTAACATAATATATCAGAACGATTCATTATGTGACCTGAAGTAACGTATTGTTAAACCTGGATAATAAAATCCAACTCCGTTTTACTCGCTAATACTCCCGATTTCTTACAAATTCCTTCCGGGGAGTGTTCCGTTGATGAACGAGTAAAACCATAGCGCTACGAGAAGCGGCCAGATTAGAATGAGCATGCAAAAAGCGTCAACCGGAAACTGAAACCATACGCACAAAACCGTCGCGAATACGATTCCGAATACGATGTGCTAAACGTACAGGTTCTCGATTAGACGGCGGAGAACTGCCCTAGTCCCTCTACTCACGCGTTGACTCCTTCGATTTTGAGGCCGAGCGTATTCTGCTACTCTCTCCCGCCGATGGGCAGGAAATTTACGTCAATTTGTCGAAGTATTGAGAAGCGAATGCACATTGCACATTCACCAACTTCCGATATACAACTTTATACCGCGAAAATGGACCGGACGCCCATCGTTATATTTATCGACGCAGAGCTCGGTGGTAGCGGTGTGATCGATGACATTAGGGAAATGAGCGTTGTGGTTAAGGGCAACGTTATACGCGCGGAGTCTGTACGATTAAATACTCGGGATAAAGGGAGCAGATGGAGATGGGCTATGATGCAGATAAATGGAGTAAGAGAATGTACAACCGTTCTGATCTTTCAGATTACTTGACGCACTTAACTAAGCCAATTGGACAACTTAGCTCAGTTGACGTATTAATTAAAATTCTAAATGAGGGTTGTATAAATGGGAGTACAGATTCCGGTTTCATTATTGGAGAAAGTCCGGCTGTTTGTTTCCAAGATGCACCGCTCTATAGTGTTGTTCAAAACATATACCATGAAGTACAAAATTTCGATAGTCTGGGTAGGAAAAAACGCTATACAGCAAACGGACTCAGCTTCCCTAAAAGAGATGTATTCCTTAGAGGTGGACGTCCATGTATTTACGAGAAGAAGTCAGTAGCAAAAGAAATGTTGCTTCCTTCTGAGTGGTGGAGAATAGTGCCCTTTGATTTAACTTGGACTAAAGAAATCATAGATTGGTCACATGAACGAGAGTGGAGAGTTAAGGGGAACTTTAAATTTGACTTAAGTGAGACAACAGTAGTTTTATCTCATAATTCTTATCGAGAATTTGTAAGTAAAGTAGGTCATGAATATCTGCAGACTTTAGGCGGCATTGTAGTACTCTCTCGTTTGATCTAGTTAATGTAAGTATTACACTAGATATATAATCATTAAAAAAACGTAGCCTGCACGCAGGGTTAGCGGTTCTTTCTAGTTCTCTACGTTACCCCCCCATACATATAGCGCGCCTAGCCCGTCCGAGTACCTTTCCCTTACCGAAGTCCTAGCGCGCTGAATCCACGGTAAATACACGTAAAAAAGACGCAGTTTAGATTACTGCGTCTATATTCATTTTCGGACGGATCAATTTTTAGATGATACAGCCAGGCTAAGCCCCAATTTTTCTTCGAAGGTACTGATTACATTTTCATCCCATATTTCTATCCTAAACATTCCTTTATCAGAAATCTGTTCAATTTTCAGAGCATTATCTATGAAGGTATCACATAATTTCTCTAACTCTGGATGCTCTCCGGCTATGGCCAACACAAAGTGAAAAGGAACACCATCCGCATGTTTATACTTTCGTATAAGAATACGGATTTTAGCTAAAACAGAGTTTAACTCACCAAGTTCGATTTCATTTAGTAGTAAAAACTTGTTGTATGTTTCATTATCCTCTTTGAGTATATAGTAAGGGTCAAAGTCGGATGGGTACTCTAATAATACTTCCTCTATGTTCCCTTTTTCGTCGACAGTCTCCCATCCTAAACCTTCACTTCTTCCGATATATTTTGCTTCTAGTAATCCGAGGATATTTTCTAGCCGATCAGAGATATCCGCGGGAGTATGTAGTTCTTTCTCTTTTTTCTGTAACTCTATAGTTAGTCTTCGAAGTCGTTCGTTTTCCAACTTGGCTTTCTTGAGCTCCTTAGTTAGTTCTAATATTGATATCTCCATATATTGGGAATTAGTTGCATTTTTTCCGGAAACCCAACCTTCAAGACTTGGATCATTAGACAATTCGCTCAATGTCTGCATTATAGTGAGTTGTATATCCTTAGTATCATCAAAAAATCTGGAGATTTTACTTAGTACCTGTTTTTTAAAATCTCGATACTTTCCTACATTGTCTAGTTCCATAACGGAAGTACCAACCGTTTTAACTTTTGAGTTCAATAACCCTTCTGACATGACCACGGAAAATCGAGGTTTACCAAGTTCACCAGCTAAGTCGTATTCCCAATGTGTATAACTATTTCCGCTTGTTTCCTCGATGGCGCCGTATCTTCCTCCAAGTATTAATAGATATACATCAGACTCCTCAATCCATTTTCTTATTGTATCCTTCTGGGACTGATCCCCTGACCGAAATAATTCCATCCCGGCGGGGATATGCGATGCTTTTAAAATAGCTTCAACCGCAGCTTGTCTTTCCTCTTCTAAATCGGTGAAGGTAGACGAAACAAAAACTTGTAGTTTCTTTGCCATTTGAACTCTCCTCATTTATAAGATTTACTTACAAAACTAAAAAGGACCTCTAACTATTAAAGGGTCCTCTATAGATTATTCTAAATATTGTGATCGATATCTGGTATGTATTCAATTAGATCACCAGGCGAGACGCCCAATTTTTCGCACAAGGTATTGAGCGTTGGGAAATCTATACGTGCGTTAGCGTTCAGAGCGAGAGCCTTTACGGTGTTGCGATTTATACCCGTAATTTGAACGACATCTTTCTGTTCAAGTCCGCGCTCCTTCATTATCTTATCAAGTGAGAAACGGATGGTCACGAAAATTCCTCCAAAAATAATGTAGTAAACTAGTTGACAATAATACCAAGCGGATGTATAGTGATAATTGAGTCAACTAGTTAACAAGTTGACTCGTTAACAACTTACACATCTTATAGTACCAAACGGTTTCAATATCTGCAACAATGTACTCGAACTAATCGCCACTCACGTAAAATATCACCAAGGAGGCGCATTATATGAAAACAATCATTCCAACTGGAACACTCCCTTATACACGCAATCGCATCGCCGCAAGCTTCATCGTCATTCTCAACGGTATCGAACGTAACTTTCGCACAACCTGTTCCTCGCAGTATTTCCACTCATCAAACGGACAGACAACGTAGAAGCGTCGGCAGCCGAACTAGAAACTCTTAGCATCATCGCAGACTTATCCGATCCATTATCATCGCGGATTACATATGAATTGAGCGAGAAACACGGAGGCAACTTCATCGTAACGCACTTGTCGTACCGAAAAGCAGCTAGTTATTCTATCGGGAGCACTTCGGGGGATTCTCGGATTGAATCCGCGTACAACCGAAGGAGTCGGATTTATTATCGGAGGAGGAAAGTATAAATGATTGCAACTACAAATATGCCAACTTTGCGTAACAACTGGAAATATAACAATTTATATAACCGTAACTTTAACCGTATGCTCAAATTCGTTTACTGTCTTGTACTTATCGTGAAGGAATTGATCGCCTAATGACAGCAAAAGTTGAACTCGAACTAGCTTCGATGATACTTGGCCCATTTGATGAGGACCACCAGTACGTATTATATGAGGGCTATGTATTGAATGGCCGCCACATTTTCATTATGGATTCTGGCGACCTTTGGTTGCGCCAGGTACACAAGGCTCAGAACATGGATCACCTTTATATCGACGGAGACTCCAGCGGGCTAATTATTGCCAATGAAGTAGAAGGCATGGACATCCGCGAGCTCATAGAAACGATTATCACAGAATTGATGCAGATAAACGGTCTCCAGTTCCTTCTCGATATCATGCTATGGACGAAGGATCGTAGCGACCTGAACCTCAAGCTCGAACACCTTCGATGAACCTAACGGCTCGAGCCGCCTATTGGGGAGAAGACGCACGCCATGGCGACGTTATGTACTAATTTAGGGGGCTGAATGCTGACATGGATCGCTATGCAGTTCGTAGTTTATCCGAACTTTACCGCGCCAACGGTTGGTCCGGAGCTTATAACGCGATTGAGAGGTGGCCGGTTAAACCGGAACAGTCACCGATTGTCCGTTTAATATTCCTATAAATAATAATGTTAGTTTCTGTTAAATTATCTGGTAGAAAATCTTATGTTCATGTCTCAAATTCAGAAAAAGTGTCCTACCCATATATAGAAGGGATTCTTAAAAATACCCTAGACTCGAATCGGTCGGCAGTAACAAGGATACGGAATTTTCCGAAAAGGGTGTTAAAGAGATGGGGAGTCTTCTAGTACGAATATACCTGAGATTTACGATGAGCGGAGGTAATGTCATTGAATGAAGTAAATTCAATATGCTGTCTCAACCCGTAATTTATATTTTCATTTTTCAATCCTACGCTCATCCTCATGATAACCAAAAGGGTGTGGTATCCTATCAAACATACATATCCCGTTTGAGGTTTTACAATTTTATATTACAATGCTCACAAGTTATACACTTGCGAGCATTTTTTCGTGTTGTTCCATAACTCTGAAAAGGCTTGGATCTTCTTCAAGACATTGAATGAAAATCTCAACAATATAGGGATCAAATTGATGACCAGCGTTATTTCGAAGTTGCTCTATAGCATAGTTTACATCTAATGCAGGCCTATAGGACCGACTGGTTGTCATTGCATCGAAAGCATCGCATATGGAAACAATTCGTGCCGGCAGAGGAATCTCATATCCGGATAATCCTCTCGGATAGCCCCTTCCGTCCATTCGTTCATGATGATAGAGAACGATCTCACTAACACCTATAGTTCGGAGCTCTTCAATCTCATTAATAATATGAAATCCATATTCGGGATGCTTACGAATAACAGCAAATTCAGATTCCGTAAGCTTTTCTGTTTTAGAGAGGATGTTCTCAGGCACTCCTACTTTTCCGATATCATGAAGTAGCGCACCAATCTCTAAATAATAACTTTCACTTTCATTAAGTCGCAATTTCTCAGAAAGTGCCTTTGCGTATCGGCTGACATTTGTTGAATGAGAAGCTGTATAAGGATCTCGAGCATAAACCAGTTTAGAAAGAGCACTAATTGTATCTTTAAAGAGGGTGCTCATATTCTCATTTTTTCGGATCAGTTCATGATTCATCGCATTAATTTGATGATTTTGAAGTTTTAATGTTGCTGTCAATTGGTTAAATCCATTTTCCAAAATAATAAATTCATCCCCTTTAGGATGAGCTCTATCTACAGTACTTCTGACTGCAGCTGTATCCAATTTTTTAATGACCTGCAATAGCGGCCTCATAATAGGCCCTGCAACCATATAATTGACGCTGGAGATTAAAATAAAGCATGCAGTATACTTTAGGATTTCATAAGATAAAATCTCAACTGTAAACCGATCATTACCTACAATATAACCGCTGAAAAGGTTCACTGATATTAAAAGAGTCGTTGCCATAATACTAAAAAGAGTAGCCATTTTAATCCTCACAGCCATCTGAATTTCCCTCCCAAAACAAAAAAAGCCCACAGCAATCCCTTTGGATTACCGTGGTGCTTCCACGTTTGATATTATATTATCTATATTATACCAGAATATAGTTCGTAATCAAAATAAAAGATTTCCCCAAAAGCACCCTGAATTAAGCTGACAACTCTCTAGATAGTGGAGGCTTTCTTCGTATGAGGAGAAGGACCTACCCATTCGTTGAAAAAATAACTCTATTCATTCTAGTACGATTCAAGTATACTATGGTTAATTGAATACACGGTTCTGGAAGCACCAGAGGTTTAGCCGATCGAGAATAGTCGATTGACGTACCTTTGGTGTTTTTTTGTTGTTTGTATGAGGTACTCTATACGTTCGCACATTGGAATTGTTGTTGTGGTAATCAAATAATCGAACAATAAAGACGATTCCAAACTTGTCTGATTGTAGATGAAAAATGTACAACTAGTACTCCTTAAGAACCACCTACAGGAACGGCATTCAATTTATTCCTTATTAACCTAAAGAGAACATTTGAGACATAACTTTGAACATTTCGAACAAATATACTTTAATAGTCCTATATGGATTGGTATATTAGTCATGTCCCTAATAGTTCTTTAGGATTACGTCAATGAGAGGTGCATGCAAGATGTATATGTCCAACGATTCATATTTAGAAAGAGAAAACCCACTAGTGCGAAAAAATAACGAAAATCTCTATGATCAAATTAAGCTCTGCATTATTTCCGATTATTTCCCAAGAACACTTTCCAAGCTCCCTAGTGGCACGATGGAATTCTTTGTGAGAGATGGAGAACTCGCAATTAACTATCACACTACAAAAATTGGACTCAGGGGTCCCAAGCAGGGGTTAGCAGGCGAGGGGATGAACCGTAGCAAACTGCTAACATTGTTATTACTTTTAGAGGATCAAATCACTGGACATCCAGCAATTGATTATGGAAGCATCACAATTACATACGAACTCCTTGAAAATGGTGAAGTAGATGGAGAAATCGAGTTCAAAACACAAGTAAACCACCGGCGACGCTAAGTACTTTGTGTACGAAATTTCAAGAATAGATCACTAGCATCCATATAGTTTTTTTTAGTTAAAGGGACTTTTTCAGAAGTATAGTCTAATGAAACGTTATAATTTTTTGTAAACATACCATCAGGTTGTATAGCCGTGATATACAGTATGTTAATGAGATAGCTTCTGTGCGAATATACTAAGTTTGGCGAACACATTTCCTTAATCTCTTTAAGGTGTGTACTCGTCTCAACAGTTGTTCCATCTTTGAGGTGAACAATGTATCTATTACGATACTGTTTATCCTTCTCAACAAAGATGATCTGATTCTCTGCGACAGTTACATCACGGTAATTCTGCTTTAATACAACCCAGTTTATAGCTTCTGCTACTTCAGCATCAATTAGCTTTTTTGCATATATCAGTTCTTTAGCTTTGTTAATCGCTCTCTTAAATCGATTTTCGTTCACGGGCTTTGTTATATAATCAACGGATTCAAACTCAAATCCTGCTAATAGATGTTTAGGACTGATAGAGCCTGTAACGAAAATGATTTGTGGATGAACACCCGATTGCAGTACTTCTTTAAAGGCAGTTATACCGTCCATTTTTTTTAGTCCTATATCTAACAAGATAATATCCGGTTTATGTAATTTGGTTTCCTCTATTAAACGTATCCCGGATGATACACAGGAGACGACGAATAAATCCATTTCCTCTAAGTACTTTCTCAACAAAGACACTTGATGTATGTCGTCTTCTGCAATTATAACCTTATATCTTTGTTGTTCCACAGACTTACCTCCTATACTGAATTACCTGACTAGCTTTAGATCACTGCATAACTCTACTCATGATTACCTTCAACGAATAGCATCTGTACTTCTTAAGAATCAAATCTGATTTAGTAAGAAGATATTTGAAAAATTGTTTAGATATCTAAGGATCAAGTTGTTTTGTTGAACGATATTCTACATTTGACTAGAGATTTAAAAATGTCTCGGAACCACACGGTCACCATTAAAATTGAAGGTAATACCGTTCTTAACCACAAGAGAATAATACCTTTTACTCAAGATCATTTGTGTCGTATTGTGTCGAAGACTGTACAATAAAACGCATTTATAGTTTAAACTTCTTCAAACAACGAATGAAGAAAAATCATTATATTTCTTATTTTGATTCGCATTTAAAATTGAAAGAAAGTAGAGTGGCCATCTTGCAAGGATATTAAAAAACAAAAACAACCATTGCCTTTCAAAAGTAAGGTAATGGTTGTTTCAATTCTTGCCCAAGATGTGGTAGCTGCTATTTCTTTGCTGCTAATAATTCCTCAAGATAATCATACATTAACGCCGCATTAGTATATCTTTGTAAAGAATTATCCCCTTGAAAAATAAAATCCCAAGAATCACGGTACTTATCAGTGATATTTGAAAGTGCTGGATGGTGTTGCTTCAGCAAACTTTCTACGTTCACTTGCCCTGATTGTTTGCTCATAGCTCCGACTATCTTTTTTACTTTTTCATTATCTGGAACATTCAACGCATCAAAAACCAGATGCTCTAAATTTTGAGAAAGGTAAAACAATCGATATGGAATTTCTGTACTTTTGTAAGTAATGTTCATTAATTTCCGGGCATTAGACGTATGTTCTAATTTTAGTTTATTACGCAATTGCATTTTCAGCTGTTGATCATCCGAGTTTACATAGATCCCTCGATTATGATACCTTATCTTGTCTTGTTGCTGCTGATCCACAATGACATACTCATCATTAGCATAAGCACCATCTGTGTCAGTAAAATGTATGATGCCTAGAAAATCAGAAATTCTTAAATTATCTAATCGATCTTTGAAGAACGTCCGTACTCGGTCCCTAATGGGGATATTCTGTTGGTTAAGGTCTGTAAAAATGTCACCATGATAAGCTTTGATATGGATGTGTTCATCTCTACAGATCCTTTGTAACTCTTCAAAGAAGAAAAGACTGTCAGATTCGCCTTCTACTATAACAAATAAAGCCTTCTTCCTTTTATTCGCCATCCTGTAACCCTGCCTCTATAAAAGAACGCACAATATTTATTGGATTGGTTTCTTCATACAAGAATTCAGATTGACCGCCTACTAAAATAGCGCGTAAATAAACGTTCCGCATATTATTGTTTTTCTGAATACCACTTAATTTAATATATCTTCTGTTCTCATTAACTGTAGTGAACCAAACATTCTGTGGGGAGAGCTTTTCTAGAACTCTCAAGTTATGAGAAGTAAATATAAGTTGACCTTTACTATGATTTTGGAATATTTCGATAAGTTCACCAAGCAGGTATTCAAAAACTCCTGCATCAAACTCATCTACGACAACTATTGCTGAAGGATTGTGAAAAGCAGATATTAGAGAAGTTGTCACAGCAAATAACTTAAGAGTTCCGGCCGATTCAACCTTTAATGGTAAAATTTTATTCCCTTTAATTGAAATAAATTCAGCTCGTACTCCTTCTTCTCCATTAGTTAGGGTTGTGGCTCCCATATTTTTAAGCTGTACTTTCAATCCTGGAATAATTGCACTCACAACAACATTGTTTCTTTCAATGACATCTGCGAGATATTTGTAATGCTCTTTGGATAAGGATACCGGATCATTAATATCATAGGTGCTGTTTTCCATTGATTGTGAACTTAAGTCATTAAATAAATAAGATGGGAACACACCTTCTTGCAAGTTCTTTATTACTAATAGATTTTTAGAAAGCTGATCCCTTAAGGCTCGATAAATTACTAACTCGGGACCATCAAAAAGTTTATCGGCTTGACTTCTAACCATCTTCCCAAAAAATAATGAACCTTCTACTTGATCAGATAGTAACTTGATACCATTTAAAAGGATCTCAAATTCTTGTTTTGGTTTACGTCTTAATTCAATAGGCTTTCTTTCATCATTTTCGTAATGGAACATTTTACGGTACGATTTTTCCTTTGTGCTCACACTTTCCATCTTAACAACCATTGTATCTTCTCTATACTCCAAACTAACTTTGTATTTAGCTTTGTAGCAATTCGTATCTTGTTGTAGTATGAATTCAAACTCCAAAGAGAGTGTTTTTTCACCCTCATAAATTAACCTTTGATTCTTACCTGGAAGTTTCTGACCATTAAGTAAACTCTTCAGAAGTGACAATGCCTCAACTACAGCAGTTTTCCCTGAACCATTTTGACCATAAAAGCCCACTACTTGTGCATCCAAAATATTGTCGTTGTTTAGATCTAAATCAACTTTACCGTAACGAACATTTTTTATATTCTGCATCTCTACAGATAAAATTTTTACTTCACAATTCAAATTCAATACACCACGCTTCCTTAACTTCATACACTTATTATATCACTTTATGAGAATCAAATACATTATTATCAATAAAAATTATTGAATAGACCATTTGTAAGTCGTCATATTTGCAATTTAATTTTAATTATTTCTTAAAAATGTTTAAACCATCAACTTTCAGCACATGGTGAAGATGCAAAATCGTTGAGATGATAAATTGTAGGTTGTAAAAGTAAAACAAAATATTAGCAATGAGAGACTATAAAAAGGAAATCATTTATTTATAGCTATTTACCATTCCCATAACAGACATACAATCGGCACATAATGAAACTCCATACGTTTTACTTCACTTTTATGATTGCAGCGGCTAACTCCGATCATTCTGAATTAAAATGTTGAGGATTATAATACAGCACTGGAACAAGCTGTTCATGGTGATTTTCAGTCCATGTAGATCTGGTCGCAATTGAAGTGAAAACAATTTAGAGCTGATGTTTATCCAAAGTAATAAATGCAACAGGTAAAATGTTGGAATCATACCACCAACATAATCCTATGAAATGCATTTTTATCTTTGCATTTACAAATTAGTATAAGACAGTTTCGTTATTTTTCTTTTGAGGAGATAGCGTAGTTACTTTTGTATTAATGCAATCCCAAAAAGATATTGATTTTATATATACCACTAATTTTTTCGGATTTTTGTATCTTCAGACCTAGATAAACATATTCCCAATTACCTAATTATGTTATAATCCATTTCGGTACAAATTTACTAAGGAGGATGAAATGGGAAGAATAATTTTATACATTATTGTTATAGCATTCATAATTGCTGTAATCACTAAGTTTTTCTATCTTCTTGTCGCTGGTGCTCTAGGATACTGGGCATATAAGCAATTTAAAAAGAGTCAAACCAAGGGAAGTAAGCAAACACTGACTTATGTCTTAGGAGCGTTTGCAGGAGTATTTCTAATTTTGTTTGTAGTATCACTTTCTTCTGATACAGCAAACAAAACAGAGCCGATCGCTGTGGTTGATACTAAAGAGGACAGCTCATCTAATTCTGAGACAAAAAGCAATACAGCAGATGTTATAGAGACATCCCAGAGCTCAGATTCCAAAGGAAAACAAACTCAAGGAAACCAAAATAATCATAATAGGTTTCCTGCTACTTTAGTTGAAGTAACGGACGGCGACACGTTAAAAGTTACGGTAGAAGGCAAAGAAGAAAAAGTTCGTTTACTACTTATTGATACACCGGAATCCGTTCATCCAGAGAAGGAAGAGCAGCCTTTTGCTAAAGACGCATCCAACTTTGTAAAGAAGCAGGTTGCCAAAGGGAATATGGAACTTGAATTAGATGTTTCGGAACGCGATAAATACGGGAGATTGTTAGCATATGTTTGGATAGATAATAAAATGTTAAATGAGCAACTACTCGAATATGGGTTAGCTCGTGTTGCTTACATATATCCACCAAATACGAAATATGTAGATCAATTTGAAGAAATCCAGAAACAAGCACGTGTACAAGCGAAAGGGATATGGAGTATAGAAAACTATGTCCAAGACAGCGGTTTTGTTGAACTTAAGCCTGCGATTGAAGAGCCGGTTGTTGTCACGCAAGCACCAAGTGTTGAAAAGAACAACGAAGTTAAAAACGAACCAATTGTAACGAATGTGTACTATAAAAACTGTGATGCTGTCAGAGCCGCAGGAGCTGACCCGATTTATGAAGGGGAGCCTGGGTACAGTCGTAAACTTGATCGTGATGGAGACGGTATTGGTTGTGAAAGATAAGTAGTCAACTATCTCAATAATGGATCAGATACATTCAAGCGGATGATTTTATCTGGCTTAAGATCGTTATCAGTTTTTGAAACTTTTGAAGGGTTGTGTGGAAGTGAAGGAATTAAAGAGAAGAAATATAGCATTATCTATTATAATTAGTTTGATGGTCGTTGTTTTATCTGCCTGTGGTAAGCCAATAACGGAAGAACTTTATTCAGAGACCGTCTCACAAGATGTGAAGAATAGCACTCAACTTACACAAGAGGAAAAAGATTATTATAGCAAAGCAATTGAGAACGCAAATAGTGAAAGTGCAGATCTTTCTGCTAAAACCGTTAGTCAAATCATAACTGGTGAAAAAGAGAGACAGCTAAGAATAGCGGAAGAAGAAAAAAAGAGACAAGAAGAGATTAAACGTAAACAAGAAGAAGCGGAAAAGGAAAAACAAGTTCAGCTTAAACTTTTGAATGAGTCCATAAAAGTTGGCTTAATTAAGAAAAGTGTGACCTACGCAGACTCGGATAAATGGATTTTCAGAGACATCATTAACATGACACTTGATTTGAATAATATTTCTGACAAAACAGCCAAAGGATTTCAAGGCGTCATCAGTTTCAAAGACATGTTTGGAAATGAAATCAAATCACTTAACGTAAAATACGATAAAGCAATCAAAGCTGGTTCATCCGCTTCTTATGATGGTAGCTTTGAAGTGAATCAATTTATGGATGAGGATAGCGAGCTACGGGATACACCACTCGAGAAGATCACAGTTGATTTTCAGATGGACCAAATCATCTTTGATGACGGAGTTACTGTGAAGCGTAGCGATATTGAGTGAAATATTACACTGCATCGATCATAATTGTGAGAAATTTATAAGAAGAAAACATATTAAACAATAGAGATTTCTTTGCTAAAGGTAAAACTAATTTGTACAACGAGTATGAAGTTGTTTAATTTAGGATTCTCTAAAAGTATAACTGTCATCTCAAAATTGAAAAATGACACGCCTTAACAAAAAGGCGTGTCATTTTTTTAACCAGTATCCATTATGAAGACTTTAAGTCTGTTCTATTGTAGGTTGATGTTCACCATTTATAGAACTGACTATACATTCATTGGGCAAGACTCCAATTTTATTGATTTCACCAATTTTCCATTCTTTTGTAAAGGATATTAGTTGTCCATCTCCATATTCACTGAAAGACACTTTAGTAGATCTTCTTTCATGCCCGACCCATGGATAATCTTGCTCAATAATATCGGTAGGAAGCTGGTGGATTAAAATCCTGTGGAACTCACCTTTGATGATAACACCGCACTCGATTACTTTCTCCATTGTAACCCTCCTTCTTAAGATAAAATACTGTTTGCATTGCTTATATAAAAATATCTAAAGGCTGAATACTACACAACCAAGCTTTGCAGAAATCAAGTTCTACCACAATATTGTTTCACTACTCATCACATTTTTATTCAACAGTAATCATTGTATCCATTGAAGTGATTTTATTAATTCATTATGTAGAAACTGGATCAGCCCTACTGAGACACATTCTTCAATTCGTAGTAATAGAACTCAATCCAAAGCATGGATATGCAATCATTTTTTCTTTTTAATTCAGTACTTGATAATTTAATAAATGCTTCTAATACACATCCATCACTTACCTATATTTAACAACTACAGCTTTTTAAATAAAAAGTGTGTCTAATGCTCATTCATTTGGTGAGGTCCCATCTGAACCGTCTACTTATAAACCATTGTTTGTAAAGCAGTGTATAAAATCAGAAAATTAATTGGATATTAATATCGAAAAATATTCTGATTTGGAGGGGTACAATGACTAAGCCTATAGCTGTATTAATTATCCATGGACTGGGCATGCAAAAGGAAAACTTTGCAGAGCCTTTTATACATTCCTTAAAAGATTCGTTTAAACAATATAATACTTTGGAGATCACTCAAGAGCCACTCATCATAAAACCCGTTTATTGGGCACAGATATTTGAGGGGAGAGAAGAAGAATTAAAGTGTAAGTTATTCCATGGTCATGACTTACATTTTGAAAAGCTAAGACATATTATGTTTCACTATTTGGCCGATGCTGTGGCATACCAACCCCTGGAAGTTAATGATCATAATTACATGGCAGTACATAATACGATCAGTACGGCTCTTCATGAGTTATCTGAGGAGGCAGGTTATGATGCTCCTCTTTGTGTAATATCTCACAGCCTAGGTACTGTGATCGCAAGTAATTATTTCTACGATAGACAGAATTCAGCACAGTGGAAGCCAAAAATAATCAATGCTGATTCAGCGCTTGAACGTGGAGACACTTTAAGCTTATTTTATTCCTGTGGAACAACACTGCCTTTATGGAGCTTACGTTATAAAGATTTTGATAAACCTATTCAAGTTCCTAGTCCTACATTTGCAAGTTCTCAACCTGATTTTACGGGAGAATGGGTGAATTTTTTTGACAATGATGACATCCTTGGTTATCCGCTGAAACCCGTCCATCCAGCCTATGAAAAAGTGGTTAGTGAAGACATACAGATGAACGTAGGCAATTGGAAAAGTTACTGGAATCCGCTTAGCCATAATGGATATTTCTCAAGCCAAAACGTAATTGATCGTATAGTTCAAGGTTTGACAAGAACTTGGGAAACCGTGAATAAGAATGATTAAGCATAAGTATTCAAAATGATGGATATTTCAAAAAAAGTGCTCAACTCATGCGAGAACGAAGGGAATTAGTTATTATTTACAGCGAGATTCTGAAATCAAAAAATGGAGCAAAAAATTAGATGTAAACAGTATTGGTATCTGAATACAGTATGTAGGTGGAAAACAACTAATCATATGTAAACAGGAAAGTGAGCGTATTCCACAGGGTGAATGTTTTTGATCTTGATGATACGCGATTTAACTAATCGAAGACCCAAATGTACTTAGATCTGAAGGTGTTCTGACTTAATTGGATTTTGTTTCTGAAGGGTGAGGGACACTTTGCAATATTTAAGTCATGCTTCGGAACTAGACGATTGTATGAGGCTAGACAGAAATATCTGCATGATGAGGCTTCTATGCTGGAAAGTGCAAAAATGGCTGGAGTAAAGAAAGTGGCCAAAAATATGCTTGAAATGAATTTGGATATCACAACCATTGCAAAAGCCACGTGATTAACAGAACAAGAAGTTGAAAAACTTGAAAAATGATAATAATCAGATCTATTTCTTGTCCTGCTGTCTGAAAGAGTTTTTAGAAGTACAAAAAAATAATTAACATATAAAGTCGCTAGTATAGTGGCTTTTTTTGCATTTAAAGAATTAAAGTTACTTGTTCAACTTCACCCTCAGGAAAGTTGGAATTAATCATTTTTCTTGGGGCGAATTAATGCCAGGTCATGGTCTCAAAAGAAATATAGTGGGTACACAAGTTGACAGTGTATTAGTATAGGCATTTGTATTTTATTTATGATGCTTGGAGTAAATTCAAAATTATTTCCTTTTAATCTGTAAAATAATGACGTTCTGGGATTTTAACTTTATAATGTAATGAGATGGTGGAACTACTCAATAACCTGAATTAATCGGAGTGAGTTTATGATCTATATTACGGGAGACATCCATGGAACCATTAGCATCAATAAGCGACTAAATAGCCGGAACTTCCCACAACAGAAACACATGACAAAAGATGACTATGTCATCATTGCTGGAGACTTTGGATTGTTATGGGATGATAGTAATGAGGATCGGTACTGGCTTAAGTGGCTAGACAAAACCAAGCCGTTCACCACTCTTTTTGTAGATGGAAATCATGAAAATTTTGATTTGCTAGAGCAGTACCCTGTTGAAAGCTGGAATGGGGGTGAAGTACATAGGATAAACAAAAGCGTGATCCACTTGATGCGAGGACAAGTTTTTAATATTGAAGGTCAAACGTTTTTTACGTTTGGGGGAGCTGCTTCTCATGATAAAGAGTATCGAAAAGAGGGTAAATCGTGGTGGAGCCGTGAAATGCCTTCGCAAGCGGAATACGAAGAAGGATTAAGAAACTTAGATAAAGTTGACTGGAAAGTAGACTACATTATAACTCACACATGCTCAACAACTGCCTTAAAGTACATTGCAAACTGTTGTGACCTTCACATGGATTTGGACGAGATGCATCCATACTTTCAGGGAATAGAGCAAAAAGCCAATTATAAGCATTGGTACTTTGGTCATTTCCATCATGATTTTGAGTTGCCCAATAATCTGAGGCTATTGTATACGGATATGATACGGATTAACTAGAAGAAAAGACTTGAATTAGAAAAACTATATTATAAAAATTAAAAAATAAGCCTACATTACAATGTATTCCAAGGAGGAAAAAATGAAGTATTATCCAATGACAGATGACGTGAAAAAGTTTAGTAATAATCAGAGATTTGCATATAATGTCGTGGTGAACCTCTACACTTGTAAAGATGAGAAAGATGATTATATTAATAAAAATGTTCGTATTGGTTCCAATGAGAAACTCAGTGAGGAAGAACTTATACAAAGTGCAACAAATGTGGTTAATGGATTGATTGATTCAAAGGAGGAGTTCAAGCATTACGATCTAGTTAAAATTGTAGGAATTACTTTTGCAGGTGCCTATGATCGACATTTAAAATAACATAGTTATTGATCGCAGGTCACCTTACATACGATTACTTCAAATTTAAAGGAGGTTTCCGTAACCTCATCTTTAACTTATGATGCGCTTACAGTCTTACAACCTTGTCGATATCAGGATCATTCGAAACGACCTACTGAGAATTATCTTTAGGGAGTAAAACTGATAGAACCTTTAAATATTTTAACTTTGAACGAGTGGATATTACTTTAAAAGTTGTGACAATATAACCGTTGGGAAGGAGGATAGAGTATGAAAAAAGGAATAGAAGTTAACGGTACAGTTTTTGCCAATCAGGGCGATGTTGATAATGATGAATTTCTTGATAAATTTATAGCATTTATTGAGTCAAATGGATGGGGGTTTGGTGGAGGAAGCAAACAGATTGATGAAGATGGAAATGACATTTGATATTGATGTATAACACCAGCTGTCTGACTAGATACAGTGTACGGATGTTATTTGCTTGTTTGTCTTCATACTCTTTTGCGCAAAATTTACTTTAACACGCTTGCAAAACACAAATTAACGCTTGTTGCACTTGCATCCTTGGTCACAGTGATTTGTTTACGGTATATAGATTAATCAAGATGGGAGAAAATCCAACTAAACCTAGAGCAAAAGACATCTATAAATGAAGGATCGTTTGCATCCAATTAAAATTGCATAGGTAGATACTTTAAGAGAAACAAAATCGATTCAGGAACTTTACTGTTAATCATATTAATATTTCGTTGTGTACATAGAAGCAAACATAAATAAGAGAAGGGCTGTGCCAGTATTGAAAGGAAAGATATCTAAAAGGTTGATAGCAATTTTCGTAGTTTTTACATTGTATTTAGCCAGTACAAATCAGATGTACGCAGAATTCACCGAATTAAGCTTAGAGGAGCACGGAGGGCTACAGCAGGAATGGGTACATACTTTTCCTAAAGAAATTGATTATCTGAGCTTTGAACTAGGTCACACTCCACAAGACCATATTAATCGTGCTGCTCAGCTTGTTATGTTAAACCCCGCTACTGTGTCTGGTAATAATTTCAGCCTATATACGATAAATATTAAGACAGGGAAACTTGCCTGGACGTATGACATTAAAAATAAAGTGAAAAATTTTTATCCGTTGAATCATACATGGTTTTATAACGAGAGCGGTAATATATTTTATCAGTATTCTACAAATCACGGGAAAACGTTTAATATTCTTAGTTTGGATGCGAAAGGAAAACGTATATATGAGAAGAAGGATTTAAGTTTCTCAAATATCTATCCGTATAAAAACGGTATTGTTCTACAACAAACGGATAGTCTTAAAAATCAATCCCGTTTTATCACACTAAATTCCAAAGGAATAACGACAAGCGAGACTGTGTTAGGTTATAAAACTGAAGTACTAACTTCTGGTTATGTACTCCATTTTGTAGGTGAGAATAAAATCGAGGTTTTTAAAGATGTAACCTCTTTGAAAAAGCCGTTATTTACGATTAACTTCAAAAAGTTTGGTGGTTACTACGTTGCGGGTTATCATCAATTAAGTGACGGTACATTAATTGTAGAATATGCAAGATCCAATTCATATGGTGGACAGAAATTAATGGCTTATGGAGTTAATGGTAAACTCAAATGGGACACCGTGCTTGATAGAAACATGAGTATTTCTATGCATTCAACCGGAAGTAGACTATTAATTGATAACCAATCTGAACACAGTATCACTTTATATGATCATAACTTCAAAAAGCTGTTTTCTCGTACGTATGAAGGAGAGCTTAATTTTAATGGTTTAATGAGATCCTATCGAAACGATAGCTATATTGAGTATACTAGCTTTGGGACCATTGATGACAAATGGGGAGAGAGGTATACCTTAATGAAAGATAATGGAGACATTATACTTAGTAAATACTTTGTTTTAGATGATGTGCATAAGAGTAACTTTGCATATGACTCGTCCGAAAATGTGGTCTATCGCACTGTGATTAGCGACCACCAATATAAACTGATTAAATACAAGGTAACTAAATAATAGTTGGAGTGCCGTTGATAACAACAATCAACGGCTTTTTATATTCTATGAAGATTCAATACTTTATTTGGAATTTAGTAATGAACTTAGTTTCTGAAATAACGTGTAGAATGAAGCTTCCTACACCACATTCATACAAGGTGAAACCACCAGGACTACACACATATTAGTATAATGGAACGCAGAAAGCTGAAAATCCTCCACCAACAGGAGAAAAGTGCCAGGCCATCGCCCATGTTACTGGTATTATCATGCCACCATTTGTCGAGAACTCCATCGGAAACGAAACGCAGAATTCCTATCGTGCGCATCGATCTCAGGAGAGCTATGTTCAGCGACGTATGACCTCCATCCCCTCCAGAAAATGGTCACTACAGCAGTCTACCCTCATCAAAGAAAAACTCCGGGCTACATGGCCTCCTGAGCAAATTGTAGAATGTCTTCGTCAAGAAGGACAGTCTGTAGTCTGCTTCAAAACGATCATTCGTCGGCAGTATCAAGGCTGATTGGTGAAAGGCATAACTTACTGTGCTAGTCATAAAGGTAAACGGCAGAAGCCTGCCGAGACACGTGTCAAGTTCGCTTTGGGTCTGACCATCTCTCAGCGTACGAAAGAAGTTCGATCCCGCGAAACCTTTGGCATTGGGAGTCTGATACGATTGTCTCGTGCTGTGGGAAAAAGCAAGGGCAGTTTAGTTAGCTACGTTCATCGAACGTAGGACCCGCCTATATGCCGCTATTCCCGCCTGACCGTATAGCTTTGTCCATGGAGGTTGGCTTTTGGTAGCATCCTCGCATTACCCTGACGGTGCATTTCAAATCGCTACTGCATATCGTGGCAAGGAGTTCGCCTGTTACGCCAGCCTGGAAGCCGCTCATGGACTACAGGTGTATTTCCCAGATCCGTATTTTCCCTGGCAACGCGGCTCGAATGAGAATGCCAATGGCCTCTTGCGAGAGTTTTCCCCAAGGTGACAGATTGCGCATAAATGACGGATGAAGCCTTGGAGACTACATTGCGCTTAATCAACCACAGACCACGAAAATGCCTTGGGTTGGAGAACCGCTCTCGAATCTTTTTAGAGGTGCTGTCGCGCTTAGCTTTACAATCCGTCATAAGTGAATTTGCTTATACCTACGGTGTTCTTTGTTTGGTACAGTTGTCTATCAAATGAAAGTAATTAATAATATTAACCTAATGCAGATTTACAAATGAATGTTACGATTCCACATAAAATAGAGAAATATTATATTAAACCAATTAATTATATGGTTCTTTAAGACTAGTTATATTTGTTATTTTATAAATATATAGACCTATTTTTATTGTGCTGATATAATAATGGAAAATGTTAGGTTGGAGGATTGGATAATGAAACAAAAAGTAAAAATAATATCTGCGTTCCTGTGTGGTGCGATATTTTTCTCAGGAGTTTCTTATGCAGCGGATAATTATTTAAAAGCTGTACCTGTGAAAAATAGCAAAATACTAGTTAATGGTTCAGAGGCGGTATTCGAAGGTCAAGCAGTTACGATTAATAATCGCGTATACATGCCATTAAAGGAATTAGGTCAAGAGGTTGGGTTTTCTGTTTCTTCTGGAAGTGTTATTCAAATCAATAAGTTTGAAAAGCTGCCGCTTACTGTTACACGTGAGGGCGTAACTATCACTTTAAATTCTCTAAGTAAAATTGATGGTAAAGTACAATTAAATATTACAGTGAAAAATAATAGCAATAAGAGCGTTGATGTTGATCTCTCGCAAGTTAGAGCAGATGATAATGTTAAAGGTAGAAAGATGTACACGACTAGTGCATCAAGTTTTTTCACACCAATCAATGATAACTGGAGTCTAGCCTCTAAAAAATTCTTAGATGATCCAGTAGATAGTAAAAGTGAAGTGACGGGCAATATGCAAATATCAAGTGTTTCAAAAGGGACTAAAAACATATATTTTTTCTTTGAATCACATAGCATACCAACATCATTTTCGTTTTATGTTGATACAGAAGGATTGTTTTAATTTGATAATGTAACGATAGGCCAAAGATAGAATCAAGTTACCATTTACGGTTGAAATAACACTGTTAATAACAGTAAGTCCGATATGCTATATGGAGCATCACACTTCAATACCAATTACATATATCTACACATGTAACGAGTGCGGCATATTACGAGAGCCACTTTAGAGTGAAAACAAAAAAGAAGAATACTAGTTAGTAGACCTAATAATGGAGGAATAGAAATGAATATGGTTCGCGGTATTACGTTGGCTGAGAACGAGATTGTCATCCGGGAATATGAAGCCTCTGCTTTATATGTTCCTAAAGGAGAAGGGTATGTAATTGTAACGAATCGGAGAGTTATCTTTACTGGTAACTCAGAATCTGTTGCGGGTACTGGACTCATCATCCGAGATGCTAAAATCGATACAATTACCGGTGTCATGGCAGGCCTAGTTCGTCATCGTAGTTTCAAAATGCTTATCTTTGGAGCTATTATTGGACTTCTTGGCTTGATTATGACAATGAATAATTCTACATTAATCTCGTGGATTTTACTCATTATTGGTTCCATAATGGTGTACTTTGGCTTGAAATCTAAAGGCGTGTTGATGCACATCAATATTTTTGGAGCACAATCTTCTTCCGCACTCAGCGTAGCAGTTGAAGCAAGCACGTTATTCTCGCGCGTAACAAATAACCAGGCACTCATGACAATCACTGCTGCTGCACCAGGCCGTCATACTGAACAAATGCTGCGTGAATTAGGAGCTCTGATTCAGGATGTACAAGTAATGGGAGATATGGCGATTGAAAAATGGAAAGATATACCCATGACAGAAGGAAGCATACTGACCATTCCAGTAAGTGAGCAACTGTCGTCTTCTCTCAATACAGTGATACAAACTGCAAACAAAGTTAAAGAAACGACTGTTACAGCATCTCGTAATCTACAACAACAAATGAATAAAACGGAAGATAAGGATCCTTCAGATTCACTAACAAACCAGTGCAAATGTGGCACTGCTTATGGAATAAACGCTGTTTTTTGCCCAGAATGTGGTGCAAAAACGAGTTAACAAATACATAGATTGAGGAAAAAAGAGCCAATGTTTTCTAATGGACTCTTTTTTTCTGAGGAGGAAAACCTTGAGTCTTCTGAAAAATAATATTGTTAATGGTCAGCAACTTCATACACTAGCACCTAATGAAGTAAAATGGTTAGATGAGCCTCAGGCCAATTATGGAATACCAGGAGTAGACCGAACAGGAGTTATGCTTCATCCTTTACTTCTTCAACGTCATCTTCTCTTTGTAGGTTCGATTGGAAGCGGAAAGACAGTTTCCATGGATCATGTTGTTCGTGCACTACGTAGCGGGGCAACAAGTGACGATGTGTTTATCTTCTTTGATGCCAAAGGGGATTATTTGAAAAAGTTCTATCGAACAGGAGATTATGTTCTCACTAACGAAAGTGATAATGTAGAAGGTAGGGTACGATGGAACATCTTCCAAGATATTATTGCGACACCATTAGAGAAACGAGATGAAGTCATCTGGGAGATCGCTTCTTCTTTATTTAAAGACGATATTGAACGATCGTCAGCACCCATCTTTGCGACAGGAGCTCGTGATTTATTAGCTGCTATTTTAAGCGCAAAAGTAAGGGGAATGGAAAAAGAAGGGGGAACCGAAGATCATGAAACCCTGATTCAATGGGTAAAGAAGGCAAGCGATGTTTCTATTCGAAATTTGCTGTTAAATCATCAAGATTTATCATGGGTTCGTAGTTACATAAGTAAAGAGAATAATCCAAACACCAACCAATCTTTCTTGATGCATTTGTATCAGAACCTTTTTGGTGTGTTTAATGGTGCTTTTAGAGAAGCAGGAGACTTTTCTCTCACTAAATCCATACAAGAACGTAATGGTAGAGCCATCTTCCTTGAGTACGATATTGCAAGTTCAAATGTATTAAAACCGATCTATACGATGATCTTAGATATTGCTATGAAAAATATACTCGGTACTAAAGAGGAACAGTGTCGTGGAAATGTATATTTCATTCTTGATGAATTTCCACTTATTCCAAAGCTAAACTATATGGATAACGCACTGAATTTCGGACGTTCCTTGGGTGTTCGAATCATCGCAGGTATTCAAAACATCGGACAGGTGAAACATGTATATTCAGAGTCACTGGCGGATAGTATTCTGAGTGGATTTGGTACGGTATTTGCATTCCGACTCTTCGATGAACCAAGCCGCTCCTATATCACAAATCGTCACGGGAAAAACCAACGGATGATTGCTTATTCCTCATCTAATGCAAACAAAGGTATACAAGAACATCTCGTAGATGGAAATGTTATAGAAGACTGGGATCTTACAGATTTGAAGATTGGACAATGTATTATATCACCATTTAATGGAGAGCCTTTCCGTTTCTACCCAGCCAAACCCAAATTTTAAGGATGTTAACGTTAATAGAGTAGGAGTGATTTTATTTTGATTAATAAAGACCTGAGTTATGTGCGTGTAGGCAGAGGTCTCGGAGAGTTTCCGGCGGACAATGAATCCAAAATGTTTGTGGTAGCAAATGGTTTTCAGGAGTTTGAACTAAGTCAATTTGAATACACCGTTTGGGAGCAAATCCATCGCTATGAAACACTAGCAGCTTGGGAATCTGCGATTCTACAAAAGGTTAAAAACATTCCGAATTTTGATTTCTCAAAAATTGTTCGTAGACTCATCGAGAGAAATCTCATAATGCCATGGTCTTTTTCCGACATGCAAGATAAGAATTTGATAAACCTACAAGTAACACGATACGGATATGCACATGGTCTGATCAATGAGGAATATCTCATTGGGGATTCTAATGCAAATAAGACCTTTGTATTCACCAAAGATCAATACGATGTGTGGAATGCAGCTGCTGGGAAGGTTATGTTGCTGGAAGTGATTGATACCCTAATGGATCAACGCGGAATTAATTTTGAAACTGCGATCTCACTGTTTAATATACATGGTCTCAAATTATACAAGCTTACCCTATGGGGACTAGAGTATGTTAATGCAGACCAACTGGAGGTGCAAGCATGAGCTCAATTATGATTGGTGCTGGTCAAGAGCTAGGAAAGTTTCAGCATAAAGATGGCCTTGTTTATTATGGGGTGCAATTTGAGAAACAACGATTGCTGCTCGAAGAGCATCGTTATAAAGTGTGGCAAGTTGCACAAATGGCATCTTACAGCGTTGAAAAATTCACAGTATTACTGGACCTGGAATTACACGTTATTCAAGGTCACATCGATGCTCTTAAGGAGCAAGGACTTGTCTTTGAATCGAGGGACATACTTTCAACTTCATTTAGAACAAAACATATTGCTATTACTAAAGGGTACATAGAATTAAAAAATGATGGAGAGTTTGAATTGACAGAGTTCCTTGGCGCTCCTCCCGTATCATTACCGTTAATCACGGCTACTGTTTGGCGTTTGGCAAACCCTCTTTTCTCATTAGAATCGCTTGTTGAAAATCTTGTTCAAGTCATGGATATGCCTAAAGTTGATATTGTAGTCATGTTATCCGAAGCTATTATATTTCTGGTCAGTAATGGATTTATGGCCATTGACCGTTTACCCGAAGCGTAAAAATCAATGAATATAAAGGACATAATAGCAGGTGCATCCAAAAAGACAAGCGAAGTGACACAAAAGGTAAGAAGTAGCACGGTCAACTTATATAGGAATCAAAAGGCGAACTTACTTGTTGGCAAATCTCCTGAAGCACATGTAAAATCAACAGAAAGAATGAAGGAAGCTCTTTCTGATCCAAGTAAAATGCCGAGATACAGTTTAGAAGACCTGATAAGTAAAATCCATATAGGATTAGATGTAGGAACAGAATTAGGATTATCCGGATTAAACCATTATACAAAGGTTTTCGATGCTTCAACAGGTACAACCTTGAA
The DNA here is from genome assembly GCF_036894225.1 of Paenibacillus amylolyticus. Classification (NCBI taxonomy): domain Bacteria; kingdom Bacillati; phylum Bacillota; class Bacilli; order Caryophanales; family Paenibacillaceae; genus Paenibacillus; species Paenibacillus amylolyticus. The sequence goes on along the minus strand of NZ_CP145893.1, from coordinate 288,109 downwards.
ACAAAGTGTTAAAGATACATTAGGTCAAATAAGATCTGGTCTTGAATACTCATCACACGCTACAAAATTAAAACAAAGCCAATTGGAGAAGTACCAGAAAAGTTGGGATAACAAAACTCCCGAAGAAAAGCAAGTTCAATTAAATAAGTTGCGAGATAAAATTCAAGAGAGAGAAAATCTTGAGAGTCTTTATAATAAGTTGCATTCTGAACAAATTGACAAGGAGCAAGGATTAGAAAATTATCAGGAAACCTTAAATGCGGCAAAAGATGAAGAGAATGAAAATAAGGATTTAGAACATTTAGCAGCACAACAACAGGAAATAGAAATCTCTAGGAACATTGAAACAGACCAGGTCGGACAAAATTCTATCTCGGAGACTGAATTAAAAGAAGACTCTTTAGATGAATCTTTAGTTTCAGAGAGTCTATTTGGTAGCGGATTTGAAGATTTAGAAAATATGGCAGCTGAACTTCAAAAGCAAGAAGAGATTAATGTGGCCGAACAACAGGGGCCTGAAGTTCAGCAGGAAGAATTACAACTGCAGGAACTAGAAGCTGAGCAAGAAGATGCTCAGCAACATGAAGAACCTGGAGCGGAACAAGAAGATGTTCAGCAACAGGAACAATTATCTAAACTTGAGGTGGAACAAGAAGCAGAGCAGCTATCTGAACCTGAGGTAGAACAAGAAGCAGAGCAGCTATCCGAGCCTGAGGTGGAACAAGATCCGGAGCAGCTATCTGAACCTGAGGTGGAACAAGATCCGGAGCAGCTATCTGAGCCTGAGGTAGAACAAGAAGCAGAGCAGGTATCCGAACTTGAGGTCGAACCCGAACCAGAGCAGGTATCCGAGCTTGAGGTCGAACCCGAACCAGAGCAGGTATCCGAGCCTGAGGTGGAACAAGAAGCAGAGCAGGTATCCGAGCCTGAGGTCAAACAAGAAGTAGAGCAGGTATCCGAGCCTGAGGTCGAACAAGAAGCAGAGCAGCTATCTGAACCTGAGGTGGAACAAGAAGCAGAGCAGGTATCCGAGCCTGAGGTCGAACAAGAAGCAGAACAGGTATCTGAACTTGAGGTGGAACAAGAAGCAGAACAGGTATCTGAACCTGAGGTCGAACAAGAACCAGAGCAGGTATCTGAACCTGAGGTCGAACAAGAACCGGAGCAGGTATCTGAACCTGAGGTTGAACCAGATCCGGAGCAGCTATCCGAACCTGAGGTTGAACCAGAGCAGGAGCAGCTATCCGAACCTGAGGTGGAACAAGAAGCAGAGCAGGTATCTGAACCTGAGGTGGAACAAGAAGCAGAACAGGTATCTGAACTTGAGGTGGAACAAGAAGCAGAACAGGTATCTGAACCTGAGGTCGAACAAGAACCAGAGCAGGTATCTGAACCTGAGGTCGAACAAGAACCGGAGCAGGTATCTGAACCTGAGGTTGAACCAGATCCGGAGCAGCTATCCGAACCTGAGGTTGAACCAGAGCAGGAGCAGCTATCCGAACCTGAGGTGGAACAAGAAGCAGAGCAGGTATCTGAACCTGAGGTGGAACAAGAAGCAGAACAGGTATCTGAACTTGAGGTGGAACAAGAAGCAGAACAGGTATCTGAACCTGAGGTCGAACAAGAACCAGAGCAGGTATCTGAACCTGAGGTCGAACAAGAACCGGAGCAGGTATCTGAACCTGAGGTTGAACCAGATCCGGAGCAGCTATCCGAACCTGAGGTTGAACCAGAGCAGGAGCAGCTATCCGAACCTGAGGTTGAACCAGAGCTGGAGCAGCTATCCGAACCTGAGGTCGAACAAGAACCGGAGCAGGTATTTGAACTTGAGGTCGAACAAGAAGCAGAGCAAGTATCTGAACCTGAGGTCGAACAAGAACCGGAGCAGGTATCTGAACCTGAGGTTGAACCAGAGCAGGTATCTGAACTTGAGGTCGAACAAGAACCAGAGCAAGTATCTGAACCTGAAGTGGAACAAGAACCAGAGCAGCTATCTGAAGCTGAGGTGGAACCCGATCAAGAACAGGACCCTGAATTTGAAATCGATGATGAGCCGCTATAGTCATTAATCACAGAGAGAGCATCATTTAGTCCTCGTGGCATACACCCCCAACTTTTTTCATGTGTCACGAAAACATTTGGACAAATTTAGTCGCCATTATGGCGGCTTTTTTGTATTTTTGCTGTAAGTTCTGGAATGCGCCTAAAACAAGGTCGCTGTGTTTACAATCATGCACGCTATCGAATTTGTCTTCATCGTAGGGCATTGTCGCACACCGATAACTATATTATTTATTATACTTCTAAATTAATTTTGGTGAGATTGCTTAATTTTCATTTTAATACCTCTTCTTTTAGGTGCATAATATAGTACAGGGGATAGGAGGTTGTATATTCATGTTGAAATCGTACCAAGTTATTCCAGGCGTATTCCCGACTTATACATATGTTACAAGGCAACCGAAAGAGGATTTCTCTTATGAATTTAGGCTCGAACAATCCATTTTAACTATTGGATATTTAACTTCTATTGTTGGCACATCTAAAACTGAAAAATCAGTTCTTTGTGAGAAAGTAATCGTGCTCGATAATATCGTTAATTTAAGTGGAAGTGATTTTAAGGTAAATGATAATTTTTGGACTGTGGTAGCTTCAAAAGTAGGAATATCATTACAAAGTAGTTCTGAATATTCTAAGATCGAAGGTAAAGTTACCTATGGACTAACGGAGGGAAGATCTAAAACTATCACAGAATCATTTCGTCTTCTTAAAGATAAAGTTTTACAATATTTTTTTTCTAACAACTTATGGAAAGGAGGATAGAGTATGAAAAGGAAATGAAGTTAACGGTACAGTTTTTCCAATCAGGGCGATGTTGATAATGATGAATTTCTTGATAAATTTATAGCATTTATTGAGTAGAAGGGATGGGGGGGAAGGGTGGTGGAGGAAGCAAACAGATTGATGAAGAAGGAAATGACATCTGATGTATAACTTCAGCTGTCTGACTTGATACAGTGTACGGATTTAACTTGTTTGTCTTCATTCTCCTTTATGGGAGATTTACTTTAGCACACTTGCAAAACACAGATTAACGCTTGTTGCACTTACATTCTTGCTATATCCAGTAAAGTGTCGCATTTCTTAATATAATCCGATCTTTTATAAATATATCTTTAAACCCAGCTTCCTAACTTTAGTCAAACATAATGAAATATCAGTCGATATAACTGAGAAAGAAGTACCCATAAAGGTTGAGATATCCTCATTGTCCTATTGAGTCATTTATGTAAACTCTGAGCAAGAAAAATTCGAATATGTTGAAAAAGGACTTTTGTCTGAAATACGAATATTTTAACGGTAAATAACTATAAGAAGGAGCAATACGAAAAAATGAAACCACAGCTTTTATATGTATACATACATGATATAGGAAGATGCTTTGAACGACAGCAATTTTCATTTACGAACGACTTTACCATTCAATTTGACCCTCATGAACGTCATCTCAAAATCGAAAAACTGTACAATCCGTTTAGAGAGATGTGGGGGAGTAACATAAGCAGCATTAACCTTATTGTTGGCAAAAATGGCACCGGAAAAACAACTCTTTTGGATCTGCTAGGTTCCACTAAAACTAGAAAAATTAATCTATTCCGTAATCCGCCGATAAGAGGAAAAGAAGTTATAACGGAATGGTTCGCTCTCTACCATGTTACTGACGATATTTTCGTTATAGAGGGGTATGAACCTAATTTAATCAACAATCTAGATGGATTGTGGGCGGGAACCAGTCAGGAATACAGTTTCAGTGTTCAATATGATTTTGAACGGCAACTTGCACATTTTCGCCAGTATATAGGCTACCAGGAGGAAGAAGGAGAAAAAAGAGGAACATCACTGGAATATATTATTCGCAATTTATACATGACAAACGAAAAGAAGCGAGACTGGTTTAAGAGTAGCTTTCCCGCTGAAGGAGCCGATCACTTTGTAGGATTCAAACGAGAGTATTTGAATGTTCCGTTATCTGCCGACTTATACCGATTTATGAGTCTCGAAGGAAGCACGTTAGAGCCTGATTTTGCAGCGCTCAATCCACTTTGTTCTCTTGAATTGACTGATTGGATATTCAGAGACTTAATGTTCACTGAAGATAAGATAGCCGCATTCGATTTGGAACTATATCAGGATAAAAATCGAGCTATTTATTTTAATGGTCATCCCAAAAACGGCCAATGGACTAATAAACAGATGTTTATGATCCGCTACCTGGAAATGCTCGTTATGGATATCTGGATAAATGCAAGTAAAAAGCTACTCTCACGTCAGAAACTTGTCGCTTGCCGGAAGTATTTTAAGTCCAAATTTGGATTTACACCTGAACTAAATGATAGTTATGAAGATAGACTTTCTTATCTGTACAGCTCGTTAGATTTTTTTGAAAATATTAAAACCAAAGAAGAATACGATCCAGAATGGTCTAGTTTTAATATACATTCTGTTAAACGCTTTATTACTAAGCTTACGGATCTACCGGATAACCTTTTCACATCGGATGATAAAGCTCTCATATCAATTCGTGATGGTTTCAACAAAGAAGTATTCGAATGCATGAATTGTATTGACAAAGAACGTATGTGGCTCCATGGAGAGCACATTTTATTTAAAGTTCGTTATCAAAACTTGAGCGCCGGAGAGTTGGAATTCATAAGCGGCTTTGCGAATTTATACCAAGCCATAGAAGCTGTAACTACAAATAGCAAAGTAGATACGCTTATTTTGTTGTTGGACGAGCCCGATGCCTCATTCCACCCTGAATGGTCTCGTCGATATATCCGAAATCTGGTCTCCTTTTTGAATGGGATAGAAATTGGGCGGTCTGTTAACTTTCAAATTATGATGACAACACATTCTCCTTTCGTTGTATCAGATGTTCCAAAGCCTTTTATCACTTGCCTTGAATTGAAGAGAGATGAAGACGGTAGCTATACTCGGATCGTCAAAAAAGCTGATTTTGGGCTAATGAGCAATATTTACGATATTTTGCGATCAGATTTTTTTATAAGTTCTCCCATCGGTGAACAGGCGAAACAGTTTTTTAATAAACTTACGACTCGGATTGATCAGCTCCACAATTATGATTCGGATGAAATGATGCAATTGCGTGGGCTTGTTACTGCGATCGGTGAACCTTTCATTCAGGCAAAGTTAATGGAACAGCTTGAGGAAACTGAGCGCCGTCTTATGCCTATTGATGTAAGAGAACGCCGAATTAGAGAATTGCAAAATCAAATTGATCAACTTAAACAACTTGATGGAGATGATACCCGTAATGATTAAATTGGATCAAGCGCACCTTGCTAAGCTAGAAGTTGAATACAAAGATCGTATGCGAAGCGTGATACAAAATCGCTTAAATAGTTTAATGCAACCGATACCTCCCAACCCATTTACAGGTTTCGCATTTACAGATATCTTTCTAAACAATAATGGGACTGTTAACCTCAATCTAATTGAAGCTTTGTTAGCGAAACCACTTGAAGTATTAACCGTCGAATATCCACAAGTCGGCTATTATATACAAACCAGCAAGCTTGTTTATTATAGCGGGTGGCAGATCAACAATGAGTTGGAGAAAATTGGTAAGAGCCCTACAAATGGGAGTAGGATAGATTTTCGCATGAGATACGTTGAGTGTTACAGTCAAGGAAATCCGTGGTTGAATACTCTACTTAATAGACATCCCAACTTTGCACAGAACATGCATTTATTTCATGAGCTCATTAAGGAAGCGAGACAGCAACTAGATCACCTGAATGAATTACTAAGCGAAATTGTTGATTACAAAATGATAGACCCTGATTATAGGCACAGTCTTTTGACGCGAATGGGAACGGAGGTTTGTCCGTATTGTAATCGTCAGTATATTACTAAGTTTACTTTAGATGACAACACGCCACGGAGTATGGCCGATCTTGATCATTATTATCCTAAATCGGTTTTTCAACTGCTATCGCTTTCGCTCTATAATTTCGTACCTTCCTGCCAGCATTGCAACTCTCGATTTAAATTGGCAAAAAGCTTGGAAATTATGTATCCATATGAGCAAGGATTTGAAGATGATGCTTACTTTCATGTGAAGATAAACGGAAATACAACTCTTGACTCACTGACCGGGCAAAATACAGATTTTGAACTGGAACTAATTGTTGCAAAAACAGGTTTGGAGTCTATACCTATACGGAATAGTGTGAATATGTTTCACATTAATGATGTTTATCAAAGTCACAAAGAATATGTGAGAGAGCTCCTTTACAAGAAACAAGCTTACTCATCGAGCTACAAGGATGAACTGCTGAATTTGTTCAGCCTGATGAAGTTGACAGAAGCTGACATTCATCTTTTCTTGTACGGAAATCGTTTGTTGCCAGAGGAACAATACAAAAAACCGCTGTCCAAGCTTACTTACGACATAATTGCCCGAGAAAAAGGCTGAAATTTTCACTATCCGTCACCTGACAACCAGAATTAGAGAGATTAATCTATATTTTGAGTCACTCTTTAATCTAACAGATGCTTTAGTAAACGAAACATTTTGATTGAAAGATTTTCTGAGAGTGGGGGATAACGTTTAAAGAGCATCATTGTAAAATGCTTACATATTACAACGGAGAATTAAGAAATTGGGAAGATGATTAAAATGATTTCTCTCTAGGTATGTCAGATATAGTTGATGGTCAACAACTTAATACCAATGAGGTAGCTCTGTAACATGATCGGCTGCTATTTGTTTATTCTAAAGGAAAAGTGATAGAGATACTGGCGGTACAATGTTTGAGCGCTTAAACACCAGTTTATGCGAATCTCTTCATAATGTTAATTGCTCAAGTCATAGTAAAAAGAAATCAATGTTGGCTGGATCCTATATACCGAAAAAATATTTTTTTGAGAGGAGTTTTTAAGGGTGGAAGAAATTGTGATAACGCCACATATCGGTATCGGTCCTTTCCAGCTAGGAATGAGCAGGGTAGAGGTAGAGCAGGCCTTTCAGAATCTGGACCATTGGAGAGCAGATGATGGCATACCCGTTAATCTTAGCTATATCGAGATGCTATTTATGCGCGAGCATTTCGAATACGATTCCAGTGGCAAAGTGAAATTCATTCAACTAATGAACCCAAACTATTACAGTCAACTCCGCATTCCCTGCCTGTTTCAAGGCACCGATGTGTTCACGACTAAGGTTGAGGATTTAATCCATGCTCTTATGAAAAAGTATCCAATGATCGGAGACAATGATCCAAGAACGGGTTATTCTTTTGCATTTCAAGAACTCGAGCTGTGTTTCTGGCGAGAAGGCATTATGAATGATGAAATTTTGAAAGACCCGGATTTTCTGGAGATGAGTGAAGAAAATCAAGAACTCGAAAAGCGGTATTTCTATTTTACAACAATCTCAATTGGAGCGCCGAGATATTTCGACTTCATGGATGACAACCAACCTGACTCACAAGAATAGGTAAAATCGAATTGAGAGACTTACACCTCTCATGCTCCCGTTTGGGAATGAAGTATTTATACCCGGAACTTTATTTGTTATGTGCTCTTCCAGTCTAAGTTGGTTCCACGGATATTGTCCATGACCGGTTCGTCGGATATATCGGATTGTTAACAAGCGGTTGTCTATCGATCGCTGGCGTCGATGTTGAAGCTGTTTTATATATCCATGGGCAATATTTGAAATTGTTATCCCAATCTGGCTCAAAGTGAGGAGATTTACTCTGCGTATGGTGGCTCTTGAACACTAAAAACGTACGAATTAAAGCTGGATTCAAATTAGAATATTGTGTTTTCAGTGATTACAATACATTTACAGATGATGATTACAATGGAATGGATATGTTGAGCTAATGAATAGAGAAGGGCAGTTTGATAAAGTTACCAGGCTAGCCTTCTTACCATCGTTAGTTTACACTTCTTAACAACGAGTTAGGCCATACAAAAAGAAGTTTTATCCTTTACGTTAGAAAAGTTAAAGCTGAATAGTACATTCATATCACAAATCGCTCAAAAAAAGTGAACTAATTAGTTCACTTTTTTTGATTATCAAGAATATATGGTGTATAATTAGCATATAATAACGGCGAAGGGGCGTTTTTCTTGGGGAAATTCGGTAATGAAACACAAAAGCATGTGGACTTTACTCCGGAAGAAATTAAGCAGTATTTGTCTGAGTTTAAAGGTTTAGTACGGGGCCGCAATTATACAATTGCGCAAAATGAAAATCGAGAAGAGAATATTGAATTTATTGAAACGTACAAAATAGACAGTAAGAAAGAGAGGGAGATTCTTCTAAGTCTAGAATACGACGACTTTTGTTATGCAGTTGATAATCAGAAGAAAGAATTTGCTCACGAAAAACTGTATGTTTTTTGTAAAGTCTGTCATTTAGACAACTGGGGCGAATTGGAAAATGTTGAAGTCTACATAAAATCTAACATTACTCAAACCAGAAAGAAAAAGGACTTTCTGATAGTGATTTCTTTTCATAAGAGAAATAAACCTATCTCTTATTTATTCAAAAATTAACAAAGACCTTGGAGTAGGATGGAACAAGATGGGTAGGAATTCATTGAATAGAATTCCTACTCATATACCCTACACATTACTATCCCCCTTTTAGTGATACGTAGGAATAGAAATGGAGGAAAAAATAATGATGGCATTTTGCGAACACTGCCATGATACTGTGAATTATGATGAAAAACTTGTTAATAAGAATAAAAATATACGAGGTAAAGAAATTAAGTATCTTGGTAAAGAGGCATTTTGTTTAGAATGTAGAAATGAAATTTTTGTTTCTGATATACGTGATTACAATTTAATTGAATTAGATAAGGCATTTAGAGAAAGTGAAAAGTTAATTTCTGTTGAAGATATTCAAAAAGTATTGGATAAATATAAAATTAAAAAAAGACCGTTATCCTTATTATTAGATTGGGGAGAAAATACCGTTTCTAGATATCTAAATGGAGATATCCCAACAAAACAATACTCTGAAATTCTAAAGAGGTTACTAGTGGATCATGAATATTTTAAAGAACTTTTGGAACAAAACATAGAGAATATAACCCCCCTAACTTATAAGAAGTGCAGAGAGGCTTTAGAAGCAATTGAAACACATGATCACCTGGACAATCATAAAAATAAAGAAACGAAAATAGAAAAGGTTATAAAATATTTGTTAGAAGAGTGTGCAGATATAACCCCATTAGCCCTGCAGAAGCTTTTATATTATTCCCAGGCCTTCAATAAGGTATTTAACAAAGAATATTTATTTAAAAATGATTGTGAGGCTTGGGTTCATGGCCCTGTCTATAGAGATATTTATGAAAAATACAAAAATTATGGGTTTAACCCTATTGAGGATAAGACAAAGCAGAGTTTTTTATATAATAATGTAACTGAACCGGAAAAAGAGTTATTGGATAGTATTATAAATAATTTTGGATGTTACAGTGGTAAGATCTTAGAGAAAATGACTCATATTGAAAAACCTTGGTTGGAGACGAGAAGAGACTTAAAAGATGATGAGGTTTGCGATTATATTATTGATAAGAATTTAATTGATAGTTATTTTAAAGAAATAAAAAATAAATATAGAATGATTAATGTTTCTGATATTAGAGACTATAGTTCTGACTTATTTAGAAAGATTAATCATTAAAATATTTCTATGGATTACTGTAAAATACAGACTAGATTCTAAGTAGTACCTAGTGAACTAAAAAACCTGAAGTCAATTTAAATACGCTTCAGGTTTTTTGGAATACCTGTCCTTTTGTAAGGTGAAACATAAATAAAGGTTCTTTTCCCTAGTAATAAATGGTTTTATATCAATAATGCCAAAACTAATAAAACTGTCTTGATAACTGGAAGGATGTTAAAGAGCTGTTCTTCTGGTTTTTTCTTCAGCTTAATTTACCGTCAAATAAAGTAAGAGGACCATACGCTAATTAGGAATATATTCATTAAGCTAACGGAGAAACTGTAGCTTAACGAACAAAAAAGGAACTACAGGCAGACAATCAGACTAACGCATTTCACTAGATGATGGTCAACCAATCTAAGTTTTCTCCAGATAACCAAGTCACTCAAAAGCAACAACTTGATTGTCCCTAGCTCATAGGATGATATGGATTTACCAAACAATTCATCAACTGAAATTTCTATTCCGAGTTCTTCTTGGATTTCACGTTACACTCATGCCTCTATCTTTTCACCAAGCTCAACTTTTTACCCCAGGAAACACCTACTTGCCTGCATGCTTATCTTGTGGATCTCTCGGTGTGATCAATATAGTATGTTCTTTTTCATTTATTGGAGCCGTGACAAGTTTCATTCGACCACCTCATTTAATTCGATATTCTCCCTATGATATTTCACATACTCCATCGAAAAGTGTAACCTTCACTCTTTTAGCAACGTTCATTAACATTTGAGTAACCTCATCAAGCAATGTTATAGCCCTTATCATATAAAGAATCGTGTGCTGGGCAAAAGAGGAAACATTATATTTATCTAGCTCTCATGATTATCGGAATATCTCCAGGTTTTTCCATGGCTCGGTTGTAGGCAACTCAGATTCTCAAGGCCACATAATTTACATTCTCATTCTACACTCATGAGATGTTGTTTAAACTTGACTTGGCCAATACGGGTTTGGACAATTTGTTCTTTGAGTATTCCTGTGGAATAAGAGAAACTTCATCCTCAATTTTTTTGAAATATGCTTTCTTCTGTGACTTAATCTTCAGTAATATTAGCTATTCCTAATAGATTTAAATCTTTTAAAAGTGTCTCAATCACTATAGATGAAATGTCTCTGACTATATAAGTTAACTTGACTTATGGTATTCAAACATAAGGACTTTAGAAGGGATATATTTCTAAATCATATATTCTATGTTATGATTTGTAGGTAAATAGAACCATTAGAAATAACTTTAAGCTTAGTTTTAGAAAAAAGACTGAGTAATAATCAAATTAAACTCTAAGAAAAGGTGGACTTGTGGCACGAAAACAAAAACTGTGTACTACTTTATAAGACATGTTTGCTGAAAAAATAAACATTGGGTAGGTATAAGGAAATGAAAGAGCGACGTCTAATTTTTGATCGAGAGATCATAGTTATGGTTTTATCTTGTCTGATTATTGTTGGTGCTTGTTTCGGATACATAGGATACAAAGCTTTGAAGGAAAGAAACAATGATAAAAAATTTGCGAAATCTATAGAGAGCTGGTTTGAAACTGAAGCCAAAAACAAATTTGACTTACTTTTAAATTTTGAATGTGACGAGTCAAGGAGTGACTGTACAAATTTAAAGTTGAAGGTGAAGGATAACTTTAACTCTTTTTCCGTTGTTGAAAAATATGACTATATCACTGAGATTGATAGGGAATTCAAATCTAAAAGAGTACAATTTCTAGTGGATTCAAAAAAAATAGAAAATACTATGTCTGCTCTGGATAGGGTGCATAATCCATCTATTGTTCTGGCTACTTCGACAAATGAGTTTGAATACCATGGTACCCTGGGTAACCTGACAGAAGTCAATGGAAAAGAGTATACATGGAATGAAATTTCCGAATTAAGAAAAGAAGATACTTCTAAAAAAGAATCGGATGAAAATAATGAGAGTAAATTTACTTCCCAGAAAAACAAAAAATATAATGCAGAAGATTATAACTATGAAGGTGAATACAAACCAGTAGATCAGATGACGCATGAAGAAAAGAGAGATGAATTAATAGAAATGTTGGAGAGAGCAATTTCCCAATGAAACATGTGGAGATCTATTCTCTCTGGTTTTAAAAAGCTGTTGGCTAACATAGCAGTCTTGTTTCTCGGAGCTAATGGGTGTGGCTGAAAAACGGGGTATATTTCGTCTGCCCTTTGTGTCGCAGGCCGCATAAATTTTCTTTTATGACGTATAAAGCAAAAGACCTCCTCTGTAAGCAGAACGACTAGCAAAGCACGATATTACGTACGGAATAAATAGTGGATGAGCTGGATACCTTGAATCTTTGTACCCAGCAGGATGTTCGGAAGTACACTTTCCAAACGCAAAAATAGCTCGAACTATCGCCTATCCCAATCATGAATAATAACCTTCCTAGAACTCCGATTCGATATTGCGGCTGCCTTGGCTTTTATTTCATCTTCTGTAACAACTATTAGACCGATGTGATTCGATCTGAACTTCTACGACGTAACCAAGCACTGGTATCAGGGGCAAGTGCATTGAGCCTGTTTTGGTTATACGAATAGTTGATGGAGTATTTTGAGAGAGTATTAATTTTCCATAGATGATCTACAGAATAGAAATTAAACATAGTGGGGGACTATTTAGTGTATAAAAAATTAGGTTGTTTTATCTTCTTACTTTTATTGCTTGTGGGTTGTTCAAATGATACCGGTGACACGGACAAGGTTCCAGCATTATTTCAAGCCGTCTATGACAATGATTTAGCAAAGGTAAGAGAGCTCACCAAGTCAAATGATGGATCAATAAATAACCTTTATAAGGGGTCTACAGTTCTCCATGCTGCTATATATAACTTGGATATAGAAATGATAGAATTTTTAGTAGAAGCGGGAGCTGACTTTACTTTAAAAGATAAATATGGCGAGACTCCATTCTTTCTTGCCTCTGATCTAGCCAATATTAAAGCAATTAAATACTTTTTGGGTAAAGGCGCAGATCCAAATGAAAGAAACCAAGAAGGGGATACTCCTCTAATGAAATTTGCTGTTCGTGGTAATATACCGATCGATGTGTTTCTTGATACGATGGATATCATGGTTGAGTCAGGGGCCGACCTGACAATAAAAAATAATCAAGGCGAGACATTGCTTTCAAAGATTGAATCAATGGTTGATTCAAAGGAGATACTTCACCAAATAGAAGACCACATGGCTAGTTATTAAATTTGGAGGAACACCCGTTGTGGCCCCCTATTTTTCGAATGAATTAAATCATGTTTACTTGTCATATGAGTTAAACGGAATTGAGGGTTCATTTGAAGCATCAAGGCAGCAGATCTCAACATGATCGGCTGCTTTTTAACTAACCATGGATAGTTTAATGTTTCTGCTGCAACATCCATGCGTACAATTGACTCAGCCATATAAGAGATGGTTAAACACTGAACAACAAGCTGGACGAATCTTAGTATTCTGCTCAGTGGCTTTGCATCTTATTACCTGTTAAATGTGGAGTGAGATATATAAAATATTCAAAATCTGAATTTATTTTTCTTGGAGAATTGCTATGTATCATTCTAGGTGAATTGGTTTATATCCCAAAAGTAAACAAACACGCCTGAGATTTGGGCGAGAAAACATCAATTTTCATTTTTTATGGACTATTATTTAGTTATAGAAGCATCCCACAAATGGACGTGGATTAAAATCCTCCTAGAACGACCCATGGAGAGAAATGAAAGAGTGAGTATATGGCATACACTTACAAAGACTATATTGATCAGGATAATATATTAATTGACGGTGATAACGAACAGAGATTCTCCATGTATGTGCCTTTTAGAATACAAGATAGCAATAGCCAAGTCCTTATTATAATGAGGAATCCTAGTAAGGCTAATGAATTAAATTCTGACATGACAATCAATAATGTATTGAGCTTTTGTCACGGGAAATACTCAGGGGTTTTTGTTGCAAACTTATTTCCGTTTTACGCTAAAGACCCCCGGCTGTTGAATCAACACATTGGGACATCCCATTATAAAAAGCTCATGGATAAAAACAAGAAAACAATTGATGAAATACTAGACAAAAATCCTCGCATTAAACATGTCATAATAGCTTGGGGTGTTAATAAATCAAAACTACAAGGTCAATACGAAGATACAATCGCTGGGATTCTTAAGATCGTTAATAAACATGAAAAAACTATTTTTGCAATGAGGTTTACTTCTAGCAACCAGCCTTGGCATCCAAGAAATTGGGGTGGAGAGGATAGTGGTTATCAACTTGAACTATATGAGTGGATGACTGATGCCTATGAAGATGCTTATGGATGTAGAGTAAATCATTTTTGTTTATAATGTTCTGACACCAATCTTGATAAATTGAGGACAATCAGTAAAAACATAGATAAGTTTAATTGTTTCGTTGTTCCCTATCACAGGTATGAATCTATAATTATTTAGAAAGGAGACTACTTTGACGAAACTTCTACTTAGAAATCGGGAGATAAAAAGTGTTTTCCAGTTGCTCGGGCATCACGAGAACGATATCACATACAGTGTTGCTTGGGGATTAGCACAATGCCCCTCTTTTTTGAGACTATTGCTACAGAAGATTATTAACTGGCAAGGTGACCTCACAGAAGTGGAAATTACTATGCAAGGATATGAGAAAAACCAGGGATACACCGATATTGAGATTAAGCTACAAGGACATTTTCATCTTATAATTGAAGCTAAGCGTGGGTGGAACTTACCAGACATAACTCAGTTACAGAAGTATGTGAATCGGGAATCCTTCAAAAATAGCCTATGTATGCTAAAAAAGATAGTTGTATTGAGCGAATGCAGTAAAACGTATCTTGAATCACAACTTCCTAGTGTAATAGATAAAGTATCAGTAGATGCTCTGTCATGGAAGAACATTCACGAACTATCTGAAACTGCTCAAAAAACGGGTACCCATGCTGAGAAAAGATTACTTAGAGAACTTAATCAATACTTGGGGAGTTTGATGACCATGCAAAAACGCGACTCCAATTTGGTATACGTAGTTTCAATCGGTGCAGGAAGTCCTGAGGGTTGGAGTATCACCTGGAGAGAAATTGTAACGTCTAAGAAGCGATATTTTCATCCATATGGAGGGAAAAGTTGGCCAAAAGAGCCTCCGAATTACATTGCTTTTCGTTATGACGGGAAGTTACAGTCTATACATCATGTAGAAGGTTATGAGATCGTCACCAATATGAAGACTGTATTTGGTGAACAATCAAAAGATGAGATTACTGAACCTTATATCGTCTACAAACTGGGAGTCCCATTTTCACCAAAGGAAGAAGTTAAGTCGGGTAACATTTTCAGAGGTGCAAGAGTATGGTGTATGTTGGACACTCTGTTTACATCCTCAACGATTTCTGATGCAAGAGATCTTACGGAGAAGAGACTGACCTTGTAAAGTTCTATCCTGGGATATATAGTACTTTTGAAAGATGTGGGCTTGATCCATTTTCCAACCAGTTAGCTATGATCACTTTGATATGGAGGGATAGTATGCAGAAAGATAATAAAATGCTTTTACATAAAGCTTATGAAAAACTGAAAAACGAATTATCTTACCCTGAAAACCAACATATTGAGCAATCTGCATTACAATTATTAGAAGAGTTACATCAAGAAATTTTAAATTGGAATAATAATAATGAGTCAGTTTCGAAATTCGAAAAGTATTGGACAGCCTCGGAAGCCAATGACGTTTCAAAAGAGGGTAATGCTAAGAGTACACGTTTTGAATTCAATAATCTATTCCTTAAAGATCATGATGTGCAGAATAAGATTCAAAGCTTGCTTTTATTACGGTTGCAAGAGCCGCTTGACTATCGTCTTATAAGCAAAATTGCAGATGTTAAGTTGATTGATCAGCTAAACAGAATCTCATTTGAAAATGGTAGACCTCTTCTCTACGTACACCGTTTAGAGATTATGATTTTTCCGCAGCTGTTTACCACTATAGCTGATCGAAATAAGTTGGATAAAACAGCAAAACTACTCGGTATCAATAGTGATAAAGTAGCTTTTGAGCGTGTACAGTATCAAGTCCGTGAAAAGGTAAACGACTTCATTTACAGTGAAGGATTAAGCCGAGAAAGCGAATTTGTTAAAAGTGCAATTGCATGGTGGTTACTTGAAGCTGCAAAAGAATTAAAACTGTAATACGTATGGTTTTTTTATGGTATTAGACTGTTGTTAATTGAAATGAAGCAGGTCGGCAGCAAGGAAGTTATGAACAAGACAATCAGCGAACTCCTGAATGCCCTCCAAAACGAATAGTTATGGAGAGCTTTTTGGGAGCGAGCACGGACTTGTCCCCAGATGATGTAATTCCGAGATGAGTGTCTGTGTCTGTATGCGATCCACTTACATACTAGTAGTCGCTTGTTAAAACATGATTCGAGCGAGAGTAATGTTGTTCCAAAAATAACATAGTTAATTGAAGTCATTGAAATGGAACTCGTCAAAAACGTCCGAAAGATTCAAAATAAGCGAGGGTACCACATTTAAAATACCCATCATGCAAAGTAGACCTTTTACTATCCTATAGAGGTTTACTTTGCATGATGTTAATTGTCAGTTGAGGATATAGTGACAATATTGGAGCTAGAATAAAAAGTGGACACCCGTTAACGGACGGAAGGATAATAAGACTAACGGAGGTGTCCACATGGGAGAACAGCGGCAACGATATAACGAAGAATTCAAGAAACAAACGGTCAAATTCATTCAAGAGCAGACGAAGACACTTGGAGATTTGGCAGAAGAACTCAACATTCCAAAAAGTACGTTGCACCAATGGATGAGTAAGTACCGCGAACTAAAACATGAGCCTGTTGCCAGTGTAGATCGAGTGAAGGAACTGGAAGCAGAGCTTCAAGAGATGCGCCGGTTGCTTCAAGAGAAAGAGCACACGCTTGCGGATACACAAGAAGAACTGGCGATTGTAAAAAAAGCAGTGCACATCTTCAGCAAACCAAAGAGCTAAGATTTCAGTTTGTGGAAGATCATCGCTCCGAGTTTTCTTTGGAGAAGATGTGCAGAACCTTTCAAGTATCACGGAGCGGATATTACAAATGGCGAATGGACCGAACCAGCATGCGGCAGAACCGCAAAGACGAGGTCATGAAGCGTATTCGCTATCATTTTTACGACCACCAGATGCGGTGTGGAAGCCCTAAAATTACGTATCTGCTCCATTTAGAAGGGCTGCGAATCTCTTCACGTACCGTCAGTATATACATGCGTCAAATGAATCTACGTTCTGTGGTCATGCCCAAATATCGCGTTCAGACGACGGATTCCAAACACAACCATCCCCTTGCACCAAATACGCTGAATCAGCAATTTAAAACGTCCAAACCGAATACGGTATGGGTTACCGACATCACCTACATTCCTTGCCGAGGAGGTCGTCTATATCTCGCCAGCGTTCTGGATTTGTGCACACGTGAAATTGTAGGCTGGCGTCTATATAACCATATGGAAACCAGTTTGGTGATGGGTGCACTGGAGGAAGCTTACAAGGCCAAACGCCCCGCTCCGGGATTACTCCATCACTCGGATCGCGGCTCTCAATACACGTCAAAAGAATACGTGGAGCAACTAAAATCATACGGAATGGAATCAAGCATGAGCCGCCGAGGAAACTGTTATGATAACGCCTGTATTGAGTCATGGCACAGTATTTTAAAGAAGGAACTCATTTACTGCAGCCCTCGTTTTAAGACGCCGGAAGAGGCTTATACTGCCATCTTTGAGTTCTATTACAACCGCAAGCGAATGCATGGCGCGCTAGGGTATCTTTCCCCTGCTCGTTTTGCGATGAAATTTACGGACAAATCCGCAGCGTAGTGTCTACTTTTTTGACATAGGTCCAATATATTACTGAATAGGGAGGGGCTCATCTATTCTCAATGCTTTAACGGCATTTATTGCTGCTAATGCATCCACTCTTCCATTACCATATTGTATATCCCATCCTTCAGAACTAGGAGGATTTGTTCTTATGGTGCTGAATAACAGCTTTCTTATTTCATCAATTGAAAGCTTAATCCCTCGCTTAGCTGCTTCAGCCAACATTAGGGCAATAACTCCAGTAATTACGGGAGCCGCCATGCTTGTACCTGAAGAAACCTTAGCTTCGGATTTCATACGGGAATGGGCAGCTGCGACGGATTGGCCAGGTGCACTGATTTCGGGCTTATGACGGCAATCACGAGTTGGACCTGCTGCTGAGAAGTTGGAAATAGCAAGCGAATTGTTTTTGGCGCTGTAAGATCCTACAGCAATACTTTTTTGCCCGCAGCAAATAGAATTTAAGGTATAGGAATTATCAACAGAGGTTTGGAAATGGGACTGATTAAACAACTGCTGTTTTGCTCTATTATTATCATCCCTTTCAATCCAAGCATGAAACGTCCCATCCACTACTTTCAATCCATGAATTCGTACGGTCCAGTTTCCAAATGAACTTGGTGCACCAAAAATCATCGCCTGATGGTCACCGTTATTTCCCTTGATATGGGTTGCAAAGAAACCAGGGAGATCCGCTTTTTCTCCTAAGCCTATATTAAAGAGGCTTTGGTTATCTCCATTCAACAATTCAACGCGAAACTCTTCTTTTCCAGAATACCAAAGCTCCAGTTCATTAGCGGTTGTATCGCCTTCAAGGATTGCCCATTGCAGATCTGTAAAACTTCCTTCTTTAACAGTACCGGACGCATGAACATTATCGTCAAATGCATTACCCGCGGCCAAAACCACCGCACGATTAGATTTTTCCATTACAAGTCCATCAATCCCTTGTTCGAATAAGGAAGTCCCGTCATGGGGACCACCATTAGTTCCAAGGCTAATATTTATTACACACGGGGAATTTCTCGCTGTATCAAAAATATACTTCACAGCATTCAGAAGGTTCAAAGAGTCTCCTAAATAACCCATCTCTCCGTTTTTGATGTCACTATAATCAGGCTCTACAAATATGAGGTCCGCCTTTGGAGAAACTCCCGGGCTCATGTCTGCAAGTCCATTTCCCGCAGCAATATCCATAACGTGCGTGCCGTGCGAACCATACCCTGGATCATATCCAAGTGAGCGATACGGATCAGGATTCTGAAGGGCAGCATTAATCTGTTTAGCTGTATATACTACTTCTTCCGTGTGCTCATCGTTAAAATTTACTTTTTGAGTCATTAAGGAAAGCAATCTTGTTGTACCATCGCTATTTCTAAAGTTGGAATGAACAAAATCACATCCACGATCAATAATACCAATGATAACTCCATTTCCTTCGTTTGTTTCAGGTGAATGGATGGGAGGGATACCTATTTCCTGAAGAGTATCACGCAGCATCAATTTAAGCGGTTGTGTACTGCTCAAGGTGACGATTACCGGTGACTTCTGAATCTGTTCCAACTCTGATAACGATACTTTTGCAGTAACAATATCCCCTTTTTTATCTGGGGCAGCGGTTATTCTCTTTCCGTCATGTACGCCCGGAAGATCCAGAAACGTCTGAAGGTCTTTAACCTTAGCTATCACAGAGATTAGTTTGTCTGTCACTTCTGCTATTTCAAAAGTTTCGGTTCCTGACACTTGTGAACGGGCAAGCGATTTTTGCAAACGTGGATCTAAATGCGATGAACTGTTTTTCTCACTCACTTTATTTGTAGTCTCCTCATCGTTAATGGTTTTTGTGCGCATTGGCATCATCTAACTTGTCCTGAGCTTTCTGTACTATATTCTTTGCCTCTGCTTTCGCCTTTCTTAATTCGCTTTTATAGTTTTCATTGGCTTGATTCAAAATTGTATTCTTTTCGTTTGTTGCATTTCCTAATATTGTATCGGCTTGGGCCTTTTTATCAGAATACTGGGTTCTAGCCGTACTTATTTTTTCCTCGGCTTCTATTACAGCAGGAGCAATCTGCTCCTTAAATGCAGCGTCTGCTGCCTGAAAGGCTTTTTGAGCAGGTGACAAGTAGGCATATGCCTCTTTGTTGGCCTGGCTAATATCGGTGGCTACATTTTGAGAAGCCAATTGGCGTTCACGCTGGGCTGCCTGAAGGATCCCTGCTGCCTCATCCGCTTTGGTACGGATGTATATACTTTTTACAGCGAGTTCACTATCTTCAAATGAAATAGCCTGTTCGATATTTTTCCCATCCACAGTAGACCTGTACAAAAGATGATTTTGTTCAAGCCAATATAACCGGTTTAAATGGGAATCCAATTCTAAGCCGGTTATGTTAGACAAAGATTCATAAACCACCTGGGGACTTGTGCCATCCAGATTCATGGATTCAATTTTTTTATAACTGTTCCAATATAATTTTCCCGCGGCTAAGTCAATTTGCACTTTCGATGAAATAACATTTTCCTTTGCAGCAATGGGAAGGGGAAAACTAATTAACTTCTTAATTTCTTTACTGCCTTTTTCTAATTTCCAGATTCCATAAACTTTCTCGGAGGATGTTTCTCTTTCTAATGCAGTCCAAAATAAGTCCCCTGCACCGGAGATAGTCGCATGAACAGCCTCGGTTAGAGGATCAAATTTCGCTTTTGCAAGTTCTTGAAGTTCATCTCCTCGAGTATTCATGGATTGAATACTTCCGGTAGGTGAAATCCAAATGATTTTTCCGTCATCCGGACTAATATCTAATGCCCCGGTTATCATTACATCAATTGGTACGTTATACTGCATTTTTTTTATTTCCTCAGTATTGTTACCATGTAATGAAGTCACAATGAGTGTAACTTCCACTAGTTTATTGGAAGGTGTTTCTCCGTTCATAATAGGTTGCGAAGTTGTCTCGATGATAAAATATAACTTATTGTTCAGCGGATCTACCGTCATGGCATAAGCAGAGGTAGGAGTATCAAATTGATTAAGCTCTTTTCCCAGTGCATCACAAATCCGTATCCCGCGGTTATCTGCCAGAAATACATTATCGAGACTCCTGTTTAATAATCTTATTGCCTGTTCCTTAGCCTTTAAAATGGCTGCTTCGGAGATTGTATCTGCCTCTTTAATCAGGTTCTCTGATTTTTTTGCTGCCGCTTCAATTTGACGCGCCGCTTCTGCGCTTACCTTGTTTAAAATTGCTGCTGAAGACAGCTTATCTAGTGTTGCCATGAAACCCCTCCTAGGTTTTGTGATTTACCAACCTTTTCGTTTAAACGTTTTTTTGATTTCACTTCCTGGACTGAATTTTTTTGCTTTTTCCGCTACATCTATTGCCCAAGAATTTATATCTTCCCATACCTCGGCTGCTTTGCTTTCCAGTCTTTGTGCATATTCGGTAGCATCATTTAAGATCTCATCAACCTTTGTTACAACCGCGTCTTTAAGTCGGTTAAACTCTGCATTAGCATCGACTAAAAATTGGTTCGCCTGTTCTTCAGCATGTTTTACTGCTTCTTCTCCGTCGCGGATTAATCGATCGGCTTCCTCTTGTGCATGTCTAGCTAGTTTCTCAATTTCCTCTTGAGCCTTTCCTGGGAATGCTTCAACTTGTTTTTGAAGTTCTTCCGCTTTATTAATGGCGTCTTGCGCAATATTTTTAACCTCATCAACGCCATTTGCTATAATTTGAGCGGCTTCCTGACGGAGCTCATCCGCTTTCGCTATGGCACTATCCACGCCTGCACCGATAGCTTGGCCGACTTGTTCCGCATCTCCAATAATCTTGGTAGCCTCGGTAGATGCTTTATCCATAAGAGCCTGCGCGTTCTCTCCAGCTTTATTGATGGCTTGTTGCCCAGCCTCCTTAGCTTTTTCAAGCACTTCATTGGCAGAGGGAAAGGAAAACAAGTCTTTTGCAGCTTCTGCTATCTTGTCCGCTATATAGCCGGGTAAATCGTTGAGTGCTCGGGTATCCGCTTTTAACGAAAAGCTAGGTATGGCAATATTTGCTCCTTCAAACATGAATTCTCCTTCTAAGCTAAGTGTCCATTCCGTGGGGCTGCCGCTGATTGTAGCACTCGTATTAAACTCAATATCTAATCCGAAACTTCCAAGATCTATTCCTTGCATTTTTATTGGACCGACCTTAATATCCAAATCAAGCTTAAACTTGGCTTCTGCGCTGAAAGCCTGATCGTTAAGCTGGCAACTCCATTTGGTATTTATTAATCCGCCAATATCGGTTTCCAATTCGAAACGGAAGCCTTGATCACTAATTTCAATCTCGATTTCCTGATCCATCAAATCAAAAAAAGAAACTTTTGCACTAGCATATAAATAAGGAGAAGTCGCCGTACTAAATTGAAGTACAGCACCGCCAGGGGGGATATACGTAATTAATCGAGATTCATACTGCTCTTCTGGTTCTTTTTTGAGGGTAATCCAGTCTCCGTTGACTAAATACTCTTTCAAGCTAATTCCTTCACCATTACCACCTATAGTAAGCAAGTTGCCCAAACGAAATGGAGCTGCCTCGGCACTTCCTTGAATTCCTCCGTCAGAAAGCATCAAGGATGCATGCGTTTTGAACCCGAATAAATCGATAAACCCGTTAAATCCCGTTCCTATATTAATTAGAGTACCGTCTGGTAACTCCTTGGTAATGTCTGACCAGTACATAAAAACTTGTTTTGCTGCGAGATTATTCAGAAAAGCAGGGGCATTAAGTTGTTTACCTGTTACAGCTTTATAGAAGAGTTCCAGGTCCAGCTGCTCTAAGTATCCATAAAAAAGTTTGGGGGTGATCAGCGACCCCTGAAAAGCTACAGTTATTCCAAACTGATTGATGCCAGAAGGCTGATCTACAACATGAAAGGTTCCATCTAAACCAAGCAAAAGTGAAGGAGGAGTGAATATCCAACCCATGTTGACGGCAACCTCATCCAGCTGAATACCTGATAATCCAAGAGGGGAGGGAAGTGATTTTGTTTGCCCATTTTCATCCACATTGTTTACTGTAACGGAACACTGAGCATGGGTTTCTCCAATTTCAATCGTAGCAGTACAAGACAATGACTCAGCACCAAGTGGCACATCGATTAGGCCTTCCAACTGAACTTGCATGGGGTTTAGATTCAATAAAATCTCCGGTTGCTTCAAAACAATGGAGGCTCCACCAGCCTCA
Organism: Paenibacillus amylolyticus; assembly: GCF_036894225.1. NCBI lineage: Bacteria > Bacillati > Bacillota > Bacilli > Caryophanales > Paenibacillaceae > Paenibacillus > Paenibacillus amylolyticus. The sequence continues at coordinate 265,196 of NZ_CP145893.1, read as the reverse complement.
ATAGTAATGGGCTCAAGAAAACGAGCAGTAAAACGCTGTCCAGTTAATGGGGGGCTAAGCGGAGTCTGGAGTAGTAAATGATCTTCTTTTGTTATTGAATGAATCATTTTAAGCAAAGGATTATTCGTTTGAGACAGCAACAAATCAGCACAAAAAACAATCCCTCGATCAATTTTCATAGTGGTTGATCCCAAGAACCCAAAAGACGGTTTAGTATCATCCGGCAAATTCGGTAATTCAGGAATCATAAAAATATCCTCTTCCAGTGTGGAATAGATACAGCAGGCCTCGCCGATTCCAATTTCAGAAAGAAGATTACCAGTCATTTTGTTAAGTGAATTACTCATTTTACCGGGGGGAATCAGGATGCCAAATACAAAGTTCCAAGTTTCATTCGCATTGGAGGCTGCAAAAAAAGCATCACCTAGGCTAGTCGACCGAGCAGATAATAAAAAATGGCCTTGATCTAATTGCAGTTCAAACGCTACTGATTTAAAACGCAGGTCTAAACCCATAGCTTCAACAGGAATGTTGTGCGGTATACCGAGAGCATCTGCAATATTTTGAAACGTCAATTGTTCACCTTGTTTCTCTTTCCATTTGCCCGATAATCGTTGAGGGTTAGCCAAATCATACTTTATCTCCAACTGGGCCGTGCCAAAATGAACATTACCTTCAAGAAGTCCTTCCCATATTTTGTTCAGGGTATCGGAGGAGGTCTTTGTATTCAAGGAAAGGTTCAACGCAATGTCATGATCCTGTTTGCCCAAAGTTAAAACAGAAAGCGATTCTGCTGATATTTGGAGATCGGAATGTTCTTCAAAAGCCAAGTTGTGTGATCCTAACAGGCGAATATTTTGCACATCAATTTCAGGAATCTCTCCAGCGGCTTGACTAGATAAATTAACACTGCTCAGAAATTTGCTTACAAGTTCAGGAAGTGTTGAACTGTTTGGTAGATCATCAGCATCTTCTTTGGTAAACAAGATGGGAGGATCTTGAAAACCGGATTCATTTCGAGTCTGTTCAGGCATCATTATCATCTCCTTAACTTAATTCGAATGGTATCGTTCCACAAATGGATTTATTTATGCTAATTCTCAAATATGAATTTTTATGAGAATTATGGGGAAATTTATTGGATAGATAAATGCAAAAGGAGGATGAGAGAATGTCCAAGGGGCATGCAAATATAGCTGCAATTGGTACTGCAGCTTTAAATAAAGTATGGAAAACCGACTACAAATCAATTCTACGAAGAGACGATAGCCATGCGGAAGTAGCTATATTAAAAAATAACCTGAAGGAGTACAGAGCTCATTCAAGTGAGGACTGGACCAGTATTCAAGAAATCCTTGATGTGTTATCAGAGATCTTCGATGAACACACCGAACAGAATTTAATTCAATTTCAAAAGCTAGAGGATCTCAATGCGGATGGGATTTATGGTCAAAGCTCTAGAAATCGAATGGCCGCTAAAATAGGTGTTTCACCAAAGGGGTTCGTTCGTTTAGACTCGCCGGCCGGGGGTGCCTTTATTAATTTTAATGATACAAAGGATGGAATGGCTAAAGATAAAGATTTTTTGCTGGATCATTCGTGGTTAACAAAAGAAGCACTTAATACGGTCAGTCAGTTAGCTGATTCTTTCCGCAAAGCAACTTCTTCATCCAAAATTCTTGAAATAAATGATTGTTCTTTAATAGACGGAGAAGACACTCCAGAACATGAAAGTCATCAAACGGGGACAATAATGGATATAAGGAATTCGGGGATGACGGCAGAGGAAGAAAAAAAGTTTCTGGAGATATGCACTGAGAACGCTCAAGTAAAAAAAGTATTATTTCATAAAAAATACGATATTGCATCGGATAAAATTAAACCGGAACCCAAACATCATGACCACTTTCATATAGAAATAGGATAGTTCATTTGTGAAATGCAAATGAGGCTAGTATGAAATACCTCCATAACAACTTAATAGTTTACTCCTTTAGAAGGTATAAAGAACAATTTCTTTACACCAGCATTTTTACAATTTGCGATTCCTATGATTGAGCACTTATCATTTTATGAATTGGTATCTTTCTTCCATCAGTGGCTTCAACATTCCGCGTGAAAGAAGGAAAGGGAGAGAAGTCCAGTCCATTTTTGAAAAAGTAGGAATTGATATTCATTGAGAGTGATTAGTACGGAATCGTTGGTGGTATTCCAAATTTGCTCTTAAACTGATGAAAACAATAACCCGCAGGATGTCGAAGAATGTCACGTGGTTGCAAAGTTAGGTTTGAAGCATAGAAAAAATTAAACTATCAAGGTATTTTCGGTACCCGATCGTTTTTTTTGCTATGGCAGATTTTCAAAACCAAGTGCGACATAGGCATAGCAAGCGAACTCCTTCCCGCGGTCAACAGTGGCTGTAAGGAAGGCAACTGTATGGTATTGTGAAATCACCAAACCGAGCACAATTTTCATAGACAATGCTGTACGATCCGGCATGAGAATAGCAGTATACGAGCGTGTTTTCGTTTAATTATCGTAGCTACGCATCCTTTATTTTTCCCGCGCCTCGATACAATGGTATCCAACTCCTAGAGCCATAGGTTATAAAGTTATTTCTATCAATAATGGATCAACACCTTTGGATGAACATTATGAAAACCTGGGCGCTGAAATGTGAGCTGATATAAAGGGACAACTGGAACGAAACATGAGCAATTATATGAACAACGATTCTGCAGTCTTACAATTATCCGATGATGACGTACTTACTTCCCAATTGACCGTAAGAAAATGGTCGATGACCAGTAAGGGCAAGATACTACTGTAAGTAAGAAGGACATGAAAAAACGAGGGCTCAAGTCATCGAATATAGCTGACGCGTTTGTTCTCACCTTTGGTGAATATTTGCGAGGGCACCTCAGTCTATAATCTTACAATAATACGGCGGCGTATCAATAAAATGATAACAAGTAACTTAAATAAGAGGGTGATTGTAAATTACTCATACCATCGGTCAAACAGATCTGGATGTAAACAAGACGACAAACGCTACGATTCCTATAGAGAAACAGCGCTGGGTGTACAACAAATATGACTTCTATACGCGCAGCTTGAACGGGTACAAAGGCTCATTAGGACCCGGCAGCCCTGCAAGTATTTGAATACTTCAAGGTTACTTGCGTAAAGAAACGTTACTATTCTTTCGGAGAAGCTTTAGTGACAGTACAATTAAGCGTATAAAAATCGATGAGGGTATAGAGAGTATGGCCAACTCATTAAAGTTAATTCTTTGAACAAGATAATGCAAAATTCTAACTAAAAAATATGGGAAGTTAAGATCCAATTGGACCTTAACTTCCCATATAATATAAGAATGTCAAATAGGACTTTGACCTCTAATTTTTAAATCCCAACCATAGTTGAAGACTTTATTATTATTTGACTGATTTAGAAAACCCGCTTGAACTTTTATGCCGACTTCGGATGCCAATCCTCCATCTTGAACATCGATCCAACTTGAAGGAGCAGTTGCTAAGAAAGTTTTTCCAAAATCTATAGCACCACCATTTTGAGAACAATTAGAGATTTGTTTCTTTGCTTTTGTGTCGATTCCAGGACCAATTTGGGTTAACTGGCATGAATTCGTACCTGAGGGTATAGCATTATTTATGTTCCAATTGGTACCTTTATCATACCGATAGTATGCTTTATCCAAACCGTTGTATATGAAACGATTTTTAGTCTGTGAATGGTAGTACAATGTAATTGTTAATTTGACTGTATTGTCGCTATTTTTGTTCCCGCCTGTCCAATGAAAGGGGTCAGCTTCTACTACCATATCGGTCTTAAATTGAGTTAATACTTCCCCTGTTTCGATATTTTGTAAATCTCTGTAGATATATGTTTCGTTTGTTAGAATATCATAATCTACTTCTTCTGTAGAGTTGATAGATTGGGATGTACTAAAATTATTAGTATTAATTTCATTTTCAGGGTTAAAGCTACGTCCTGCTACTTGCATATCAACTTTATTACTTTCGTCAGTGGTATCATATTCCTTAATTACTTTGAAGCCTTCTGGAACGGTTGAATCATTTGGAAATACTTCTTCGTTTGGTGAAGCGGCTGCAGCAGATACGGAGCAAAATAACATCATTGTTGCTAATAACGAACTAAATATCTTCTTTCTGTTTTTCATCTTGTTCCTCCTAAATTTTGGATTTGTTGTTCCGATTCTTAATTAACCGAGGTATCATATATTGAATCAAAATACACATTTTAGGTTATTATTAGATAGGAGGGATGTAATGTGAGAAGAAAATTATCATTAGTTATTTGTTTAACTTTTCTTTTGATTGTATTAGGAGCATGTGGAAATGGTGATATTAAGCATGTTAAAAGTGAGCATTGGGATGTCGCATTCCAGAGATCAACAGGGTCATTTGGCATCACATATATTGGGGATGAGACGCAAATTAATGATCTGGTATATGGTGTAACTGGTACGAATATCGACCAAGAAGGTAAGGCTTATGCGACACAGGAAACACCATTTAAGATTTCTGGATTGGTGACCGATTCTGAGAAAACCAAAGATCCAATCATATTTAAAATTGATTGGAATAATAAAAGTGAGAGTGTAACTTTCGAATAAACTTAAAATTCAAACGAGCCTTAAAGAATTTAGGGCTCGTTTGAATTTTAATAAAATATTATATTCGCTATAAAATTTTGAACCAAACTTGACCTCATCCTAAGACCATGTTGAACCCCACATGACTATTTTTCCGTGATAAATTAGGAGCATAAAAAAGCAGTGATTGAAACACACAATTGCATATGCAGCATATTACCGGGCGTTCCTCTTCTCACCTTTTCTATCATTGCAGGAAATTAGTCCCGAGTGTCGAAATATGTTTTAGTACAATTTACATGCTTGGGGGAAAAGTTATGGCAAGAAGAAAAAGTAAGGCGAAACAGGAAGAAGAACTGTTCCAAGGATTAGCCGGCATGGCAATGCTGGGAGGTATTGTAGGGACATATTCTTTAACAAAATCTTGGCAAGCGTCACTTGTCGTTGGATTTTTTGGAGTTGTTGGGATTATTGTTTTAATGGTTATCATTCAACAAAAGCGTGCTGAACGACTGAAGAGGTCAGGGATTGCCGAGATCGATAAAATGGATGGGGTACAGTTTGAACACTATCTTGGACATCTGTTTCGTTCACAAGGGTATAGGGCAGAAGTGACAAAAGCTGCAGGTGATTACGGCGCCGATCTGGTTATCTCCAAAGATGGAAAACGAATCGTTGTACAAGCTAAACGTTATAAAAAAAATGTTGGCTTAAAAGCTGTCCAAGAGGTTCAAGGAGCTAAGGCACACTACAGAGCAAATGGAGCATGGGTTGTTACAAATAGCAACTATACTGAACAGGCATATCAGCTTGCTAAATCAAACGGGGTTAGGCTGATTGCTAGGGATGAACTCGTGGAGATGTTGCTCGCAATGAAAGAAAAGTTGTCAGCATCAAAGAAAACGGGAAATGTAAAGACGAGCGCATAATTGAATTAGCTAGGAATGAGAGTGAATCATTTTAGACTATGTTTTGAGGAATTACGTTAACAACATACATATCACATTAAAGCCATTCCTTCACTGGATCGGCTTTTTTTATTGAAGGAATTGAAGTGATCAGCACCAGAAGATGTAAATGGAAACGTGCACGAGCCAACAAGCAGCCTGAGAAATGCAAAGGTTGCGTATGGGGTAGATAGGATGGAGTGAATCAGTTCTGTCCTTAACCTCCTGATTGTTGTGTCAGGAAGGGAAAACTTTCGTGGATGTCGAATTTTGATATTGAATGAGAGTGGTTATATGGAAAACGGAGCAGATGTTACGTTAAATCAATTGAATATTTTTAAACAATTCATGTTTCTTTCATATTCCGATACATGTGATGCATATATTGCCTTGGATAGACATGAAGGCGATTCTAAGTACAGTGTTGCTTTAGGTTATTTGGCTATGTCCCAACAGAGTCAGATGGAACTAATAAAACTCCAACTTAGTATAAAGATAGATCACCAAGAGATAGAGAAGTATATGACTGCTTACGCAGATTATACTATTCAGCTTAAGTATGTGATCACTTATAAGGATAATAATACATCTACGCTAAACATGACTCACAGTAGTTTGATAAAGGCAGGGAATCTACTAATGCATTCATTCAAAAATGGACGAATATTTTGGCATAGAGTGTTTAGCACCCACCGTGTGCTTTTTTCTTTTTCCTTCCTATGACAGAATATAAGTCATTCTGACCTGCTTATACGAGAACATCCGGTTGCGATGGGCGGTCCATTGAAGAGCGTAGAACAGCTTCTGAGTGAGCGTAAGTATAAATATGATGGTCACCCAAATGTTAAAACCTACTCAATACAAATGTTTAATACTAGAAGGAAAGGACTCGTTAGAAATAATATAACGAGTCCTTTTCTAAATGTTGGTTGGAGGAACTACTTCCACGTTTTATCTAGGTATTCTTTAACCGCTTCCTCCTCTGTTTCAAATCGATAGGAAGAGAAGCGTCCATACTCAGGGCTAAGTTTCTTAGACAGACAAATTCTCCAACTCGATTCGTTTTCGAATTTGACTATAAAGACACCGCCAGGTAGTTCACTTGATTTATCTGATATAGCACTTACGCCAACAGGCAAATCATTTAATTCTATTGACATAACTATCACCTCCTATTTTTATACAATTATCATAAAAGATTTGAAAGAAGTGGTCTATATGAAAAACAGAATCGTGCCAATCGATCAGCTTAATACTGTAACCTGTATTAAGCTCGAACAATGAAAATGTAAGAAAAAGAAGCTGATAGAAAGAAGGACTTAGACTGACTAATAATTTGGTATATTAAAATATGTAGCAATAATAAACGGGGGCTAAGAAAAATGAATTTTTCTCAAAAATTATTAAGTCAGTTTCTTGAGAATAGAGCAAAGGAAAAAAAAATTAAAAACTTGTCTACCGCTGTTATTAAATCATTGTCCTCAGCAATTATTGCCATTTCTTGTGTGCCTAATCCATTTTTAGATGAAGCCCAAGAAGATATAGAGTTTCAACATGTAGTTTCATTACTCCGTGTAGCTAAGGAAAATGGTGAAATTCCAGATGAACTATCACAGATTTTCACTCAGAAAAAAGAAATATTAATCCAGAAGTTTAATGACCTAAAAAATAACTTAGAACAAGAAATATTTAAAGATAAAAGTCAACAGATTGAACACCTATTGAGTTTAGGTGAGGATCATAAAAAGCAAATCGCTGAAAATATGATTCAATCATGCTACAACAGTCGTCCTGAACTCACTTCAAAGATAGAATTAATTGATTTAAATATTGCCTTCATGGATAATTCATTTTCGCTTCATCCCGATATATTGTACGCTGAGGAATTTATAAATTTCTATGCTTATATCATTCTTTATCCAGAAGTGCTTACATACGATTATGAATTAGAAGATGAGTGGGAAGCCTTCCCTTTGAAGTGGCTTGTAAATCAAATGTCTCTCGCCGATGCTAGAATCTTATATATACACTATAAAAGTGGACAAGATTATTCAGCTGTTTTTACTTCTCAATATGATGATGAGAATAGCTTGGAATGGCTAGTAAATCAAATTAAAGGTCATAATATCTCGGAGTTCAGTAATCGTAGTTCTTTGATAAAAGAGGCGATTGAATGTTATAAACAAGGCTACTATGGTGCAACTATTTCTCTAATAATACCTCAAATTGAAGGTGTTCTATGGGACTATGCAGAATACTTCAATCGGAAATTTAATAATGTATACAGAATTGAGGGTGATAAACAATATCTCTTAACCTTAAATGGTAAGGAGATGGACAATTATACTGTTGGAAATCTTCTCAAACAATCAGAGTTTGGGAAGGTTTTGGATCAAGAATTACTTCTCTACTTCTGTGATGAACTTTATAATGAAAGAAATCCAATTTTCCACGGTAGAGATCACACTTTTTCTTCCAAATTTAACGCTGCAAAGAAACTATGCTCATTTGAATATATTATTGAACAAATAAATGGACACTTAATGAATGAACTGCTAAAGACTATGGATGAAGTTATAGATCCAGAAAGGGTTGATCTTGTACTGGAAAGAAAATTGCCACTACGTTCTTTATTACCGAGTCCTAGAGATTAAATATTGACTTCCAGGCTGAAGTCAAATATTTTACCTTGATATACAGAGAAACCTTTAAGGCGCTACTCTGCTTTATCTGCAGTTGAAAATGTTGATGAATGTAGAAAAATTAAAAATCCGTAGTATTATTATAGTAAGTCGATGATAATATTAAATTCATAGAATTATGAAGAACTTTAGAAGGTAAGGAAACTTTTCCTGCCTTCTTTTTGTTTTGTGAGAAGGGAGGTTCAAGAAAGAGTCTTCAATTATCTTGCATAATTCTCGATATCTCTCAGATTCTTTCTCATCGATACCTGTTACCGACCAGTCTAGTTTGGTTATCCCATTCTTGAAACGTTGATTACTCTTCTCGGGGGCGACTCCAACAGCCTCCACAAGTTCATTTTAGTGCATTCAGGCGCTGGTTCGTTATTATCTTTACGCATCATTACTCCGTAACTTATAATTCTCCGATATTCTATCAGGCTCGTTTTTCTCTCTTCCTGCTTCAGCCAATTAACAAATCATGATCGTATCCCTAATTTCCTCTAACCCAGGCGACTCATTCCGTTCATGGATTGAGTAGGTTGTGGAGGACAATCTTGTATACAGTGAGGATTCTTCTGAGGTTATTCGAGCAGGAGATCCTCGTTGACCTTTTAGGATGTATCCTGTTGATATATGTTTTCTGTAGAATTGAATCCGAAATAGGATGAGAAATCTATTTCATACAGGTATGCACAAGCTTTAATGATCAATATATCCATCTGAAATCCTCCGAATTGATGTATACGCATGAATCCATGGAGCAATACACCATGTTGTCTTTCGCCGCTTGAGATAGTGAGGGATTCCATTGAAAATTTTCATCTCAGCTCACTTCTATTTCCTTTTGTAACGCGCCAAAAAACTTGGGCAGCCCAAGGATGTCAACAGGAGTACTACTGCCGAGAGCAGGGACGAAGACACAGAGGATAGCGTCCATTCCATAGCAGAGAATATCGTTGAGCATATTATCATTCACATATAGCTGATATTTCGGCATGGATGGTGTACTAGAATTTAAATTCCATTAGCGAAAGATAGAAAACTATTGATGCAATCTATTTGGATCTAATGGTCAACGACAGATGAAGTTCCTGATGAACAAGCCAAGATAGCATTGCCTAAATGGGCATGGTGAATTTATCAAGTTTGAGATGAAAATCCATTGTTTATCTGATCGATCCTGCTGGTGCTCGTACCAAAACATGAGCAATCCACAACTAAACGCAACAAGAGGCCAGTTTTCTCCCGATGACCTTATCTCGAAAGAATATAAATATTTACCTCTTGCATAAAGAACATATGTTCGGTTTATAATATATACAAACATACGTTCTTAAATGTACAGGAGTGATTTCAGTGTTGGCTAAGCAGCGAACCATTATGCTCATCGATATGCAGTCGTTTTATGCTTCAGTCGAAAAGGCAAAAATGCCTCAATATAAAAATAGACCTCTCGCCGTCGCCGGAGATCCAGCAAGGCGTTCTGGAATTATCCTTGCCGCTTGTCCTCTAGCCAAAGCTAAAGGTGTTTCTACCGCGGAACCACTCTGGCAGTCTCTTCAGAAGTGCCCTGAACTGATCATTGTAAAACCACACATGCAAGAATACATCGAAGTATCCACTCAAATCATGTCCATTATTGAAGAGTTCACTGATTTGGTTGAACCGTACAGTATTGACGAATTATTCGCTGATTTTACAGGGTCTATGCATCTATTTGGTAATGATCCAATCGATTTAGCCAAGCAAATTCAAGACAAAATCTATAATGAAACAGGCGTTTACGCGAGAGCTGGCATTGGTGAAAACAAAATCATCAGTAAATTGTGCTGCGATATGATTGCTAAAAAAGCTGAGGGTGGCATTTTCCACTTAAAGAAAGAGGAATTACACCTCCACATTGGAGATAAGCCCATCCGCGATATGTGGGGGGGAGGCTCAAGAATGGAAAAACATCTGTGGAAGATGGGCATCCGAACCATTAGAGAACTGGCAACTACTCCTCTTTCCAAATTAAGAAGTAAGTGGGGTGTTAATGGAGAAGTCATCTGGCGAGTCGCCAATGGACTCGACAATTCGCCGGTAACGGTCAACACGCACAGTACACAAAAGGATATCGGAAACGGAATGACCCTGCCTAGAGATTTCACAGAAGCATGGGAGATCGAAGTAGTTATCCTCGATATCTGTACAGAAGTGTGCAGAAGAGCCCGTAAAAAAGGGCTGATGGGTAGTGTCATATCTGTGAGTGTATCGGGAGCAGATTTTGATCACCCAACTGGTTTTCACAGGCAAGTTAAACTGTCTGATCCTACAAACATAACCGTTGATGTGTGCAAGATCGCCAAACGCATATTCCATCAACACTGGGATGGGCAACCGGTACGCCGTGTAGGCGTATCCTTATCTCAATTATCCAACGCGGATACATATCAACTATCGTTCTTCGATGATCAAGAGCAGAAACGAGCCATTGATCAGGTGATGGACGACATTAAGGATCGATTTGGCGATATTGCTATTCTACGAGCGAGCTCCATTACAGCTGCCGGTCAAGCGATAGATCGAGCATCTAAAATCGGGGGGCATTACAAATGAGCAAAAAACTGGAGGTCAATGGATTATGGGAATCGAGCCGTATGATGCTTCCACAACATAAAGAACGAATTATACAGCATCGTAACCAAATTCACTATCAAGCGAAACCGCTGATCCATGAAGATGAGTGGGAGATTATTGCAGAACATATAGATATGTCGCTTAACTATACATTGCAAGTCACCATTGAAGTGTTTCATGAGTGGGGCAATCGGTATATACATGGGATTGTCACTTCAGTCAGTACCTTTGGAAAGAAAATCAAAATTGAAATGGAGAATGGATTTGAATGGGTCGATTTTGATCAATTGGTCGCTGTAAAACTTGAAGAAGGAGGCGTGTAATGTGCGACAGACTTCTGAGGAACTTTCACTCGTGAAGAGGCTGGTAGAACTTCCTTATCTTTTAGGAGCGCTGGAGGTAGATAAGCAAAAAATATACGCTTCAAACTTTAAGATGAAATCTGTGTATGTTGAATACTTGGACGGCACCCAAAAGAAAATTGCTTTAGAGATGTACAAATCGAAACAAATTTTAAAGGAACATCATATAAAAATCATAGATGAAAAGAGGTCTGAGCTGAGTTTAACGGTAAATTATTCGGTAAGAGGTTACCTTCATAAGATAAAACTATTGTGGAGCAAAGTGAAAGTGGATGTAACCTTAATGCTTACCGAACATATGAACGTTGATATTACTGAATTGCCCACATGAACATGGAGTTCAAGCAGAATAAGGTCTATAACCACATCGGATGGATATAATGCAGTTATAACCATTGTTTTCTTCTCCCATAGGGGTAAACCGACCTTTGAAGTTGAAAGGTCGGTATTTTTTGTCTCTACGTTAATAAAAAACTTAGAAGAAAAGAGCAAAGAATACTAAGAATCATTACGACTTTAGGAAATGTTTGCTTAGGTGGCTGCACAACTGGCCTCATTTTACAAAACGAAATCATGTTGTGAATCTCATGAGATATGGCTAAAATCTGTGCAAATATGAATGGATTTTTGAAAGCCGAGAGAGGAATACGAAGAATAATGGTCATTATCAATATATGCCTGGAAGATGGAACAGTAATGATAGTTCAAGCATAGTTTTATCCTATATACAGCTGCTTTCTTTGTTTTAATGGCCAATAGATAGCGGATCCTAACTTTCTAGCTTACGTTACTTTAGTTGCTTTTCCTTAGATTAGGAGAATGTACGTATCCGATACAGGGATTCTATAAGAAATGAATCTTCATGGGGGGGGAAGTAAGAGATGTTACCTTGAAATAACAGGTATCATCTCTTACATATATGAAACTTAAAGGAACTATAGGATTGGTAAACTATCCAAAGGGTATTTCAATCCCAGTTCCAAATCTCTACAAGGGTCAATTGAAAAAGATGGAATTTAGTAACCTAACTCTCCCACTCTCGCACGGGACTTGTAACAAAAACCGCGCCATATAAGTGAAAGCCATTCTTCTCTGGTTGAAAAGGCGCTGTTTATCTTGTGCAGCGGTATATGTTCACAGGCTTAGAGAAGACACCTAAGGAAAGCACAGATAGCTAAAGTAATGGGTACAAGGAGAGCAAGGGACGCTAAGAATACTGGTCTGCTACTTTACGCCGAAATTCACTTATCCTTGTGAGGTGAGCAGGGAAACAACCTAAGAAGACCCTGTAACGGGGATGGAGAAACATTCCCCAGCCTCTCTAATAAAAGCATATTCTATTTCCAGATCATTATAATGTTCTATATTCAACTGCCATCTAGCGGCTTTTTTGTTTTGAGAAGCCCATAGAAAGTGGTTCCCAACTTTCTAGCTTACATTGAAGGGCCTGGATAATTGCCATTCATATAAGATCCTTTATTGGTTATTGATTAAGTTAACTTATCGGTTATACTGAGTTCAGCATGAATTTTACCTGTCATTACCTCCCCTGAACCCACGTGTCCATATATTTTCAAATTAGCTTTTTGAGTTAAGAACGGGGTTACTTCAAAAGGTTGCACATTTTTTCTACACGGAGTTCGTCAACATACATTTCAACAATAGATACAATTCATAAAAATGACAATATTGAGGAACGAAGTAAACTCACAAGTGATCTTAATCTCACTGAACTTATGAACTTAGATATTTCCTATTTGAGAAGTTGATAAACTTGGCGGCGGTGGTTCAACAATTTCCATCATAAATGGTAAGCGTATATTTATTTATCAGATATTGTATGATATGATACTTAGGAAAAAAGTACCAGTTAGAGGATATGAATCGTGAAAAAAAGTTCCTGGTTACTGCTTTAGTATTTCTTTTATTTTTAGTGGGGACAACAAGTGTGTTAACTCATCCAGGTAGAACCGATCAAATGGTGGTCACACGTGTTACACCAATATGCCATATGGAACTATAATATGGAAATATCATTATCATGGCGAAAGTTTTTCTTCAAGTTCAAAGTCATCCAATAGCTCGAGTTGCCGTCATCAAAATCTACAAAACCAAAAGAAACTAAGCCTCATTACACGCAATCGTTTTTAAAAGTTTATGTAAACAATAAGAAAGCAGATTTTAAGAGAACAAACCTCTAAATATGAGCAAAGTTATTTGGTTTCATTGCGTAACATTTCAAAAAACTAGGTGCATCATTTACATATGATCTTGAGAGTGAAACGATTGGTTTAACCAAAGATAAGTACAAAGTTACGTTAACGCTTTGCAGTAAAACGTTGTTCTAAAATGGCAAGTCTACTACATTAAGTACTGCTCCAAGTCAGAAGATAAAGATTAGTTTTAAGACAGCGAGCCATTTCGAATCGGCTCGCAATTTTAGTTGAGATACTCTAGAAATTCACAATAATTAATATTCTAGAATTTCCGAAAAAAGATAGGGGACTTGACTTACTTATGAATCGATTCACTTACGCGAAGTATTCTGACCTATTTAATTCAATGACTATAAGTGATATGAGTAAAGTAATATATAATTATGATGATTTTATATCATTAGCTAGTATATTATCTCAGCTAGGTTTTATTGATAACAGTATTTATAGTAAAGATTGTGAAAAAATTAATGAGAAGTTTATTAAAGAATCCAGAACCACATATAAGAATGAAAAGGGAATAATTGAATATTTGGAAGGTAGTCAGCTTGTTACACGTCATGGTGTTCTTTTAACATGGAAACATCTATTTCAGAACCTAGATAATTACTCAATTAAACTTAATCAACATGAAGATACTACTTTTGTAGAATTAATAAATGTAATTACACACGTACAAGAATTGGAAATGGATTATAGAGAAACCGATCTAAAATCGTATATTAATGCTAATTCGTTTTTTAATAGATATGACACTGCCTCGCATCAGTATGCTAGAACATTTTTTCTTTTCATATATTCACCCTATAAAGAAGGTAGTAAAGGGGCAGCCTCTCTTGAAAATTTAAAGGATGCCTTCATTACTAAATATCAGATGCAATTAGAAAGTTACATATATTTAACAGCGGCTTTAGTTTTTACTGTTCTTGAACTTTATGAAAATAATAAAGAGTTTAATAGTGAAACCTGGTCTATATCACTCAGTAGCTTCCCTTTTAAAGATATTTTGCTAGACCAATTTAAACAATTGTTATTGGAAATAAGTTTTGATCTTGATGAGGGAAAAGAATGGTTTGTGAATGAATTGGCTATAAACCAGAAGACTCACGAAAATTTCATGTTTGATCTGTTCACAAACAAACCTTTTCTTAAAATAGACTCTAATAGTTATATACCTATTGAAAGAAAAGGGATGGAAGACTTACTTTTTCATTCCTTGTACTCAAAATTACTCGAAAGCTTCTCAAAAGATGACAAAAGAAGGGTAAGTTTCAGAAACGATTTTGGATTCATGTTAGAATCTTATGTTTCATGGCTAATTGTTAAAACGGCTGATTATAACAATATTTACAGAGCGAAAGAAGAATTTTTGTATGATAATTCTTCTAAAAGATCCCCAGATGTTTTTTTAATTTACAATGATTACGTCCTGGTGATAGAAGTTAAGAGTTATAGGGTGAAAAAAGATGTAATAAGGGATTATGCTAGAAAAAAAAGTATAGATGATTCTTACCAAAAAAACACTGTGAAGCCGTTAAATCAAATAAAGAACGCTATGTTAGATATTATTCAAAAAGAAATTACTCCGGCTTTAACAGCGGACATGAAATATTATTTCATGACTATCGCTATGGATAACTTTCCTACAGCTAACAGCATGAGAAAAACTTTAATCGAAGAATTGATAGGTTTTAACACTCAATTTAACCTTATGGGTATATTCTCATTAAGTATCGAAGAATTCGAACTATTTGTAGAAGTAATTAATTCAACTCAAACCCCCTTTAATGATTATTTGGATGATTATTATAATCTACCAGATGATATTAGTTTTAAAAATTTTATAAATTCCAAAAATAAGTCTATTAAAGATAAGGATCGAAGAGGTCCTTTTGATGCCCTAAGAAAAAAAGCCCAAAATGAAATTAATAACTTTTTTAATATATTTCCATGAGTTGGATTATAATTATACAGGAAGATAGAGAGATGATAATTTGGAAATTGAAGAAAAAAAGAAAATTAAAGACATCAGCGCACATGTAAAGAGAGGTTGTGGTGACTCAAATCTCTTGGATAAATTGGAATAATTTTTTGGGATTTGTTTTCATGATCGATCGATTTATAATAGCTAGATTCTTTAGAATAAAGGTGTTCAAAACGGTGACCATAAAACATATTGGAATTTGTTATCTCTGACATCATTTGTATTTTCTGTATGTTTTTCATATCCAACTACTTCAGGATTCGCTACAAGTGAGGCAAACTGTACTGCAGAGAGTCTGAGTTCGTTTCAAAAAAGACTTGGAACTCAGAGGACAGGACAGCTGTTATAAAGTCTATTGTATAACAGTGGGTGAAGTTTGGACTTGCTCATTTATATCAAATTTCGGTATTTGCCCAAACGGATGGCCTCAGCTTTATGGCATTAACGGATAGATGAATTGTTTGCTGTTTGAACAGTTTGAACATCCTACTAGAAGTAGAAGTAATCATATTCATTATCATAAAGCCTTCTAACAGCTTACCAACATGTATCAGCAGGAATGATACATTTGTTTTAATAAACGAAGAACGTCCAGTAATTGTCCTAGTCAGCGATTTTGCAAGAACAGGAAAGAAAGTACAACAGCTGATTTCAATTGGAATTAGTTAACGGTGCTACCTTTAAAGTGATTGAGGCATTTTTAAAAGATATAAACACATGGGTCACTACAACATCTGCAAAAATATCCCATCAGTCACTGACACATGCTCTAATTGTGGTGAAGTTCCAAGAGAAGTATCTCTTCATGCATAATAAGTGGAGAAACAAGTGGGAACTGCGGGAGGCATTAATGAAGCCGGAGAATGCTCATCAATTTGTATTTAGAGAATTGTTTGAGCAAATCAAGCCATGTTTTCAAGGACCCGAAAGGATAGAATATGGGGCTCTGTTTAGGGGCGAACTGTACAACTTGATGATTTTATTTGAGAATGATCAATCTTCTTCAATTATCCTTTTAAGATGGTACATCAGTGATTGGTGATGTAGAAGTAGAAAGTAAGTTAATTGAATTCGTGTGATAAATGATTAAGCTAATGAGGAACGTCAGTTTGAATATCACCGCTACGAACTGTATCTCAACATAAGTAAGGCAATTTTTTTGAAGGAAAACTCGCAGGAGTCTGTATTTACAGCATACAGACCATAGAAGCAGTGTAGGTAACATTCCGGTCGGAACGATGCGCAAACAGGTTCCTGCGAGTTTATTTGTTCTATGAAATGAGTAGGTACTTTGAAGTAGACTGTTATGACTCACAGCAAGTGCTGCCCCTTTCTTTGTTACAGAGGAAGGGGCAAGTCTAAAAAACTAAAGCTTTTTCGATGATGCATGAAAAAAATTATAATTTGATTATTATTAGTTATTCAGTATCAATTGATCCCATTTAATTAATAAATAATCCAAAATTCCCTCTTCATCAGAAGCTTCTTTTAACTTTAATAAATTAATTATGTCTGCATCTTCTAAAAAAATTATATAGCCTTTGAATTGGTGAATAACA
This sequence comes from Paenibacillus amylolyticus, assembly GCF_036894225.1. Taxonomy (NCBI): domain Bacteria; kingdom Bacillati; phylum Bacillota; class Bacilli; order Caryophanales; family Paenibacillaceae; genus Paenibacillus; species Paenibacillus amylolyticus. The sequence continues at coordinate 248,189 of NZ_CP145893.1, read as the reverse complement.
TCCTTGCATCGTCGTAGCAATCTAGTGTAATCATTAATTTGGCGACACAAGAGAATACCAAAATTACCCTGGTTTGGTCCAAACCTTCCTAGTAATTGGTCGATTTCAGGATTCTTAGGATCTGAGGAGTAATTTTTACATTCAATAAATACCTTAGGGCAATGGATTTGGTAACGATCCCTAATAAAAGAGAAAAACCCTGAATTATCAAAATTATCAAAAGTTATATCTACTCTTTTCCTTCCCTCATTTAAGTCTATTTCCTTTTTTCCCCTTTTTAAGTTGCCTTTGAAAATTTGTGTTAAACAGTCATAAATTAGATCGTGATAAGCTCTGGCATTTTCTTTACCCGTAGGTGTGCCCTCCAACTGTTTAATAAGCAGATTGGCTTTAATAGGATTAGAAGTATTATCTAATGGTGAGCTTTGTTTTCTTACAAGGGATAGTAACTCAGCAAAATCAGATTGATTGATATTTGATTGATTCTCTTTATAGAAATCAAACAATGTAATTATGTGATATGGATTAGGCTGAATATTCTGTTCCTCCATAAAGTCTGTTAAATAATTAAGAAGGTCTGCTCGTTCATCTTCGGATTTTGAGTTGAGTGCAAGTTCTTTAATTAACTCGATTATAGAATCCCAAATCTGCTCACGCAATTGGACCGAAAAGGGAGATAGTTCTTCAACGTCCGGTGGATATAACAGATATTCGATAGGATAATCTCTAACGAAATCTTTTTTAATTCTTGCCAAATTTGATATAAATATTTTACCATTTCCAAATGCCTCATTTAACGGTGAATGCTCAATATCATCTAGTCCTATATCATCAAAAATATTGCAACCATCAAATTCCACAGCAGCATATTGAAATCCGTATTCATCAATAGTAGAGTAAACAGGGCGGTATTCTATTATTCCAGATTCAAACCAAAAGATACGATCACCTTTTGAACGGTACACATATTGAAATCTCCCGAAAGCGGCGCCATGGATACCATCTTTTAAGATAAATCCCTTTTCAGGAAATAGCGTTACATGGTTGAGTTTATTTTTTGGTTCTTCCTTACCTCTATCTCGATGTAACTGAATTCCTTTTAGTAATTTTTCATCTGTATTTTCTGTCATTTCAGCAATAGGAACGTATATATTTTTTGCAATTTCACCGAAGATTTCATGTTCAACTAATACTTGATGAATTTCTTTTAATTCTAATTTATTAATATTAGGTTTATTTCTCCAACTGTTTTCAAGAATTCTACTAATAACCCCTTGTGTTAGTTTGTCTGGTTTTAAATAATTATCGGACATAATCATATTCCTTTTCTAATATAGAATTATATAATATTGCTAAACTTATTATACTTTTGTAACATTCAAACGTACAATAATAATTTACCAGTGTTGTTAATCTGAATGTTACATAAGAGAGAGAATTGTACAAAGCATGACAACTATGCAGGATTTCCAGTGGATCTATATGTTGCTTCAGTGGATGAGGGTCGTATGTAAGCGATCCTGGGTACTCTCAGGAGAACTCATTAGGTTGTAATGTGTGGAAACCCGACTCGGAACAGCGGTGTGTTTTATGATTATCCAATAGGGACCGAGCAGATTACTATACGCACAAAGTTCCCTGTCTGAGCAGTCCTCGGGCAAGTAAAGAAAATATAGAGATGCTTGAACGTAAATACGACAAAGGATCTGATGTGTGCGTGTCAGGGTTGAATGGGAGTTCCCGCGCGGAGATCGGATACATTTATTGCATTTAGAAGTGGCTGAATTCGCTAAGAACGAGGTCAAGGTCGAAGGTGTTGGTCATAAACTTATCATTGGTGTGGACGTTGCTCGTTTTGGAGATGATGAAACAACCATATACGGACAGATTGGTGGGAAGGTAGTGAAGAGTTATTTCCATCATAAGCAGGGTACGATGACGACTATTGGCTGGGTATTACGGATTGTTGATGATACTAGGTCAGAGCATGCAGAAGTGGATGAAGTAGATATCAGAGTCGAAGATAAAGGTATAGGTGGAGCTGTGACGGATTGACTGAATGTGATCAATGATGAGAAGTGGCTCGGATACACTATCATCGGGGTTAACAATGGTTTGTCGACAGAAGATGCTTATTATGGAAATCTCGGGTCTGAAAAGTGCGGTCACATTAAATCTTTGTTAGAAGTGAATATGAGAAATTATATTCTTGGGGTTCCTGATGTCCTTGAACTGCCGGAAGATGAGAAATGGGTAACACAGTTAACAAGCCGTAAATGGAGAATGGGCAGTAAAAAGAGAGTTTATCTGGAAAAAAAAGAGGATATGAAGAAGCGAGGGCTTCAGTCTCCAGATAGAGCAGATGCTTTTGTATTAGCTTTTGCCTGCATTCAAGCGGAATCTAGATTTGCTTTTGGTTAGTTGGCTGTTGTTATTCGAAGTGATATAATGATAGAAAAATTAGGAAGTGTTCTAATGAATATTTCAAAAGTCGTAACACTGATATAAATGAAATAACAACTTCCGTTCTAAACAAGAAGACAGTCTTGAATTCAGAGTATGAAATGTAGGTTTTATTTCAAATCTTCCTCTTTTCGTAGAAATAAATAAGAGTTTAGTAATTCAGATTCATGAAGTGCCACTTTTAAAGCAACTGGAGATAATTATTTTTATGCAAGTTTCCCAAAAATTTGCCCCTAAATGCATGTATACAGCTAAACCAGCAGATCATCTTTTCAGTATTTTGATTAACACCGATGAATACAAAGAAAACATTGAAAACTCAAAAGATATTGTAGTGAGTATATACTGTCAAGTAACCTTTGTAATATTGCCATTCAGTTTAATGGATGATTTAACAGTTATTCCTTATCTTAGACAAATTCAGAGAAAGAATCTACTTGAGAAAAATCAAATTGCAAATCAATGGAATTTCGGAAAATTACGATCAGTAAAATAACTCAATTTGAGGTGGATCGGAAGTATGAATTATATATCGCCGTCTATTAATCTAGCCAGATTCACATGTCCATTTTGCAATACATTAGCCCAACAAACTTGGTCAAGGGTTAGACTGCTTGAATATACAAATGGGACTCATGGATTTTCACTCGAAAGTAGAAATAGTGATAGCACTTTAATTAGTGCTTCTACGTGCCAATCTTGCTTTCGAAAACATGTTTGGTTAGACGATGTGATGATTGATCCGTCTTCATCAGGAATACCTTTGCCTAACCAAGATATGCCAGGAGACGTTTTAACTCTATATTCTGAAGCGAAAGAGGTTTTTAATAAATCACCTCGATCTTCAGCTGCTCTATTGCGTCTAGCTCTTCAGCACCTCTTCGTACACCTAGGTGAAAAAGGGGAAAATATAAATGAAGATATTAAAAATCTTGTGAGGAATGGTTTGGATTTAAGAGTCCAAAAGTCATTAGATATTGTGAGAGTAACTGGAAATAATGCTGTACATCCAGGTGTTTTAGATATTGTTGATAATAGTGACATAGCTGCAAGACTATTCGGACTTTTGAATTTTATTGTAGACGCTATGATTACACAACCCACTCAAATCGATTCATTTTTTTCGGAACTACCAGAGGGTTCTAAGGAAGCTATAGCACGTAGAGATGCGTAATTACTATTTCACCAGTCAATAGATTTTTTTATTTATTAACTAGGAGGTTGATAATAATGAAAATCACTGGACTTAATAATATTGAAAAACAGCTCAAAAAAATTAGTGAGAACGTTAAGAAGCAGGTTGAAGGCCCTGTTAGATTTGATGAGATGTTTAACACAACGTTCATGAATGAGAACACTGATTTTGGTAATATTAACGATTTTTTCGAGAATAGTCCTTTTGAAATGAAAAGTCAGCTGGATCTTGAAAATATTAATGAACGTGAGTTAGATGATTATGTAGCAGCTAATACTAAATTTAAGTTGTGGTCCGAAATGAAGCAAGCGGCTGGAGTAATCTATGTTAAAAATAAATTAAATAAGTGAAATCCGTAGTATTTAGCGCACAAATCCGATGATATTATAATTCCATAGAAGTATGACCAAAGAGAGAAGGTAAGGAAAGATTTCCTACCTTCTTTTTGTTTTGTCAGAAAGCTGGTAACCGATTGAGGGTAAGATCATGATTAATCAACTGGCAGAGTGAAAAACGAAACCGACCGAATGACAGAGAGTTATCCTTTTCCGTACGGAGTAAGGATGCGTAAGGGTAATAACCAGCCAGCACCTAAACTCACTACAGCAAACTTGAGGAAGCTGTCTGAGTCACCTATACCGATAAGGGCAATAACGTCATCAAGAATGGGACAACCAAACTGATCTGGTCGGTAACAGCTGTCGATGAGAATGAATCTGAAAGATGTCGTATTGAACACTCTCTCTTGAAGTCCAATCATGGATTGAGTAGCTTGTCGAGGACATGCTTTTACACAGTGCTGGTTCTTCGGAAGTTCTTTGAGTTGTAGATCCTCGCAGACCATTCAGAATGTCCTGTTGATACGTTTTCCCTAGATTTTTATAAGGAATGGGAAGGATATACGCATTAATCCAATGAACAATAGATCATTTTCTCTTTCGCCACTTGAGATAATATGGGGGTCGCTTGAAAGTCTCTTCTCAGCTCATCAATCAGCAGGAAAGCAAACTTTAAGTGCAAGCATGAGGAGATCAATCAACTTGAGCAAGAATGAATACAGGGGTGGTTTACTAGAATTTAAATTCCATTATGCGGCATCTTTAAAAGATAGAAACCAAAAGAGGATATTGATTTAATCTATTCTAATGGTCAACGAAAGATGAAGTTCTTGATGAACAAGCCAAGATAGCGTTGCCTAATTAGCATGGTGATTTGTTACCAGTTTGAGATGGAAATCCATTGTTTATCTGATCTATCCTGCTAGTGCTCATACCAAAACATGAGCAATCCACAACTAAACGCAACTAGAGGCCAGTTTTCTCCCTATGACCTTATCTCGAAAGAATATAAATATTTACCTCTTGCATAAAGAACGTATGTTCGGTTTATAATATATACAAACATACGTTCTTAAATGTACAGGAGTGATTTCAGTGTTGGCTAAGCAGCGAACCATTATGCTCATCGACATGCAGTCGTTTTATGCTTCAGTCGAAAAGGCAAAAATGCCTCAATACAAAAATAGACCACTCGCCGTCGCAGGAGACCCCGCAAGACGCTCTGGAATTATCCTTGCCGCTTGTCCACTAGCCAAAGCGAAGGGTGTGTCTACCGCGGAACCACTTTGGCAGTCTCTTCAGAAGTGCCCTGAACTGATCATTGTGAGACCACACATGCAAGAATATATCGAAGTATCCACTCAAATCATGTCCATTATTGAAGAGTTCACCGATCTGGTCGAACCGTACAGTATAGACGAATTATTCGCTGATTTTACAGGGTCTATGCATCTATTCGGTAATGATCCAATCGATTTGGCCAAGCAAATTCAAGACAAAATCTATAATGAAACAGGCGTTTACGCAAGAGCTGGCATTGGTGAAAACAAAATCATCAGTAAATTGTGCTGTGATATGATCGCTAAAAAAGCAGAGGGGGGTATTTTCCACTTAAAGAAAGAGGAATTACACCTCCACATTGGAGATAAGCCCATCCGCGATATGTGGGGGATCGGCTCAAGAATGGAAAAACATCTGTGGAAGATGGGCATCCGAACCATTAGAGACCTGGCGAATACGCCTCTTTCCAAGTTAAGAAGTAAGTGGGGTGTTAATGGAGAAGTCATTTGGCGAGTCGCAAATGGACTCGACAATTCGCCGGTAACCGTCAACACGCACAGTACACAAAAAGATATTGGAAACGGAATGACCCTACCTAGAGATTTCACAGAGGCTTGGGAGATCGAAGTGGTTATTCTCGATAATCTGCACAGAAGTATGCAGAAGAGCCCGCAAAAAGTGACTGATGAGCAGTGTAGTATCCGTAAGTGTATCTGGAGCGGATTTTGACCACCCCACTGGTTTTCACAGGCAGGTTAAACTGTCTGATCCTACAAACATAACCGTTGATGTATGCAAGATAGCCAAACGCATATTCCATCAACACTGGGATGGGCAACCTGTGCGCCGTGTAGGCGTATCCCTTTCTCAATTATCCAACGCGGATACATATCAACTATCTTTTTTTGATGATCAGGAGCAGAAACAGGCCATTGATCAGGTGATCGCTAGTAACCACCTGGCGATTCATGAATTTGCACAAATTTGGTTTGTGGAGGAGAATGAACTTTATTTATCTGCGGTTCAATATGTAACTAAATATCTGAGGTATTATTAATAGCAAGCAGTTTGATAAGTACAAAGCCATACATCCGGATGCCAAGCCATTGAAATACGCACCAGAGATGAAACGTCAATGGAAGAATACGCTGGATGAAATCATTGTGCCTTTGGAGGATGAGTTGCGCTAAATGTCATCACGCCGCAAAAAGTGTAGTCCGGGACAAAATTAAAATTTATGCACCATTCAATAATAAAAATAAAAACCCACTCTGTTTCTATATATAGAGTGGGTTTATAGCTTTATTGTGGAAGTTTGGCATCTACTGACTTTGTACCCGAGATAATATCAGTAACTAAAGACTGTGCGTTGTTACTATAACTGCTTAAACTACCTGATGGTTGTATAGCCAAATCAATATATTTTTCATAGTTGTTATACAAATCAAAAGTTTCATCATAAATAGATTGATATTCTTGAGGAGGCAAATCCAACTTCTTAATTGTATTACTAACTTCGCTTCTGGACTGTTCTAGAGTCCCTATATCACCTTGTTTTTCATAGTACTTTTTAGCAACTGCTATAGCTACGTTGAAATCGTGAACTCAGAATAATCGTTGTCTTCTAATAGTTCACTATAATTGACCTCACCAATAATGGGGTTAATGGTAGAATTGTTTGCGTTTAATTCTTCAGCAAATTCCTCTAAGTGAACTCCGTCTTGTATAGCTTGTAACCACAACTTAGAGTATGTCCCTGTGAGTTGCTCTGCGACTGCTGATGATGAAATAATATCAAGATTTATTGATTTAACACTTTCTACGTATTTTGACTTAGCTTGATCGACCTTATTTTTAGCATCCTCATTATTCGGTTCTTCATTTAATGCTTTCTCGTATGCCTTGAACGCTTCTCCATATTGCTCATTGCTAAACTTTTCATCACCCTCTGAAATATTTAGTTATCACTAATGGTATACCTTTACGGATAGCTCAAACGAAGTTTTAGATACAAAAAAACCACTTACTTTCGCAAGTAGCATTTAACCGTTAAGCCCATGGAGACGATAATGTATATAGAGGGGTGTTAGAGCACCAACTAAAAGGAGAGAGTATCATGAAGAAACAGTTTATCAAAATCGCAGGAATTGCACTGGTAGTAGCGCTTGTGCTAGGTACGATGAACATCACGGCACCTAGCGTGCAAGCCGCTACAACTCAATTTTCTGACGTGGAATCGACCCACTGGGGCGCCAGCGCGATTACCAATGGCGTCTCTAAAGGCTATGTCGATGGATACACGAATGGTACATTTAAGCCTGACGCCAGCGTCACACGCGCGGAATTCGTGAAGATGGTCGTCTCGGTCATGGAACTTGAAACCACGCCATCAAGCGGTAAATGGTACACCGAGTATGTTGATGCCGCAAGCAAAGCAGGCCTGTATGCATCTGCCGATTTCAACAATAGCGAAGCGGCTTGGACAAAAGTTATGACACGCGAAGAAATGGCACGGGTTGCAGCTCGTGCGATCGGGGAAACGTCAAAGGAAGATGCCAAATGGATGTACCTCGCTACGAAAGCAGGTCTAATTAAAGGTGTAGGTATAGGGCAGATTGCTCCAAAAGGGCTGACCACACGTGCCCAGGCGATCGTTGTAATCGAACGTATTCTATCCAAGAACACCGGTGCTTCCCTTGACGTCGATAAGTATGCGGTGGGTAGTGCTGAAATTGCATGGCACGGTACAAACATCTTCACCGTGATGCCAGAAATGTGGGTAACAACGGAAGCACATCTGAAACAAGCTGGTAAGTCCTCGGTCGAAGAAATGTGGAACGAAGAACGTATGACCATCACGTCAAAAGACGGACTTTATCAAGGTAAGTTGGACGCTCTTATCGCTATTGATTTGGCTAATCCTAATGACCCGAACCTAGGACTGCTTGGGCCAATCAACACGCTCAAATGGTTTAACAACCGCCCTTCAATGAAAAATCTGATGGTCAAAGATCAAAAAAACAGCTATGTTCTATATTTCAAAGGCGGAACGGTATTCAACAAAGATACAAAAAAATATAGTTCTTCAAAAGATCTTCAATTCAAGGTTTCTGGATTTAGCAGCTCTGATACCAAGGCATATTCCAATGGTGTGCTGAATGCAACCTCCTATCTTTATCGTAATACCTGGTTCGATATCCCTGCAGTAATTATTCCAAAATCGGGGACTGTACAAGAATACGGAAATCTAGAAATCCATCTTCAAACCCCTGCTGGTGGATTCTGGTTCAGTGAAACTGTTCCCCTCAGTCTGCGAGGAACTCGCGACGATGTCTAATTCTTTCTTGTCCACCAACGAGTAGTATGTTGAGGTACATAAAAACGGACATGTCGATTATATGGCATGTCTTTTTTGATTGAGCAATCTCAAAGGGAGAGTTCGAACAACTTTCGGGTTTTGGCCTTAAGAAATGAGAAACAAAGTGCTAAGCCCATAGAGCACCAATTAAAAGGAGAGAGTATCATGAAGAAACAGTTTATCAAAATCGCAGGAATTGCACTGGTAGCAGCGCTTGTGCTAGGTACGATGAAAATTACGGCACCTAGCGTGCAAGCCGCTACAACTCAATTTTCCGACGTGGAATCGACCCATTGGGGCGCCAGCGCCATTACCAATGGCGTCTCCAAAGGCTATGTCGATGGATACACGAATGGTACATTTAAGCCTGACGCCAGCGTTACACGCGCGGAATTCGTGAAGATGGTCGTCTCGGCCATGGAACTTGAAACCACGCCATCAAGCGGTAAATGGTACACCGAGTATGTTGATGCCGCAAGCAAAGCAGGCCTGTACGCATCTGCCGATTTCAACAATAGCGAAGCGGCTTGGACGAAAGTCATGACACGCGAAGAAATGGCACGGGTTGCAGCTCGTGCGATTGGGGAAACGTCAAAGGAAGATGACAAATGGATGTACCTCGCTACGAAAGCAGGTCTAATTAAAGGTGTAGGTATAGGGCAGATTGCTCCGAAAGGGCTGACCACACGTGCGCAGGCGATCGTTGTAATCGAACGTATTCTATCCACGAACACTGGTGCTTCCCTTGACGTCGATAAGTATGCGGTGAGCAGTGCTGAAATCGCCTGGCACGGTACGAACATCTTCACGGTGATGCCAGAAATGTGGGTTACTCCGGAATCCGATTGGAAACAAGCCGGTAAGTCTTCGGTCGAAGAAATGTGGAACGAAAAGCTTATGACCATCACATCGAAAGATGGACTGTATCAGGGTAAACTTGACGCACTTATCGCTATCGACCTTGCCGATCCCAACGACCCTAACCTGGGGTTAATCGCTCCGATCAATACGCTCAAGTGGTACAATAACCGACCTTCTATCACTAACCTGATGGTCAAGGACCAAAAAAATAGTTATGTCCTGTATTTTAAAGGCGGTTCGGTATTTAACAAAGATACGAAGAAATATAATCCTTCACAGCTTCTACGATACCGAGTAGATGGATTTGATAGTCCAGATCGCAATGCCTTTTTCCAAAAAGGTGTTCTGAATGCATCAACCAGTGTTTATCGCAATGATCCAACTGACACCCCTGCCGACATTATCCCCAAAATGGGAACTGTACAAACTAGCGATTTGGTAATTAGACTTCAAACACCGACAGGGGGTTCACTGTTCAGTGAAAATATTCTGCTCCGTCTCAAAGGTATCCGATAAAGAAAAAATATCCAACATACTGCTCCTAATGAGCGTATGATGGGTGTTTTTTTCGGAGCACGTCGGTTGCCTAAATGGTTGTCTAGGAATGAACAAAATGCACTACATAGGGAAGTCCGTTTTCGAGGAGACGCAAGAGAGCATGCGATTGTGTTAACTTTTCTCCGGATGGGGCTGCGGGTGATTGAACTTTGTGATCTGCAGCTTACCGATCTGACCATGAGTGACCGCAAAGGAATAGCGTATATTCGAAGTGAAGGGGACAAAGATAGGGAGCTTCCGATAAGTTCCGAACTCCGGATTGCGCTTCAGGCGTAACTGGATACGCGGGACGATAAAAGCCCATATGTGTTTGTCTCGAGACGATCTCTAAAATGTACGGAACGCGGAATACTGCACATGATCGAAAAGTACCGCAGATTTACAGGGATTATGCATTTGAACTGCCACAGCAAGTGCGGCATACCTTTGGCCACGATTTGCTCGAGGCCACGAAGGATCTGCAGAAGGTTGCTAACCTGATGGGGCACTACAAGGAAAATGGAGATCCGAATATTGCCATGACGATGATCTATACGACACCGAGCAAAGAGGATCTGGAGGATGCGGTGGAGACGATCAGCTGAACTTTAATTAACTAAGTATTAATTTTATTAATAAAAAGAGCAGTATTCATTTCATTGTTGCTTGGCTTGCATTTAGTACAGAAGGGTTTATACGTTGGATTTCAATAATCTCATTGGTTTTATTCTTAGCAAATTTTTATTATAAATTTAAGTACAAACACTCTTATTCAGAGCATGTTATTAACGGAGCTTATAACGACTGAAATAGTAAGTAGTCATAAATTCTATATGCGTGATAAATATTTAAAAAAGAATTCAAGATGGTTAAGGAAATGTAATAGTTTCTTGTAGAGACTTTCGAAGTAAGTTTGTAGTTAATTTATTTACATATAGGAGTTGAATTGCTATGGTTTCAGTTACGCAGAGAGTAAGCAAAGTTAAACAGCCTAGAGGAGGCTACATACGGCCCAGAGACTTTGAAGAGATAGTGTTGAGTGACGGGATTGAGTTACATCCAGAAGAAAACATTCACGCAGGCTTAGTAGGTTTAGCTGTTGACTATTTGACCAGATACTTGTCCGGGTCTTCTGCAGAGGAAGCCTTTGGGATGTCTCTGAGTGGATCATTTCTGGTAGACGAAGAGGATATGGCAAGATCTCTTGTACAAAAGATTAAAGGTTTAGACGACCAGTCTATACGTAATGCCTGCAAACTTGTAGGGTATGATGTGTGCGTTCGTGCTGGCACATCCGTGTATAAACCTGTTGAAGAGATTTGTGCTGACGATGAAACGGTGAGTAATATTCGTACAATGGTAAGTAGAAGTCTTGCTTTTTGGGAAGAGTTTGGACCAATTGTTAAAGATAGTTTTACGTTCGAATTCGGATACACTGAAGAGGTGAGTACGGGTGATGGAGATTATCTGACAGAGGACACTTTGTGGGACTTCAAAGTATCTAAGAATGGACCAACCAATAAGCACACCTTACAGCTTTTGATGTACTATATTTTGGGCCTCCGTTCTATTCATAAGGAGTTTCAGAAGGTACGTCGTTTAGGAATTTACAACCCTAGACTTAATATCGTTTACCTACTAGATGTGGAAAAGATCGCTCCGGAAGTGGTGGAAGCTGTAACTAAGGATGTACTGGTAGCAATTTAGATTTACAGAGAAAGATGGCGGTGTGGGTACATTGCCTAAAGCTTATTTTGTGGGTGTGCTTCGGGAGTGTAGCGACACTCTATGAGCAGTTGCGTAGTGGTAAGGTTATGTTGGCTCTTGGAGAGATCTTAACTTGGTCGGCAAGATCACACAATTTCCAAAAGCCATATTCCATAGAGCTTTTGGTATTCGAAAGTTGTAGGGGGTATCGTCCTATACTCCACCGAGCACAGGGTTGCTTCCTGCGTTTGGCAGTGTACAATTTTTCCCACAACGAGAATTGTTGAGAGACTGGAGAAGCCACCTTCTTTGACAGGTAGGGTGAACCGCCTTCCTCCTCTTAGATCAAATCCGTACGTACCTAACCAACTTACAGCCTAGGCCCTGTACATAGAATTTATCTGTGGGGTGGAGTTATGAATACAACGCTGCAACCATGTGCCAAACTACATACTTCTTATAAGAAGGAGTCCAAGAAACAATATTTCTGAAGGGTCTCTCATGTATATATTGACGGTTAGCGCTATGTTTGCGCTTTGCAGCAGCTCTGTGTCTCTCATGTAACGAAATATCTGAAATAGGAGAAACAATTGTTTCAAGTATTAAAGTATTTCTGCTTATTATGCTTGTTATGCTGGCCATTCTGCTATATACGTTTTTGAAACCAGTAGAACTGAGAACATATGAGGTCGAATTTGCAGAGACTCAAGCAAAGTTTGCGAAACCTGGGTTTCTACTTCTAGCAGCTGGAGTCATCTCTATACCAGATTAAAGCAAGCATTCGTTGCCATTAAAATAAGATACAAATGAAAAGCTTCAGAAGGAGGAGAGTCAAATGAAAAATGTGTATCAAGAACGATACTTCCATATACAACGAAATAAAGACTGGGGCGAATCATATCATTGGGACATTGGATCGGTCATTAAGGTAGGTGACCGTCATAATAAATTTATGAAAGGACGATTTTTGCATAACTATAATATGCCGACACAAATTAACCTTGAGGAATTGAATCTAGATGCCTCTGTAAGTCCCTTGTATTTGCGTGACATTGGGATTGTGCACCATGAGTATATTATCAAAACGAGAGAGTATATCTTTGAAAATGAAAGGTTACAAATCAATCCGGAGCTGCCATCGCGATTTACATGCTTATTTTTAACGGATAAAGAAGTAATCAAATTCTGGAAAGCTAGATTACTAGAAAATCCTAATCAACAGCCTTACACTATCTATGAACTTAGCGTGACGGGTAAAATTCATAAAGCTAACCAACAATATGTGGAGTTAAACACGAGAAGCCAAGAGTATAATCATCAGTTGGCGAGAGAATATTGGGACGGTGTTAATGCAGATAAAGAGGGCAGTGAATATCTTTTCGCTGGAGATATCTAAGTGATAAATCGTGTAGATTTCAATGTGGGTAGAAAATAATAAAGATCGACAGTGATCTAGATTAGATTATCTTATCTACGGGGCTATAAAATTAATCAGACCTTATTTGATATTATTAAAATTCATACACTCTTACTTAAACTAATGCCAGCTTTTTTAGTTGGCATTTTTTCGTTTTGAGCGTTGATTTTGTGTGAGATTGACAAGGGGAGGAACATAATGTATCCTCATAATATGCAAATAAAAATGCAGAATATTCTTTAATAATGGAGGTAGAATGAGTAATAATATTGGTGTGTATCTCAAAGAAAAACGTAAGCAAGCAAATTTTAGAACACAAGAAGCGCTCGCCAATTTCACACTGCTTGCTCAAGGCCATATTTCTAGAGCAGAGTCTTCGAAAACTAGGCCCAATGACGAGACACTTATGATTCTGGCTATCGCTCTTGGCTTGGATTATGAGGAAGTATTCACCAAAGCCAAGCCACGAACGGATGAAGAACTAGGAGTTATACTTGAACAAGAGAAGATAGACAAGAAATTGTTTGAATCAGTAGTTGCTATCTTCACCTATCTCTTGAAAAATGACGATAGTAAGCTTCAAATCCGTTTTTTTAATGGTCCATTAAACCTAATAAAGGGTGAGATAAAGAACGGGGTTAAGTACAGGTTAGAAAAAGCCCAAGAACATTTGAGAGATACGGCTTCAGTAAAAGAAGAAACCTATAACTACATTGCACGAAGAGAAGCAACACGGATGTTTTATTCTATTTCGAGAGGCTTTGCGAAGGGGTTCCGAGCCAATCTTCTTAAAGAAGTAGAAGATTTCACCCAAGCTGAACACTCGGATTCAGAACAAGTTCCCAAAGAAGTCATTGAGTTGACTGATACAACTAGACTGTTTTCAATTGAGGGTGAATTGCTTTCAGAAAAAGAAGTATATGCGATTATTGAACATCATTTAACTTCGCGGCGAATTGAAGAAATGTTTGACCATAAAAAATGAGGATTAGTTACTGAGGACCTGTCTATTTTATTGATGGGTCCATCTCTATCAAGGAAGGTGAATTAAGATCGCATTTAATCGAGATAGTGTAGATGGATATAATCCTCCATCGAAAAATGCTCCCACTTCACGTGATTCATTTGTAAAAACACAATTGGCTGAGACATTGAAAGAAACAGAACAATTGGTACAGACCTATAACCTTAAAGAAAGCATCCAGTATCTTCTTTGGAACGATCTCTTTAACAAACACACATTGAATGGAGTTAATTACGATACCTATCAAGTGAGTAGTCCGACTAATAGTAATCCAGTGCGATATGCTTCAGGTAGAAAGGTGCTAGTTGATTTTGGTTACGGCATTGATCGGGAACTCTTTCAACCCCACCCAGCCATTGTCCTCGGGGATTTTAAAGAATTATTGGTTGTAGTTCCTACCAATTCAGATGATGGATCAACCTTCCCAGGAGATTTGGAGAAAGCTTTAATACGAATACCAACTGACAGACACCATTCAAAGAAATACCCCATATTTCCGAAGGATACGATCATCAATTTGCATCAAATCAGACATATATCCAAAAATAGAGTGACAAAGGATCTCAAAGCTAACGTCAAACTTTATAATATGCCAAATTTAAACATTGCACAGCTTAACGAATATTTGCCATACCCAGTATTAAACCGCGGAGATAGCTTACATAGGGCTATTATGGTGAAGTTGGCCCAGATATACTCCCCAGATGTTTTATTTGAAATTAAGCGTAAACAGTTTAAAAAGCTAAACTCGTATCAAGATTTGTTTCACATGAGGAGAGATGAATATAGAGAGCTAGTTAGAGTACTCAAGCCCATCTTAAATAGGGTTATTGTAAAGTTCCCAAGTGATCGAGAAACTGTGGGATGGCGGGACTAACCAGAACGTTTAGTCATTATCAATTTGAAGGGGTGAGATAAAATTCAGCGGCATCACTTGTTGTAGATACTTTTTTTAATGGGTTCAAAGTACAAGTTGAATCATTACTTAGAAAATGAAGAAGTTTGTCCATATCAACAGGAAAGTGCCAAAAGTAATATTTATCTTATACACCTACACCTCAATCAGTTTCGATGCTGTTCAGAAAAATAAACAACGATGCTGAAAAGAAAGTACTATAAAATGTGAAAAGATTAAATTTTTAATGCCGTTAATGTCGAGGGATAAGAACATAGAACATATTCCCATTGAAAGACGCTATTTTAGCGGCTTTTTTATTTTATCGGTACAAGTTCTTATCCCAAGCCATGGACAAGAACTTGTACCGATCATTAATTAGATATATACCTAAACGGTGAGCTTAGGCATTTTCAACTTAATCCCATTCCGATTAAGACTGCGAGGGCATTAAATTCGAACATTTAATAAAGAGTGTTATCCAACATGATTGATAGCGTTATCTGGTAAATGACTTTTGAATTCCTGTCTTACTTGAACAGACTACAAGAACTACTGATCAGAAAGAAGTGAGCAAGGTGAGAATGATCTGGGAAGTGGAGAGAAGAAACACACTGACTGCAACGGTATAGACAAAATACTGTAACAAGAGCTATCATGCATGATTTTAATCTACTCACACTCCTAAACTTTATTTTTTTCTGGACAGCAGCTTTTCCTCGTTTCGTTTCCCATAATCAAGCACTGTAATTCTAAAAACCAAATTACCCTCTTTGTTTTTTGTTAGCAGTAGTAAATGGAGAAGAATCTCTGCACATCCATAGTATTCTTACTATTACACAAAGTCAGGATTTTGTACATATGTCTAAACTTTGTAGTTACCGTTTTTCTCTTTATGATATCACTTTTCATTACTAACGTGGAACAATCTACGTGACAGAGCCTCGAACTTTTTCGAGGCTTTTTACTACTGGAGGAACTATCTCCATTTTATTACTTATCTGTTGCTCAGATGTCCTTACTAAGATGTCATCGGCAACATTTATGATCAAACTTTATGGTGTTTTATGAGTCGTTCCACTTCTGCTTTTGTCAGACCGGTAGAAGAAGCAATGATATCAACATCTACTCCTGATTTAATCAATTTCTTGGCAACATCAGTAGCTTTGTTACGCTCTCCTTCTTCCTTTGCCCCTTCAATCATAGAAGCTTCATCATGCAAATACTTTTGTCTGTCCTCGTATAATCGGCGGGATTCGGCATCCTGACTAAGAAATTCCAACGTATCCATTGCTTTTTTTAATACAGGTTCGTTCATCGTCAGCACCTCCCAATTGGATTTATCGACACCTTTTAAGAATAATAGCCAGTTAACCAAACCACCATTTTCTACTGGAGTCGCATGATCGCCAAGCTTGGGCAATTCCAGAAAATGCAGTTCTATGTCATCTATGAGCGAGATCCCACTCCGGTCTTCACGCAGATGGAATACGTTATGATATTGATCATTGGGCAAAAAAGAATAGTTCAGGATGTTAATCGTCACGCATTTTTTCAGCATCTTATAAGAATGCCCCTCTTGAAGCTGTCCGCTGTATAGCTTGCTCCAGTAAAACATCGTTCGTTTCTCAGTATCATATTTATTGAATAACTGCATTTCAACGTTGATGAGCTCGCCCTCCGCTGTTCTTCCGTGTATATCAAGGATGGATTGCTTGTCACGAGGAGTGTCCTTCTCGGTATATGGATTCAACAAGATGATTTCTGTCAAAGGCGGCCTACCTGCCTCTACAAAAGTCTTGTTCAAGAAGGCAAGCAGAACATCCCGATTTTCTTCACTGCCAAATATACGTTTGAATAAAAAATCATTTCGGGGGTCAAGCAGTTCATTCATCTGCAATCATCTCCATTCATTCATAGTATATCACGCTTAAAGGTTCTTAGACACACAACAGACAGACCACCCTTTACGTCTTTTTCTCCATTCTTTCTCCTCTTTGGGTGTTGCCTCTCCGCCATGAGCAGAATTAACAATTATTCTGACCCGGGGGAGTCTTTTTATCGAACAAACGCTAATATTGACATTATCGAACGTATTTTCCGGAAGCCATTCATATATCTTTGCAGCGCCCGCAGGATCGGAACTTCTGGAGGATGCACTCCAGCCGAACACCGTGGAATTGTCTCGTGTCACAGCCCGCCATTCTTTTCCTTCTCGCAAGTTCTGTGCACTTTCAATCTGGGCGTTTGCCCTCAATACTGGGGCGGTAGTATCGGATCATAAAGGAGCCATCGGGAGAAAGTTCTCTTTGTATATGACGATGAGTGGCTTCAGCTCACGGTGCTTCAGGTATTGATGAGAAAAGTTTATTCAAGCTCTGTTCTTGGCGATAGTATTCCATTGGGCATTAGTTTTGGGATTCTCTATCTCTTTGGAATTGTCTTTTAAGAAAACCCCTGATCAATTACTTGTTCTTGGCTCGGAACTCAGCTTGGAACAAAAATTTGGTTCTTAAAACAAAAAAGCCGCTAAGTAGCGACTTTGATATTAATTACCTTAACCTTTATTATTCAATAATGACTTTTTCAGCTATAGCTTGTGGAGGTGATGACTGGGCTATAAGATTTTTTATCCATACTTCAGCTTTTTTATTTTTTATTGAACTAGCAAATTTAGACTCGGCTGCCCCACCGATAACTATTTCACTATCCTCATCTTTACTTATCCAAATTTGTTTCGTTGCAGGATCATCTGGGTTATCTTGTTCAATCAATATTTGATTATCTTGTTCATTAACTTCTATAATTGTACCGCTGATGTCCGCATCTGATTGAGTTAGTTCATTTTGAGAACTACAGCCGACGGCTAGTAGCAACAAAACGAGTGTGAGTCCACTCACTAGTTTAGCCATGATCATCACCTTCCACTTGCAATATAAAAACATCAATAGGAGGAATCGGTGTAAACTCCCGAGAGACCTAGCGAACTAATTGTATAACTATATTTTGAAAAAGCTTGCCATGTATCTACTCCACCTTGTCTAACTATACCAGTGTGGGTACCTTCAATTCTTGCATAGTTTCGTACACCATTATTGACGACATTGTATACTAATCCTCCACTATCTCCTAGCTGTGTACCACTAAGTCCAGTAATGATCATATCAGTCGGTCCACCATTAATATCATAACTAGTGTCAACAATCTCAGCTAGAGGATAACTACTTCCATTCAAATTGTACCCGTGTACTCTTACCTTATCTCCAACCTGACGATATAGGCCAGAGTAATCCGTTGTCCCTATCGTTAAAGAATTACCATTTAAATTATGGCTCGGATTTACAGATGAGTTGTATACTATATAACCTGCATCAAACTTAGACGTATCCGAAAATACAGCATTGTTCATTGTACCAATCGGGCTAGAACCGTCAGATAAGTCATACCAAGTTCCATTCTCACAATGCCCCGCAGTAACACCGACGTTGTTACCATTGGCACGACCGTTGAAACCTAAACTACATGCCGGGGAAGTAATAGCAGTTCCTCGTTCAATTTTTTCTCCGGGAAACAAGTTATACGCTTGTGTTTGAAGGCTCAACTCGCCTATTACCCATCTCACCATATCTTCATCGATATAGTTTAGTATCTCTTCCTTAGCATTATCGTACTGCTCTTGTGAGATGTACACATTAACTTTGTTCAACTTAGGATTTATACCAACCGCTTCTAACCCTAACTCTTTCATTTTTCCAGATAATGATTCTTTTGCTTTAGTCAGTTCTTCTAAAGAATATTTTACAATTAAATATTCAATATTTTGAGGAAAAACACTCGTGCTCATTACTGAACTTTTTAATTCGTTTGGTAACTCAGTAACAAGAATGACATTCTTACCGTTTTCATCGGTGTATGCACCAGTATAAATATCGCTATAGTTGCTCATTAACTCTAGCTGTACGTTACCTCGATCAATCAATATATTTGTGTTAAGTAGACTGGCTTCAGGATATTGTTCCGTGACTGCCTCTGCCTCAGTTTCTAATGACTTCGTGAAACTAGTAGCGGTAGGTATCTCCCATTTATGACCTGGATCATTGCTTTGCACTCTAATGTTATCGTTTGATATGGACTCCGCCGCTTGACCTGTACTAATAAAAATACTTAACGAAATCATTAGCAAGGTTACTATCAGTGATAAAATGCGCTTGTTCATAAACTATCTCCTCTCATAAGGTATATAAAATAAAACGCAATTTTCAGTAAAATGTTGCATTTATTTTTATATTTTTACTCAAATTGGTTCATCTAATCGAGAATGGGAACATGTTCTTGTTCATTTCGGCAATCGGTACAAGTTCTTGTCCTTGGCTCGGGACAAGAACTTGTACCGATAAAATAAAAAAGCCGCTAAAATAGCGACTTTAATGGGAATATGTTCTTGTCCCTCGACACTTTAGTAGTGAGTCTAGGCATTGGCTGATAATTCATATAAATTCATCCGTTTTATTCCAGATTCAATCACCCTGTTTTCTATGTATGTGCAAAGTAGCTAGATTGTATGCCGCGACCACCAATTTATTTTTATGATTCAAAATACGCTTCCTATATGCTATAATCAAATGGCATGATTTGCCTTGAGTGCGGTTAGCTTATCTCCGAAAGGAGGTGAGCGCTATGAACTTCTCCTTCTCAGACGTGATAATGTTCGCAACATTTCTAATTGCGGTACTAACGTATGTAGATAAGAAGAAGAAATAACCCACTCTGAGGTTCGCGCCAAAAGTGTGGGTTATTTCCGTCTTTGTCATCATTAATGGAGATGGGATTCCCTACTCAACAATAATTGTGCAGGGAGACGGTATAGCGCACCGTCTTCTTTATGTAGTATATAATACCACAGTTGTTTTTATACATCAATAATGATCTTGTTGACTATAGTCGATTCTAATCTCTTGGTTCGACTGTTTTTAATGTATTACCCAGTTCAATCAATCTGTCCACAACAGTTCTTCTTATCTTGGGTAAGTCACTAATATGTCTCCAATAAAAACTCTTGCCGTTTGCAGTTGTATATGAAATATACATCCTTTGAGAATCAGTTAAGATAGACCCTTTTCATGCTATTGTACCACTCCAATCGTATGGAGTTAAAGTAGCTTATTTGCTAACTTTTTCCGTTTCTAATCATCGTTCGAAATCTTGCCCTTTCGTTTTCTGTTTTTGTATATCTTCGCGAGTAATCTCGTCCGCACGAGTGTGATCTTGTTCTTTCTCCGATCCTTTTAAAAAGGCACCTTTAACCCACTGGGGAATATCTTGAGATAAAGTTTGAACCTTATCTCTTTCAACCTCCATTACTAATCTAAATTTTGAGGTATTATCAAAAATAAAAGAGCGATCGATCGGTCATATCGTCTTCGGATATCATCTTCTGGATTATGATGTCCACCATTCCTTACTCGCATTTCTACTCGCTCGATGTGATACTCCACGTTTTTAAGACCTAAGTAATACAGGTTTATTTCAAACCCTGCCTTTTTGGCTTGTTCTATTTTCCGCATTGCATTTTTACCGACAAGCGTTGTTTCAAGGGAAAAGCTTTTTCCGTTCTGTATACATTCACTGAATGTTTGATAGCTTCTCTTCCAGCTGATGGAGAAACCGATTCCGGAAGACAAGGATTGATAGTTTTTGCAATGGCATCCGGATCAATAACCTCTCCTAACTGATCGTTAAAGTTCTAGTTAGTGTGCTTTTCCCTGCTCCATTCGTTCCAGCAAAAACAGTCATGACGGGTTTGCTCACGGGTATTCAATTTCCTTTTTGTTACCATTTTCTTCATATATGATCACTGTTTTTCTGCCATCCGGATATTCCTTGATCATTTTTTCATTTTCTTCATATACAATGGGCACACCATTGCTTTTGGCCTCTTGTCTGGCCGAGAATGTTGCTTTTACTAAAATTTCATTCAATTCAGAAATTGACATACGTTTCATGTGAAGATATCCTCCTTAAACAATTGTACGTAAAAGTTTCACACTATATGGACGGATCATTTTTCAAGTTTAGCTAAGCCTTTTTCCATTCTCAAGAAATCTTTCTCACTAATTTGTCCAGACAGTTTTTGTTCATTCAGCTTATTGGCTCTGACTTGGAGCTCCTATCCCTCGATATGTGAACTACACTCTACCTAAGAGGTGGGGTGCTTCTTGGTCAATAGTGCAACTGCCTCAGCTTACAGGGGAGTTCCTCCCCCAATGTATGCCATTTAGTTGGCCAGTTGCAGTAGATTGAGGGCCGCATTTCGATCACGATCATGTACGGTCTGGAGGGATGGGCACATCCATTCGCACAAAGCCAGATTTTTTACCTCCACATTTTTGTAACCACAACATGAACATAGCTGACAAACTATAACGAATCTGCATCACGTTTTGCCCTTTGATATTCTCTTTCATCTCGAACTGCTCGATTCCATTCTGATTGCGAATACCTAACGTTATAATTAGCTTGTTTTACAAACATTTTTTTTGAAAAATCGGCCTGTTCCCGTTTTTCCTCAGCGTTATCATATGCCTTACTTTTTAATCGTTCTCTCTCTTCGTGTAAATTACTTTCCCCATTACTCCATCCGGTACCATGGTTTGGATTACTAAATAATGAGACAACCTTATCCAGTACTAACAGCAGAACGAATACAATAGTACCACCGACCAAAAGTAAAAAATCAATGACTTTGAGCCGCATCATTCCTCCCTTCAAGGAAGACACGCTTCCTTTTTTTAATAACTTCAACATTCTAGCTTTATCTCTCTGGCTTAGAATCTCTCTATCGTATTTTCCTGCCTCTATCTCTTCAATTAATCTTCCGTTTGTATTTGTTATACGAACCATAACTTTGTTGATCAACTTTGCAGATATCACAGCAAAGACAATTGGAATAATGAATGAAATAGCTAGATGTATGAAACCATCCCATACATCAGATACTAGCATTTGAGATGCATACGTATTGGTTAAATTAAGTAGAAGAAACAGAATAATAAATCCGCAAACAGTTCCATACATACTATGCCATTTGAATTTTTTTTCATCATCAAAGGGATTAGACTGCCTTTTAATCTTATTCGTAAAGAGCTTTACAACTAAAATACTTATAAATCCAGCGGGGATTGCAAATATTACACCATAGATACCAAGTGAGAAATGGTTTGTATAAGAAGAGTATAACCCCCCCTCAAAAATCACCTCTTGAGTCATTATTCGATTGACCAATTTATTGATTGCAATGGTCAAAATAATCGTTAGGATAATTATGGAAAAGGTCTTTCCTTTCAATGTTTCCTTCATCGTCCATTTGTTCATCTCTTTCATTCCTTTACTCCATCATTTAGGTTTCTACTCAGCAACCAAGTTAAATATAGATTCTACAAACGATTTCTTTGTTAAAGAGACCTCCTATTCAAATGCTCTAGTACGTACGTTTCTGTTCCTGAAACTATCAGCCTTACATCCTATCTAACTAATACGGTTAAAACTAGTTTCTTAACTACCTCAAGTTCGTATGTACTTATTTTCGGTGTTTTACTATGTATAGGTATTTTAGGACCTAAATACTAACAAAACAGATTATAATAAGAATATTACCGCTATATACTCATTTAATATAGGTATATCCTCTCGGTTCACCATGGGAATCCCCTTTAATGATTACTACTGCAGGAAAACCGCCTTCTAAACAAACATGTTCCCGCTCAATTAGAGGACAGAGAATTGTTAGGTATATATCTAATCGGAAATAGGAACATGTTCTTGTCCTCAGCAGTTATTTTCAGTCCGATGTTTCGCCTTTTTAATACCTAGCAACCGTGTTTTACCTCTCATCTTGTCAGTTGTCACATAATATTGTGAACATTTTCATGTATTATGGTACTTAATAAAGCTTTAAGTGCATGTGATCAATGTTTAGATGTACATCTAATCGGTAATCGGACTATGTTCTTGTCCATTCCGGCAATCGGTACAAGTTCTTGTACTTGGCTCGGGACAAGAACTTGTACCGACAAAATAACAAAGCCGCTAATTTACCGACTTCAAAGAAACTATGTTCTAGTCCTCCGACATACACTTTGAAAACTACTTCACAATCTGAAGTTCTCTCCACTCTTCGGAAGCTAGTTTGTTAGATTTAGTAAAAAGTTTTAATCCCACGCCAGTTAGAACATATCTAATTGGATAATAGGTGCGGTTCTTCCAAAAGATTTATTTTTTGGGATTCAGATTAAACGACTTCTCTTGTTAAGTAAGGGTAATCTTACCGTTTTTATTGCTAATGGTTCCACCTAAGAGAGCCATTAATTCCGAAACAGGTGTGTACATAGTTAGATCAGTTTGACTGAACGTTCCCTGACCACTATACTTCAGGTATTTCCCCTCGAAACTCACCGGAATAGGATCATTTATACTCAAGTAATCATTTAGTGAAAAGCTATAATAAGGTTCAGTAAAATCGTCAACAACATTACCATATCTTCGAGGTGTCATTAGATCGCTCCCGATGACACGGTAGGCACCTTGGTTTAAAAGACCAGATTGAAAGATATGATCCGTGCCCCCCATCCAACTGACTCCGTAATCAATGGCAGAAGATGATCCAGTCGTATTAATCGTTATGGTTCGAACCCGTTTCCCTGTCTGAGTTTCAAAAACCCGGTATTCTGCTGTTCCTTGACCGATCGATTGTTTTCAATGAAGTTCACCTGGAGTACGACATACTTACCATTTGGACTTGATTGAGCGAACTTTCTCTTGTCAACATAATCATCTGCGGCGTTTTCTCTAGTTGTATGGAGTTTTATTATTTTTCCATTAACCTTGATCTCGTAAGGATATTCTCCCGGGTAAGAAACATATTCATTTTTTGAATCATATTACGTACCTGCTTCCACATATAATGCTCCAATAGACAACTCTGGATCAAAGTAATTGTGGTACAAGTAGTTAGTTACAAAAATATTTGAGTGTTCCATGGGTCTTTCTTTTGCTTTGTGTATCAGTTTATTGGTAGCTAAAGAATAAACTAGGTATTCTCTTCTTCCCTTCTCTACGACGTACATCCCTGTATCTGGGTAAACTTCGTCAATCGCTCCATCGTTGATATTTCGATCTGCGAGGGTAGTAACAACTTTCTTACAGCTATCATACTTTAGAAGTTTTTCTGTAGCTCCGCCCTTTTATATCGCATAAGTGATTAAAGGGTTTTTCGTGTTCATCCCGCTAATGGACTTGAAATAGTACTCAGAAGAGGTGTCTATGAAGTCCAGTACAGTATCCTCATTCTTAAATAAACCTGTAGTGTAATCGACTGTCGTTTTCCTCACTATAGGTTTTCCTGTTCCATTTATCCTATAATTGTGAGGTATCCACTGTAGGTTAGTTTTATCTTTTGTCTCAGCATTCGAATCAACGGCACTACCGTAAACAACACTGTCCCAAGGGGTCATTACTCCTGTGAGAAAAGTAACAATAATACCATTAATAAAGTTAGATAAGCTTAGTGTTCATAGGACCTCCAAAGTTAAAAATAGTAATTTGCTATATACCTATAGATTAAGATTGATTTGAAATACTCCATTCCAAACCTATAATAATTTGTATACCTTCCATTTCCCGTACTAAATTAAATTGGCTGATGAACGAAGCAACATCTTCACCACTTACTATGGATTTACCATTACTTCCCCCCGGTCCGCCCTGCTTTTGTTTAAGTCTGTAGCAGTTCTTCATTCGACTTATCTTAGTGGGAGACTAAAAGAAGAACTCGTATTTTGGTCTATGGTGAAGGTTTTCCAGGTTCCTGTGGAAGATCCATCTGAAGTTTTAGCTAACGCAAACCGCATCCAGAACTTTCGTGGCACTTCCTTTTTGAAAAAACCAGAATCCACGTACTCTTCAACCGGCAGATTATTGATGCCATAAGCTTCTACTGTTCCACTATCAAAGTTGTTTACCGTTGTAAAAACGTCGGCTATAGCTTGGTAGAAAGCTAGATTTCTTAAATTATCACCCTTCGGAGTTACCGTTACTTCGATAAAAACCTCATATAATTCCTGTTTAATAGGATATCTGTAATTCTTGTCAATGAACATCTTCCCATAAAGATTTAGAACGCTTTTCTTAGAATTTGCATGGGTAACAATCATCCTATGCGGCATAATGGTACCCAAATTATTGCGTAATTTGGCCGATTTACCAACGATGCGATCAAAGCTTGCAATTGTACCGTCTTCTGATTTCAGATAAACATACGGCGTAGCAGAAGTTAGGTTTGTACCAGTCAATCCCACTTCGCGCATCTCATTCAGATCTCTATACGAAGTTGCCTCATTCTCCTGTATCTGCTCGTAACGTGATAAAATAACCGCTGCCTCTGCACGTGTGGTCGTTTTGCCTGGACCAAAGGTGCCATCTGGATAGCCACTCATTAATCCGGTTCCCAGAACTACTGATACGAAGGGATATGCTGATTTCTTCAATCCGCCCTTGTAGTATTCTGCTACAGGAACCAGCGTGTTTTCTGTATCTTTCAGCGCTTGCTTGTACTCTTCATCTTTAGCAGCGAGGCCTGAACTGAGCCACTTCGCCATCTCTTCCCGTGTTAATGCGGTGCTAGGTTTAAACCCATTCGGGTAATCTGAAGAGTTCAAGAACCCCAGGGATACTGCACGATTCACTTCTTCCTCACTCCAGTGGCCGGTCAAATCCTTAAACACATTTGCCTGATCCGTTTTCGCCGTTCTTTTGGCCACTCGGGACAGCAATGTTGCAAATTCTGCGCGCGTCACCGTCGCACCCGGTTTAAATGTCCCATTGCTATATCCTTTGAAATAACCTTTTTCTACTGCGGCATCAATGGATGCTTTCGCCCAATGATTTGCAGGTACATCTTTAAATGAGGTAACTGCAGCCTGACTTGTGCTTTCGGTGAATGGGTATATACCTATTATCAATACAGCACTTAATAAGAGTTGAGTTACTTTTTTCAATGTTTCCACGCTCCATAGATAAAAATCAGACTGGTTTTTCCTGAGATAAGCTATGTATTCTTTCGGGTTAACCTTTAATTGAATCCAACCATTTGTACTTTAGATCCCGTTCCATACTTGTGAAGGATCTTTACTGGCTTTATTAAAGCCTTCATTTCACTTCACGAACTATAGAGTTTCGATCAAATAAAGTAGCCATACCACTTACTTTTAAATCTTCTGTGTTTGAATTTGTAGAGAGCGGAATATCCGAATACCCTTCATATTTTTTTCCTTTTTTGAAGGGGCCTGCCTTCATGAAACGTTCGTCAAACATTACGTCCTCATACTTGTTATATGCCTCGATTTCAAATTCAAATTTAGTGCGAATAAAGTAACCTGCTAATCGATTGGCGTCAGTCAGCATAGAAGGCTCGGCAACTAATGAACCCTTGATGATTATCTTATTCTCCTTCACCCACTGCACATATCGCCTCATATCTGCAAGCACTACCCTGAACCCTTGATTATGATATGAGTATAGTTCATTAGCCCACTCTTCATCAATCGTTCTGTAATCGACATTAAGCATCAAGTTATAGTAGTTCTCTGTGGTTTGTTTCCACTGATCCATAATAGGCTTATAATTAAAATATTCATCCGACTTGGCTAGTTGGGCTGACGTCGTATCCACAATGATGTTGGGTTTCATCTCATACATTTCATTCGGATAGTCTTCCAATACATAGGGGAAATCCTTAGCGTTTCTAGGGAGATTCGTGGTTCGAATGATACGCCCCCAAGGATCTCTATCTGCATTTTTGGCTTTCGCAGCATTGTTTAATGCTGCAAGATCTACCTTCAGCGTTTCCCCACTTCGTACTTTCTCGATTCGGTCAATGACGGTCAAAGCTTGAGCACGAGTGGTGGTACCCTCTGGATCAAGTCTTCCATTACCCGTACCCGAAAGCAGTCCATTTTTCACAGCAATGTATAGAAAGTCATAGTTATCCTCCCCCACTTGCCCGATGGCCCGTGCTGCTACATGTACCATCTCCATTCGCGTCATGGGTTTGGTCCAGTCCGAGGATGGAAAATCGGTTTCCACATACAAATTATTCACTTTAGCTGATTTGACATATTCATCATACCATTGTGCTTTTGTTGTTGGTGTCCCTACCTTGTGCCCCAGTGAGCTGACCATGAGCTTTAGAAACTCTGCACGTGTCACTTTATTTTCTGGATAAAACATGCCGTTGGGATAACCACTGACAATCCCCTTATTCAGCGCCGTCTGAATGCTAGTCGCCGCCCAGTGACCTTGAATATCTTTGAATGATTCCCCCTGTGCCCCCTTTTTTTCATTTGCATTTGAAATCATCTGGTTTGATTCCAGATTTGTATGCAGAGAAGTAGGAGTTTCTGCATGTATCTGAAGTGTTGTTGCTAAGAGAGATATCACTGCACCCGTAACGACTAATTTTTTCTTCACCAGCTCTGTCCTCATTTCTTTCAATTAATAATCAAATTTAAACTTACTAAGTTGTTCAAACTATTACTCTATTCAGATTCACGAGAATTTTATTGATCACAGACCTCCTAGCTGTTTTCTTTTTACTTTAACGGATTGACAATAGCTACTGCATAGTCGTCCAGGTCGCTATCTCTAAGAAGAATATAATCAGCTTGGCTAACTTTAAAGTTCGTCCAACCTGTAAGACATTTTTGCTCCTAAGGCTTCCGAAACGAAGCGAATTGCAACTATCACAATACCTTGACGATCCTGGAACGGCTTTGCATCCGGGAAATTCATCATCTTCGTATTCAGTAAAACTTCTACAGTTGCTTTTCCTCTTGTTTATACGGCTGATTCTGTACCCACCATGCTAGTAGTCACTATTCCTGCTAATGCTATAAAAGAAAATTTCTACTTTTCTTTTTAAAACTCTACTTTAGTATGTACTTGCTTCTCACATGGATTTTACCTTGTTCTTATGTTTTCTACTGTTTATAGGACTTACAGATCCTAAACACCTATCAAACTTCCCAGTTATGAAAAAATATTGCCACTATGCGTTTATTTTATATAGGTATATTATCCCATACGCCCCAAAAAGAAAAGCTTGTTCCGAATATTAATTTGAACTTATTAATATACTTCATAATAATGTTCACAATAAAAACTCAGTAAAGAACGAATTCTTAAAATCAAAAAGAGCCGCTATTTTAGCGACTTTAAAAAAAGGGCTTATCTTTTCAATTGAATGATCTCCTGTTCAGTGAGCCCAGTTGCCTTAGCGATCGTTGATATATCCAAATTCAAATCGCACTAGTCAAATTTGAATAGTTAATGTGAATAGGCTGCTCTGCTACAATAGCTACGGTTGATACAAACGACTGCGGCAATAGCAATAACTGCAAACTTCCGCTTCAAAAAATTTAAATTCCCTAAAAAAATAGAGCCGGAAATGTTTCCCTCCGGCCCTGTGGTATTGGTTAATTTATCTGTTAATTCGTTCTTCCATTTCAGGCTGCTTTTGCTTTCCGGTCAGCTACACTCATCATTAACGTAAACTAGCCGTTAGTTTAATGAATTGAAGGGCAAGATGACGATTAGATATACGCCTAATCGGCAATAGGAACATGTTCTTGTCCAATACGGTAATCGGTACAAGTTCTTGTCCTCAGCAGCTATTTTCAGGCCGTATTTCGCCTTTTTAATCGCAACCGTGTTTAACCTCTCATCTTGTCAGCTGTGACATAACATTGTGAACATTTTCATGTATTATGGTACTTAACAAAGCTTTAAATGCATGTTATCAATGATTAGATATTCATATAATCGGTAATCGGACTATGTTCTTGTCCCTCGACACAAAACTCGGTATGTTTTTGAGAGTATTGTCAATATGACTGTGATCGTAATTGTTTGTATTGAGCACATGTTTAACATCCCTTAAAATCCCTAATGAAAGGATAATAAAATAATTATCCCTTTGCTCAAATTGTTTTGTTTAGATATCCCGTGGCAGTTCAAAATCTGCAACTATTCCATGTAAGGTTGCTCCATTACTACTTGCATTAGGACCTATACCAAATTTACTAAAAGCTCTCCAGGCACATTGATTTGTTGTTTTAAAATCATCTTCACTGAGTTGATTAATTAATCTTAGGTCTCGAATTGCACTTAACATATTATCTCGTGCATCAATTAAACTTGGATTTGCGCGAGAAAGTTTTAGACTGTCAATTACAATTCTCCAAGCCAAATTATATCCTTTATCCTTCCCTAATTTTTCTACTAATTTTCGATTTAAATACATTAACGTAGCGCACCAGATTTCACCAATATTATGTTCATCATCTTCAGTGTACCGTCCCGTTCCGAGATCGCCAAAGTGATCGGGAAAATCATCATCATACTTAAATTCACGAATTCCTCTAATATCATTAACTACCCATGCTCCTGTAACCACTTTTTCTTGTGTACGACTGAAATTCTGAATTGTAAGAGCAAAGTAATCACTCCAACCTTCACTCATCCCACTACTTTGTGGCATGCCTAAAGAATTTTGATCCAACGGTCCCCCAACAAGTCTATTTGTTACACCATGAGTGTACTCATGGAATACCACATCAGCATCTAGGGCTGTATGGCGATTAGTAGAAGACACGACACCTAGATTCATTATCGGATTTCTTCCATCAGCAGGTGTCCTCATGTTTGCTGTTCCATAGACAGGTCCAGAAAACACATTTACTTTTACATAATCTTTCTCTAGACCTAATCCAGTAGAGTTATTATCCTGAAAATTCCCGGATTTTTCATCGAAACCAAGCATATAAAAGAAATCATGCATATAGTTGCAAAAATAGAAGGCATTAAGTATTTTCTGTTCATCGCCAGAATCATCTGAAGGTATAAATGTAACCTTGCCATTGTCCACTTTTCCTTCCATTGGGACAGCTTGCATGCATTCAACGATTGAAACGTTTGAGTCACACATCAATGACTGCGTACTGTTTCCTTTGGTATTGGTTTCCTCTACCCAATCAACAGGAAAAATACTAGGAAGTGCCGATGATGGTTTGACTGGATATTCAGTTATGGGTCTCGGGAATGTAAAGAGTTTTCGCTGTTCCCCACCGTTAAACTCGAACACACTTCCTTCAGCCTTCATATGAGAACCTTTCCTTTTACAAAGTAAAACCTCACTCGATTGTTTCTGATCAGCCGCTACAATGAATTCATACTGCTCCTTAGTATCTAGAAGGGTAATTGCAAAGTGCCAAGCTAAACGCAATTTTGGATATTGTGGGAATATCGTTAAATTTGCTGTGATGTTTTCTTCAAACACCCCTTTGTCTAATACTGTGTACTGTGCAGGGGATGGAAACGTAGTTAATACTTTAGGGGAATATTCTGTTGTATTGATTTTTACACTTGGGAGTGGTTGCCCCCACCCATCCACTTGAACTTCAGTTGAAGTCTGGTTAGCATTAATGTACTCATTTGCTGCTACTATTGCTGAATCCACAGTAATTTCAGGTATGAGGTTGATTTCTTCATTTATACTCACATTATCTCCAACAATGTCTTCAAGAGTGCCATTTTCCTTAAAACGAAAGGTTCTAGACATTTGATAAACCGGGACCCCGCGATAAACTTGATGCAAATGAACAACAGATGTATTTGCACTTGTTTCGATTACCCTAGGATCCGGAACAAATTCCATTCCTTCCGTTACTGAATCTCTAGAAAACCCCAAGACAGAAGAATTATGATTGACCGCTTCAATTGCCCTTGTTATGAAGGAGTCATCAGTATTCGACGCCGCAAGATTCAACATTACAAATGCAGCATTCCCTGTTAACGGATTTATTGTGGGTTTTGAGTTTTCTTTCTTCAACTCGGTATCACTGAATGATTCATCCAATCGATCAAGATGCAACTCATTAGTAAAGTGGTAAATTCTTTTATCAATTTGTTTTATCACAATTCAGCATCTCCTTGAGCGTAATATTAAAATTTAGTGTTTGATCATCGAATCTTATTTTTTACAAGTATTTACAAAGTAATCATGAAATAAAATCCATTTAATCCATTTTTAAATTATCATAATTATATATATTGTTTGAGATATTAAATGCGAATACATATGAAAGGGGATAACTAATGTCAACGAATATTAAATCGATTTTTTTTGTTTGACCAATCATTCGTCATGCTTCGCTATAGCGAGGGAAGTGAAGTAGTTGGAGTTGATTTCCTACCGGGGATCGCCACATTGATGGAAAGCTTACAACATTTTGATGTAGAAATGGTTGTGTTCTTGCCTGAAACATCTGTATCTGAGGAAAATTTGAAGGATTATTTTCCTCAATTCAATCGCATTGTCATTTATCAAAATAAAAGCACGCTTCAGCACGAGTTAAACCGATATCTTGTACAGGCTAATTCAACGATTATAGTTTCTTCCGATCGCGTCTTAAGAGGTTTAGCAGCTGAATTAGGTTTATCCACTCCCCATCTCCAATTAGCCATAAACATATTAAATAATGAGATATCTGAAATGGTTCAGATTTTTGGATCAAAAGAACACCCGCACCTGGCGCAGATGATGATGCTTCTGGAATAGCTGGCTGTTGTTTTGTCAATTGCTAAGTGTTTATTGGAGTACAGGGATCAGCTCACTCATACCGTCCGGTTTTGTTTTTTAATGCTGAGGAGTCAGGACTTGTTGGTAGCAATGTATATGCATCTATGCTTAAAGCGACAGGCGCACCAGTTAAAGCTGCAGTTTGTATAGATATGATTGGCTTTAACAGTGATAACAACCATCTGTTTGAAATACATGAGGGTCATAATGATGAAGATATTCGGAATGCTTCTGTATCTATAGCTCAAACCATAGCAAATAATGCTGTTAGAGTACCATCTATGTCCTCACCTCAATGCTATCAAGGTACAAGCACTGTTAATAACCCCGACAGAACTGTATTCGATGGTGCGATCGGTAGAAGTGACCATGCATCTTTCCATCAGCAAGGGTATGCTGTTGTTGTTTTTGAAGATTTTTTTATCAATATGCCATCTGAACCCGTTGATGACCCAAATCCAAATTATCATCAAGCGAGCGATTTGATTATCGATGCTTCTTATGGCTCGAACATAACAAATGTGTTAGCTAATGCAGTGTTAGAACTCGCCAGAAATTAAATAAGGAGTGTTTTATATATGGAGCAAAACTCAACTGTTTACGTAATTCGACACGGTGAGGCAAGTTCTAACGAACCAGATGCACCGCTGACTGAAGATGGCCAGAAGCAGGCTCAGCAATTGGCTGAATTTTTATCGCGGATCACCACTATTGAGAATAGTCGATTAATTAGCAGTCCATATTTGAGAGCAAGCAAAACGGCTGAAATTTTTGCAGCACGAATAAACCAAACATTCTCCAAAGATAAAAGGCTACAAGAGCGGAATATAGGAGATTACCAGGGGAGTAACTTATTTGAAGATTTAAAGAAACATTTTTCCGATACGAATCATAGATTTCCAAATGGCGAATCTAACGAAGAAGTACGTGTTCGTGCAACCAGTCTAATAGATGAAATAAGGCATGATAATCAAAACCCCACTTTCTTGTTTACCCATCGTTTGACAATGATGATCTTGTTTAATCATTACGATCAAAATTGGGATTTTGATAAGGGAGTCTCAATAACGAACCCTGATGTGTATGAATTAAAATTTATCGATGAAAGACCTAGCATTAGACGAGTTTGGATTGTGTAATTTATTTTCAGGAGGAGCAGATTTCACCTTTCATTGTTTTCTGCTTCTTCTTATCCTATAGCTATCCACAATACGAGTCCCTGGCTGAAGCTTGAATTTCCCCTTTAAAATGTTTACTTTCCATAATAACATTTAAATTCTTAAATTCTTTTTCAGAGGCGTCTTTTGTATTTTTTTCTCTGCCGGACAACCGTTACGCTCAGTTGCTTAGCGCTCAACTTCCCTGCTGTTTATCTGCTTACATTTCGACGATCAACTCAACTATCCTGCCAATTAGCTTAATGAAACAGATAAATTCTTATCAACTTGAACTAGTTCTTTGCCTTAGTCGAAAAAATCTAGTTCCTGAAACAAAAAATCGTTATTCAAGCGAAGTCTTATGTTCATATGCTCTTATCTAGTCACATGATCTCCATCGTGATACTATTTAGATAACTACCTAATCCGAAATGACACAATGTTCTTGTCCCTCGACACCAGACGCTAACGTTGCGCAACTAATATAATCGAACTCCCTCTTATCCAGGTAACCACGCTGAATAACTTCACGTTGCGAGCTTGAAATCTGTTCATTACGATTCCAAGTGCTTCATCCATCCGATTAAGTTCCGCTTCCTTGTCTATTTGTAAACAGCAAAACAACCAAAGGTGCATAGCTAAAACTCTATCAGAAGTTCCCTATGCTCAACTGCCTCCCGGTTGGTACATCAGTTGTTTTACAGTCATTAATCAGTCATAACTTAAAGCCAGATTTAATAGTTAGATTGATTCGACATACCAGCATAATATCTGATTCTATAGATCACTGTAACTTATTTCCAATAAGCGTAAAACTCTTTCGAATCAGAAACATACGATATTTCAGTATAATAGATTGTAGGAATGAAAATGGTTCGTACACTCGACGCTCGTACTCTCTCGCATCCACAGGGATTACTCCGCTCAACATCCCCGTTCCATCAAACACACCTCCCCTGCTTGGGATCGTGGGACTCAACATTGTTAATCCAGGACCGCTCATCCGTACTCAGTTTAATGGGACCTATCGATTCTCAGTGGCCAGTTTATCTTCGTTGCCCTCTACTATTCGACTGGAAATTTTCAGGGGGGCCACTAATGCAGGCCAACCTATTTATGTCGTTTCGCAGCCTATATTCACTTCCATCAACACTATACTCGCAAGTTTCGAAGGTTAGGATTACAATGTGCCTCCCCCTATAAATGGACAACTAATCTATTCTTGCTATGCAACATTTGTGCCAGCATCCGGAATGGAACAAGCCACCCGCATTGGACCGGAATGCTTCAATGCTGTCACTTACAGCGACGATTAACTTCAACTCTATATGACTCCTTTACGGAAGGAGGAAATCACTTGGTCAAAACTTTAGATGCTCGGACTTCCCAAGGCTCAAACGAGCTGAACAAATTAACCCCCAGCTCACGAATGGAGTCCCACAATTATTTGCTCAAGATGGACTACAGGTAAGCAATCCAGGAATGTTCATCCGTTTTTTCGGGTATTATCGAGGTTTCTGTTAATCAACTGCCTGTTAACGGGAATTTTGTCATAGAAGTGTACCGAGGATTGAGCAGTTCACAGCAGCTTGTTTATCGTGCGGGCACAATCATTCTGGCCAATGAATTTTTCAGTCCTTGCGTATTCAGTTTTACTGGTTCTAATTACAATGTGCCTACACCTGGAAATGGTCAACTTATTTATTCTGCGTACGCTAATTTCACCTATAATCCAAGCTTCAGTGTTAACAACGTTCGCCTGGGACCCGAAAGTTTCAATGCTACAGTTTATTCCGATGATTAATAGCTATGAGTTAATTGAGGATCAACTTTTCTCTTTTGCTTGATTACACGTAATAAAGGAAAGCTCATTAATTCATGAGCTTTCTCTTTGTTTTTTTTATTTAGCAAACCAATTCCTTACTTTTCCAACTACTACTCACCACCACGTTTGTAATACCTGCTGTTGTGGAGCTGTAACGCCTTTTGCAGCTTGTCTGGTGGTTTTGGCGGGTGCTCACAGCCCCAATTGCCTTCAAGTGATTTGCTATCTGTTAAGGTGTCAATACTACCGTTTTCAATTGTAGATAAATTAAAGTAGCATCATCTTCCAAGCGATGACCTTTCGCATATCCTTCAGGAAAAAAAATCTAGTGAAGCTCCAATCAATGTTTTCGGGATATGCGGAGATTTCCGAGGAATCGTAGCATCGAAGAACAACTCTAATATCGTCCAAGGAAGTGATACCGAAAAAATGATGTTCATGCGTCATAAAGCGTCCAATGATTCTTATGTTGTTATAGAAAGAATGTTCTTCTTGTGAGCAACTCTTCTTGACCTACGCAAATCTCAGTCATACTGATTTTCGCACGATCCAGTTGATTGTGGATGTCCATTAACCAAATAAAATGAGATTCCGTTAGGCGATGTGCCTCATCCATAATTAAGATAACCCTTTTTAAGCGAGACAATTCCGCTATTTCTTTTAGCAAATTGACAATTTGATTCCGCATTTCATCAGCTTGTCTTCTAGCTATAAACGGAAATTCATAGTCATGGGAAGATCTGCATAAAATTTCCCCTTCGTTTGGAACTTGTATGAGTTTCTGTTAGCTATAAAGATTGGTATGGGCGCATTCATAAAATGTGGCAGATTCTCCAAAGCAAATTTTAATGCAGTCGTCTTTCCAAGACGTGGCTGACCATAGACAATCATTCTTAGTAATCGGTTCAGTACAATCTTTTTGAGATTACCCTTCAAACGGAGTACCTCTCTGGTCGGGAGTAAATAATCCCCTACTTCAATAGGGTGTGTTCCAACAGGTATCAAGTGATTGTTTAATGTCATGTTCTCCTTATTTAATACATCTTTGTATTGAATTGTTTTAATAAGCGCTCATAATTATCCATCTCATTGAGCTTTTCCCTATTCATTTGTTCTTCTCGAACTTTGTCTAATAATTCATTTTGTGCTTTTGCATCTTCTGATGCTTTTTTCATCCGCTTCATCTGTTGGCTTTTGTTTACTTACCTCTTTTACTTGAGTAATTTTATTTATTTTGATTTCTTGGAATTTTCTTTACTCAATAAATAGTCAGTC
This sequence comes from Paenibacillus amylolyticus, assembly GCF_036894225.1. Classification (NCBI taxonomy): domain Bacteria; kingdom Bacillati; phylum Bacillota; class Bacilli; order Caryophanales; family Paenibacillaceae; genus Paenibacillus; species Paenibacillus amylolyticus. The sequence continues at coordinate 212,166 of NZ_CP145893.1, read as the reverse complement.
TTTAGTTCAGCGGAAGCTGATTCATTACACGACTTGGGACGACCCTATCTTCATAGTTGTCGCTATCTCCTTTTAGTGCGCCCAGCATGGGCGCTATCTCTAGGGGTAAGGGTAGCTTCGTTTTTTTGGTTGTTCCCAAGATGGGGTCAAAATGGTCATCTCAAAGGGAAAGAATGGGTCACCCACAAATTGGTGATTCATTCCCATACTATGCTCTGTTTTTCTCGGCTTGTACTCCCCATACAGCAAGGAGTTGTTAAGCGTTAACCAGCTATTTTGGTGTCCAAGTTCCCTTAGCGTACGATTTCTTCCGTTTCGTGAGATGACTCCTATTACCAACTGTTAACCAGGTCTTCCCTAACAAAATGTCATAGCCTCGCATACTGAATTGAAGTAGTATTGGGGCGGATTAACCAAGTGAATTTGACGAGATACACTACGGTTTCAGAATTCATTTTTGTGCTCATATGCAAGAACCACCTCACAGAAGAGACATTCTGTGAGGTGGTTCTACATTTCTTACGACACTCCTTTTGGAATGACATAAGTACTGGAATAAAGTTCCTGCCGAGCAATAAGTTTGACTGGACATACTTTTATAATGTTAAACAATACTACCCAGAGGAGAGAAATCATTGCCAAAAGCTGACCTTGAAAGAATCGTAAATCTCCGTATGGTCAAGGAACTGCCGGAACTCAAGCTAGGGGAACAGCACCCGGATTTTATGCAGGTCCAGATTTACTTGAAGCGCTTCGGATACTTCCACGAGGATGCACTAGAGACGGGCGAACTAGATGAAGGTACTTCTCGTGCGCTAGCGCGCTTTCAGCAACGCTATTCGATCGGAAAACCGGGGGTCTTTGACGAGGCGACCCGCGACTTCATGAGTCAAGACCGCTGCGGACAGCCGGATACGCAAGACCCGTTGGCCTTCGCTACCGTTTGCCCGTGGGGGCGCCGCAATCTGACCTTCGCGTTTGGCCCCCTCTCCGGGCAAGTTTCGAATCAAGTTGCGCAGAACGCTGTTCGACGGGCATTTGCCACTTGGAGTGCTGCTGGGGTTGGCTTCACTTTCGCCGAGGTCGGAGTCAATCAGAACCCTGACATCCAGATCGAGTGGCGGCGGGCGGCTGATCCAGACCACAGCATGGTTGGTGGGATTTTAGCACATGCGGACTTCCCACCGGGCTGTTCCATCATCGTCAACAATCTGCCACTGCCTGTTCACTTCGATGACCAAGAGCACACCTGGATGGACGGAGCCGCGGTCAATGCATTTGACATCGAAACGGTCGCGCTACACGAGATCGGCCATATTCTGGGTCTTGGCCACACCAACGTCTCAGGTTCAGTGATGTTCCCAACGATCAGCGACAACTTCACGTTGCGCAACCTGCAACCCGACGACTTGACGGGTATTCAGGTGCTCTATCCGACCACACAGATCCGCTCGCAAACGGCGGCGAGGAACGCCGATGGCCGGCTCGAAGTTTTCGGCATCGGGATGAACAACGCACTCTGGAACATCTGGCAGACCGCACCCAGCTCCGGTCCCTGGAGCAACTGGAACTCGCTTGGCGGAGGGGTCAAGCAAATTTCAGCCGCGCTCAACCAAGATGGACGTCTGGAAGTCTTCGCTATTGGGATAGATGACGCGCTCTGGAACATCTGGCAGACCGCACCTAGCGTGGGTCCGTGGAGTGAGTGGAACCGTCTGGGCGGAGGAGTCAAGCAGATTGCGGCGTCGTGCAACAGCGATGGACGCCTAGAAGTCTTCGCTATCGGGATGGACAACGGGTTGTGGAACATCTGGCAGACAAGACCTAGCACCGGTCCTTGGAGCAACTGGAACTCGCTTGGCGGCGGGGTTAAGCAGATCGTCCCCGCACTCAATCAGGATGGACGCCTGGAAGTCTTCGCTATCGGGATGGACAACGCGCTCTGGAACATCTGGCAAACCGTGCCCAGCTCTGGTCCTTGGAGCAACTGGAACTCGCTTGGCGGCGGGGTCAAGCAGATCGCCTCAACCCTGAACCGAGATGGGCGGTTGGAGCTCTTCGCTATTGGGATGGATGACGCACTCTGGAACATCTGGCAGACTGCGCCAAGCTCGGGCCCTTGGAGCGGGTGGAGCAGCTTGGCCGGCGGAGTCAAGCAAATCACCGCTGCTTGCAACAGTGACGGACGCCTGGAAGTGTTCGGAATAGGTACGGACGACGCACTCTGGAACATCTGGCAGACTGCGCCAAGCTCGGGCCCTTGGAGCGGGTGGAACCGCCTGGGTGGGGTGGGCAAAAATATTTCAGTGGTTCTGAACCAGGATGGCCGTCTGGAAGCCTTCGGTATCGGGATGAACGACACGTTGTGGAACATCTGGCAAACTGCGCCGGCTAGCGGTCCCTGGAGCGGATGGGGCGAACTGCCGCATTAACCGGTCTTCTTTATATCAACAGGTTCGGTCGAAGTCCAAAGTCTCGATAATCTGAAGCTCTGGCGAAGAATTCAAATGGATGTTGGTCGACAAAAAAAGAGGTTGACGGTGTTTAGAGAAGGATAAACAAGTATTCAATTCTCAAAATATGTAATATTATATGTTTTTAAATTTTTGTTATTATGACCCTGTATTGGTAAGTGCCGTAATGTACGATCTATTGTTGTACCAATGAAGAAAGATTCCGTGACCGTTTAAGCCGCTGCTACTACGAAAGGCAGGATGTAACTCATGAATCATCACACTACATTTTACGTGGCTCGTCATGGTATAGCAACCAGCAATTTACGTAATGTCCCTTGACCGAATCAGGGCACGAACAGGCCCGACAGCTTGCGGAATTTTTGTCTCGGATGGAGGACCTGCACCTAGATCGTCTGATTTCCAGTCCTTATCTGCGGGCCTGGCAGACTGCGGAAACCATAGCGGACAGATTGAAGCTGAAGCTTGAACCGAACGAAGAGCGTTTAAGAGAACGAGAAATAAGCGAAAGTTCCGGTAGAATTCCGGATAAATCTCGTGATTGAATCAATAAAACTCTGGAGGTATGAACCTATGCAAAGAATACACGAAAGAAGCCGAATCGTTTCAGTAGCCACGCCTGACATCTCCAATATGACAACATGCATCGAAAATGTGAAAAAAGCGATTCTGTCGAATCAAAATGGGCTAGTGGACCCCACAAATTATCATCAATTGCGGGGAAGACTGGAGGCGGTCAATAATACGCTACCAGCCTTATATCGGGAAACGGTTGTCATCCCTTTCATTAAGACGCTGGATGAACTTGGCGAACGGGGGTTCATCGACATTTTGATCCGTGACCCGCAAAAGAACAGTATCGCTAGACTTATGCTCGATATCGCTCAAAGCATTCTCCAAAACGGAGAAGGCTATTACGAGTTGGCCACTGATGCCTTTCAGGAGGTTGTCAGCGATCTTTACGACGGTTTTCTGAGTGCGGGAGACAGGATTGGAGTAAAACAGCCAGATCTTAGCATTATTCCGGCTCTAGTTAAATGGGGAGAGCCAGAGAGCGGTCCATACACTTGGCCGATTGACGCAGCATCCGTATTCAAACTAAAAGCAGCAATTGTTAGCCTGCCTCCTGCTCATGCGACAACCGGACTCCTGGCCTGGTCCAGCATTCCTCATGAAGTATGTGGACATGACATTCTGCATGCCGACGTGGGTCTGCTTAAAGAGCTGGCAAATGTTGTAAGGGCTAGGTTGATCGGCGAAAACATCGGGCAAGGCCTGCCTGATTACTGGGCTTCAAGAATTGATGAAACCGCATCCGATGTACTTGGTGTTCTCAACCTCGGCCCTGCGGCCGCCATTGGTTTGATCGGCTATTTCCGGGGAATTAACGCAGCGTATACAGGAAGTGCGAAGTTGCGCAATCAAGGATCTGCTTCTGACCCTCATGCGGCAGATATTTTGCGCGGCTATTTGGGAGCATACGCCACCGCCCTGCTCAATTTCGACCAGGCTGGTGCATGGGCAGAAATTATTGAATCGGAAACCGACAAGGATTTATCGATCATCGAGCTTGAAAATAACGTCATTGATGTCGAAATTGCGAAGCAATCCGCCAGAATTGTGGCCTCCGCCATTATGCAAACCAAACTGAGTAGTCTTGAAAATCACAGCCTGGATGAAATTCAAAACTGGAACAACAACGATGAGAACATTTCCGCATTTTTACGCACTTTGCTGCAAACAACAGGCTCGCTTGCTGTAGATTACCGTTCCGGCTTTTATGCAGCACATGTCGTGGCGGCCGCCGTAACCGAAGGACTATCCAGGGAAGCAGATTTGCAAATTATTTTTGACCGGATGCTCTCACTACTCAAGGTGATGCACGATACGAACCCTACTTGGGGACCTCTGGCAGTCCATCATCGCGGTGATATTACGCGCCACTTGCTCTATCACCCAACCGCTCAAATCCCGATTCTTCTATAGCATTCTATAACAATTCCCGTCCTAATTGTCGCGTAGGATACTCTATTACTGATATCCCACAAAACAGGAAGAATAGAGCTCAGCATAACCTCACACTAATAATTTGACTGCTTCAAATGTATTACGACCACTCCGTGTGCAAAGCACAAAAGCCGGATTTTTGCGTTTATCAATCTCTTAACGTACATTTTCCGCGTTCAGTTGGCTGTCCCTGACTCTACCAGGGTACAGCCAACATTTCGGTTTTATACACTAAGGCTATATCGTTTAGTTTAAATGACCGCTAAAGGTGAACCCTTTTTCTCAATCCATCCATTTATACTTGCTCCTCTCTTAACTCCAAATCATTGTATCTAGCCTCAATCAAGTAAAATAACAGAGCCTTTTCCCTAAGTTTCAAATCCATCTTACGTGTCTCCTTATAAAATATAGTTCTACTAAGACAAGTTTTGGATCTTTCTGAAGTACAAATACCTCATCTTCTTTGCATAATTACACAAACAAGTCCCTTTACTCTTCATATATATTCTGAGTCGGCGTTGCAAGCTGCATTCCCTTCTCTCTTTGTATAATGCCCCTCGTCCTTTCTCTTTTCTATCACTGAATGAACCTCAAAGTTAAACTCCGTATAACACATCGTAACGCTTTCTAGCTGAAGTGACAGACTAATTAAAGTTAAATTGACCAAAAGCAGCCGATTACTTTGATCGGCTGCCTTCTTAGTTTCGTTAAGCTATAGTTTCCTGTTAGTTTCATTTGAATCCTCATACATATGTAACTATTTTCTTCATTTTTATGATTCCACTAAGTTACTTTACTATTTATTCAAAAATAACCGTTTAATCCATACTCTACCCCGTAGATTACAACCTGTAATCACAACAAAACCAGACAACCCTGCCAACACCTCGCTTTGGATAGCCTTGATTTGTGCATGTCGATGTTGGGCCACCACTTCCTTTTTAGTTTGTGTTACGCTTCTCCGTAACTATTAATGAATTTATGGGTAAAAAACCGATTAGATATACGCCTAATCGGCAATCGGTACAAGTTCTTGTCCCACGACACACGTGTCAAGTTAAAAAAACGTTAATCATTATTTGAAAAAGATGAATTCATTACGATAAGCCAAATTTTTTTCCGGACCCTCAACCTTGATCTACCGTTTCAAAAAATCTTGACTGGCGAGTTTTTAAGCTTCTACAATCGAAATATCATCAATGAGCCCTAATTGTAATTCGGGGATTTGCCTCATTCCCAATCCACAACAGGCTCCAATCTACCATCTGCTTGGATCGTCGTGGTTTTAAGTATACTATCGCAACCCCTGGCCCTTGGTAGATTTAAGCGCGAGCGGTTACAGGTAAGACTAACCGGCCTCAGTCTATTGGAATTCAAGACTAAGGCGGCTAGCTCTTTATTATTTGTACTGTCTACTTGAAGGGATGCGGATCAGATTTTTGCCTTAAACAGTTTCTTTTTAAGTTCTAGCGCTTACTCAATAGTGACAGACTTCACTTCATTACGTCTTATCTGGTTCGGTAGTTCAGAAAAACTGATCTATTTGGCAACTCAGTTATATATCGTGCCTATTTTTAACGAGAGGTGCTTACAGGTTGATTGGTTTTGCCGGAAATTCCGGAAGCAGATCATTCTCTCCCAACACACTTACTACCCGGTTAAGATTATCCTGTGCCTCTGAAAGATGATGATGAGCGGGTCCTTCCCATGTTCCGATCCATTCTATATCTAAAACCTCATTTGCGTTTTTCCAATCTTCAATTCTGTTGTCTACCCAACCATGGAGCTTCCAAAATATTGGATTTACATGACTGGAATAAGTATCTCCTAAATAGTCATACTGAGGATTATCCCATCTGGGGTCAATAGCTTCTGGATTCCCAGCAGTCACAGCAGGTCTTTGTTGACCGGGATTCGATGCAAACCGCATATGAAGATCGTTATGAATAGTAAACTCGATTCGAGCTCCCATTTCGCCCAAACTCATATTTCTTAATTGTTCCGGATCTTTAATTTGATTTTCTAACGGCATTAGAACCGTCAAAAAATAGGAATCTGATTTTACTTGATTCAAATCAGAATTCCAAGACGGAGGAACCGGATAATCCTGATCACTAGGCCCAGGGACATCTGTCCACCCTTCAACTTTAAGGTAATCGGGCTGGCCGATTCTTTCAAGTTCCCTGTTAACGGATACGATCATCTGCCGATGCATAAACAAAAAATCTTCACCTGAAGCATTGTTTAAAATAGGATCCCTGTTTTGATCCAGAGCGGGTCGAGGTGGTTCCCACCCCAAGTTTCTTAAACTCTGCTGTGTCGAGCTAGACAGGCGAAGCCAATTGTTTCGCACTGTATGCCAAATATAGTGGTGCATTCGCATGTCGCGACTAGCCATCATTAGGATAATTTCATTTGGTAATTGAGGGACAGCCATTAGTTGATTCTCCTTTATGCGGTATTTACGAACTATGACAGTCTGCGGCTTGCTAGACCATACGTTTTGCTTCATCGATCGCGCGGGATGCACTGACTAGACCAGATCCAGTGGCAAGGTCGGGACCCGGCACAGCCGGATTTTGAGCGGATCGGCCCTCTGTTACGTCTCGAGCTGTTCGCTGCAATATATCTCGTATTTGAAGTTGGTTTAAGTTATACGATTTACTTGCTTTATAAGTGCACAACTGCCTACGATTTGAGGCGCTGCTGCCGAGGTTCCACTGAATGCCGCCCACCCATCGCTTGGAGAAGTTTCGTCGCCGCGAGGATGTATATCTCCGGAAAATTCATTATTAATTTCGTCTCCTGGTTCAACTGGAAGCATAATATATGCTGTTCGTGGAGGCAAACCAACTAATCCACAGATATCCGGGCTTTGACGGTTTGGATATACCCTGCTCTGAAATCCCCTAGCATAAGGTGTTGCTTGCATGGTACCGTCTTCCCGTACAAATACGCCGCCTACTGAAATCACGTCCGGATGCGTGTCAGGGAAAGATAAGTGACCATTGCCTGCAGAAAACAACACTGTAATATCATGTCTCACCGCATTAGCTACAGCAGCTTCAAGCATCTTGTCAATGCTGGATAAAACACTGCCTCTGATATCACTTGCCCAACTACAGGTGATAATGTCAGGATTCATCGCTACAGCAGCATTGAATGCGCCGGCGCTATTGAAGAAGTTCATCTTCACCATAGTGGAATCAACGTTCGGTGCCAACGAGAAAATGTTGACTGACTCGCTAGTAGCATGTCCGCTTTCATCATGCTCAGGATCAGTTACACCAGGTCCGAGCACGACCCGAGTTGAACGGAAAGTATGTTTTTCGAAAAACGGATGTATATAAAACCCGCTATCAGCCATAACCACTTTTATGTCGTGTCCGGTAATTCCGCTCTGATGCACGCCCTCAGCATGCAATAGTTTGACCAGATCTTGAGGAGGCTCCAGATGGTAATAATCTTTCTTCGAAGGAGCGCGGAAGTACTTTCCACCATCATATGTCCATTTGGATTTAAGATGGTGGCTATCCCCCAAGATCTTTTTGTTGTATTGGTTTTGTGAACACATATAGATTGTTCCAAATAAAGTATTAAAATACAGGACCATACTAATCCTATTCGTTCCAGTTGAATGTAAAGTGCTAAAAAACGGAGGGTTTTCTTAGGAAGTTGAATGAATTTTAGTTTTTATATGAGGACGGATTGTTAGTTCAGTAATACGTCTGGTACAGGTATCTCATTCCACTTTCGACCTTTCCCAAACACTTCAATCGTTCCTCTAGTTTTTTTCAAATCTTTTAAATTCAACCTATGAGCTTCCCCAACTCGGAGACCACAGTAGGCCATGAGTAAAATATCGCAATGTTCCTGTTTTTATATCGTCTCTCTATATATTTAAGGCTTTCGGATAGATCCTCTACCTCCAGGTAGATCGGTTTCTTATTTTTTTCAGTTTTAGACTTTTTCATTCGGCAGCCGGATTTTTTGAGGCAAGTTCGAAATCAATCAGAGCCATATAGAATGTTCGGGAGTTCACCTATAATGAGTCTACTTCATACATTAAAATCAATTTAAAATAAAAGTGCGTCAAATTCATGTTTGCCGCTATTATAATAGCACATATATTTCTTAATTATATGAAGTACATACACATAAACTTAAAATTGCAAATTAATTAACAAGCACAGATCAGCACTAAGTACGATATTTGAATATTCTCCTCCCTTGCTCCAAAATCACATTCAGCTTCCTTTTCTTAGCTAAAGTGCTTGATAACGAACTTAATTTATCTAATTCAAATACGATTACAGTTCCGGTGGATACCTCTTAGCGTTGAAGCTAGTCTCTTAATCATACTGTTATCAGTTAATCGCTCAAAAGAGACTCTCTTCTACACTTAGATGTACACCTAATCGGTAATCGGACTATGTTCTTTTCCATTCCGGCAATCGGTACAAGTTCTTGTCCTTGGCTCGGGACACTAACTTGTACCGATAAAATAAAAAAGCCGCTACAATAGCGACTTTGAATGGAGCAATATTCTTGTCCTGCGACACGACACGTTGAAGCGTCCTCACCTGCTCGGACGCTTCTTCGCCTATCGTTCTTAAGTTGTGAACATTTTGTTCGGTCATTATTTCGAAAAATCCGACGCGTTCATTGTGCCTCTTTTGACCCCGATGGCATAAACCACTCCTTGCGTCCTTAGATACACATTTAGTGTAGCATCGCTATACGTACCCGTGGACGAAATGGAGAAGTGACCTGATGAATCAATCTGCACTGGAATTTTCTCCAGCATCTTTCCACTTTGAACGCTATCCTGATGCTGATCGATCTGAATCTCCAATTGCTTGCTCGCCTGATCTATGAATTTCCCTTCCACCAACAACCTGCCGTCTGTGCCGAATTCAACAATCAATGTTTTGCTACCAAGTGCCGGTTTAATATACACTTCCGGAAACAGCTGTTCAGGTAGTTTTTTCTCGGAAGTGCCTGATTTCGGTGCTCCAACCAATTGCTTCATGTTGGACTGCAATTGCATCAAAATCACTGCTGCCTGTGCTCGAGTAACGATATCGTTGGAACCAAACATCTTACTCTGATTGCCTTCAGTTCCGCGCATGTAATTATGAGCCAGCACGTAGTTCACTGCATAGGTAAAATCGAAATTCACACCGTCCATCGACGCGATCAGGCCAGCTGCGCGATAACGGTTAATTGGCTTATCCCGGAATTCGCTTTTGCCCGGACCTGAGCTGAACAGTAGCAGATTGCGGGCCTTGGCCACGTTGTATGCGCCTTCCGCCCAGTGCTTCTTTTTCTTGGAAGCATACGATTCGTCATCAATTTTGTAGGTGCGTAGCAGCATGATAAGGAACTGAGCTTCACTCACGGAATCTTCTGGCCGGAATTTTCCTTTTGCGTCCGCTCCAGCGATGCCTGAACGAAGCGCCCACTCTATCGCTGCTTGGTCGGCACGTCCTGCGATATCATTGACCTTGGCCGGATCAGTTGATGGGTAGCTCTTGCTCTTGAGGCGCTCGAATACTCGTACCGGTACTGTTCCCTTCACCTCACCGGAGCTGAGCGTTACCTTGTAACTGCCAGGCTTAACTGCTTCGAGCATGCCATCCGGCGAAACTTTCAGACCCGCAGGGGAACTGCTGGAGTATGCGATCGCCGTTTTTGGAGTTGCGAATGTCCCGTCGTCGTAAGAGGCCACGATCTGCATCGGCATCTTACTTCCTGAATTCAACACCAATTCGTCGTATTGAGCAGATAAACCCTTCATCGTGTTTCCTTTCCCTGTCGTGAACGACCAAGTTTTGCTTCGTCGCTGCGACTCCTTATACAGCGTATAATCAAACTTCACCGTATAGACGCTGTAGCCGTCCAGCACATCCTTGGGATACAAGAACACCGTATTGCCATGCAGTTCACTGTAGTACGGAACATCTTGTCCTTGAGAATCCAAAATGCTGGCTTCAAACGAATCGATGGCGAAGCCTGCTGAAGCGGAGATGATGCCACCCGAGTGTTCAACACCGAAGCGGACAAGAGGATTCGGCCTCTCGAATCCGTAGAAACCAACGTCCGCTTCTTTCATTCCGTCATACGGATATACTCTCGCTTCCGTACTATCCTTCTGTAACTTCATGAAGGCTGGGTTCATGACAGCAGTACCATTCTGTAATCCAATGCCGACCGATGTGTACTGCTCATCCAATATAATCTGGCGATGATAAGCGGTGCTTAGCCAGGCATCGACCGCTTGACGTGTTGTTGCCATATTAAAAGACATGACTTCAGCTATCGATTTATTTGGCCATCCAGCTGCCTTTCCCCGGTCTCCTGCTGTCACTCCCGTAAACCCTGGGGTACCCGGTCCCTCCTCATGGGCCGTTCTTCCTTTGAACTGAGTTGTATTGTAATATGTCGCGTGTGCTTGAGACGCCTGAGACAATCTCGCATCAAGCTCCAAGGGGCCTACGCCTACCTTCGCCCGAATCTCATTCAGATAAGCCAATCCGTCGAGTTGATCCTGTGTGAATCCTCCTTGGGAGACCATCGTAGCCGATGCCGCCGATGCGTGATCCACTGGATAAGCCGGCACGATGACAGTTAGGGCAAAGGTTGCAGCGAGCATATATATACCCCACCCACGTCCCTTTTTCCGGGTATTCCCTTGATTTTGCATGTCTTTCTTGCTGCGTTCGCTTGATTTCATATTCGTTTATCCTCTCTGCATCCCTTATTTACGAATTTTACTAGTATGTTTGGGACGCGTTCGCATCCAATTTCCTATAAACGATTATTCAAAAATTTAATTTTCACTTGTCCTGATTATGTAAAGCATGAATCAAGAAATCTATCTCTGAACATATATTCTTCAAAACATCATAAGGAGGCAATCCAAGTTACGTTTGAAAAGATGGGTGAGCGTTCATATTTCTAATATTTCTTAGCTTGTGATATCTAGACTGCTTTTCTTGATCAATCATATTTCTCTTTGACATCCTGTCTATCATAGACGAGAGCTGCAAACGAGTGGTTCCAGTGTAATTTGATCCGCATATCTTTTCATGAATATGGGAAATCGTTGCCTCAAAAGCTTTAAATGCTTGATCCATTGATAGTGTTATCAATCGACTCTATTAGAGATGTCTCCGTAATTTTTTGATATTCACCTGTCAGAGGATCTCTGTAACCGAAAAAATTAAAAGGTTCATCTGCATTCTAATAGTTCTCACTTGTAATTCGTTTCATTTACCTACCCCACTATTCTAATAGTTTACTTGCTTTAGATTCCGTATAATAATTATATCGGCACTTCATCACTAATGGCTTAAAATCAATGAAATCGAATTATTAGGAGAGTGGATATACTTTGACGGTACAACCTCAGACTTTTCTCGCCATTTCTCATAGCCATCAAGTATCCTTCTGGGTTCCGCTTCAATTATATTATGAGTTGCAAAGGTATCATCAGAGAGCCTCTATAATGCTAGACTTGTCCGTAAGATCAATTAATTTTACGTAATTTACACCAGCCAGCGTTTCGCATGAATCTGTGAATCTGGTTGTTGCGATGACAACCGCTTTTTTAGCCTTATAGTATCTCATACAAGAGAAAACTTCTTGAACAGCAATAATGCCTACCGGATTTCTACCGAATATCTTTGGCTTGAATGACATTTTCAACTCCAACTGGATCAGTAAAAACGATATCAACTCCAAAGTCACGACTACCTATAGTCTTATAGACACCAGAATAGCCTAGTTCGATTAATAATCTGTATAAGTACAACTCAAAACCGGAGCCGTTTTCCATTCTATCAATATCAGCTAATGTAATATCTCTTAGTTCGTAGTCCTCCTTATCAAATACAACGATCTTTTGTTTTCTCGACTAGATGAGAAGTAATATAGACAACACAAAAACTTAAGCAATAATCAGCAGAAAAATAATATACTCCATTAGACCTACACCCCTTCTAATTCCCAGTACAATAATACCATATATTTCAAGGTTGTAGATAGAATTTGTGATCACAGTATTATGCAAATCAAGATTTTGAATTCATGCAACAAGCTATAAGCCAAGGTCTAAAACGGATGATCCGGCTAAATCGTTATCTTCAAGCAGCAGAGGGGACTCTTAAAGAAGGCTCAGCGCGATGAAGATGTCTTCAAATTGGCGAAGAAAACCTCTCATCGCCGGAAGCTTCACGTTTCATCTAAATCAGTATCATGTATAATCTCAAACGAAGTCGTGGATTGATGAAGAAATTCGGTTTGGTCTGTCCTCATCTGAAACTCAAACCATACAAACGAGTGGCTAAGGCGACTCAGGAGCATCGAATTTAACCCATCCTTTTTATAGAGGGACTTCAACAAAAGAATCCCTGGTCTCGCTCTTCTGACAGATATCATCTATTTACCTTATGGCCACTCCAAGATGGCCTATTTGTCCTTCAACAATATGGAAGCAAGCATTCCAGGGATTGGGGATAAGATTCGCATTGAGTAAAATTAGTAAACGTTTCATAGAGGTTACTTTTCTTCTCTCTTGTTTAACTTCTGTTTGAGTATCATGATTTAGTATGTAAGCATTAGCTCAATAAGGGTAAGGTTACAGTTAAAGTGGTGGTAGAGTATCTATATTCCAGTGAAGTCAGTGTTGGGGCATCATCGAACTGAGATGCGGGCACATAAAAGATCTCGGCTATTAAATAATAAGAAAAACTTTTTGTTCTGTAAAACATGAAGTCCATCTCAAATGAGATGGACTTCATTGTTCATACTAGTTTTTATTCATCATATTCCCACTTCAGAATGTCTTTAGCCTCCTTGATCACTTTTCCTTTTTTGTTGATGTAATAGGCCTTTCCATTCTTATAAACGATAGCTTGTCCATTACTGAAGCTCGTTACACTACTGTAAATCGCGGGGATGACCATTTTACCTTTTTTGTCGATGAAGCCGACTTTTCCGTTGTGTAGAGTTACAGGAGCTAACCCTTCCGAATAAAAAAAGATACGAGCATACTTAGGCTTCACAACAACTTTTCCTTTTTCATTGATGAAACCCCAGTTTTTTCCGATTCTTACTCCAACCAATCCTTCATGAAAACCAGTATCATCAATTTCGTCAAACTGCGGCTTAATTAAGTAGGCTCCTTTTTTATTGATAAATCCATACTTTCCATTGATGCTGACTGGGGCTGCCCCTTTAGCGTTAAATGGTTTGGCTGTCTGAAATTTAGCCGGAATGATGATTTTTCTGTTTTTATCAACATAGCCGTATGTCCCTTGGCTACTCTGGTAAACATAAAGCTTTTGATTGTGAGGATCATCATTAAAGATTTTTAGAATACTAGGTTCTTCAGATTCAACGATAAATTCGATGATAAAATCGTTCCATACATAACCACCGATTTCATATACCGAGAGTTCTAGCAGGTATTTCCCAGGTTTCACCTTTGGGGCGAATTTGACGGTATACGAAAACGCGCCACCTTCGCCCGGAAGCAATTTTAGTATTGCTGGCGAGCTTGTGACCGAAACCATGTTTCCTCCAGCGTGACCCCAACCGGACAAATAAACTTGGGGTTTTAGATACATCGTTTCGTTGGTGTTATTGGTATAATGGGAGGGAATATTGAGTTTCTTCGCTTCGCCAGGTTTTAATTTAATCGTTTGGATCGCTTTTTGGCTTGCGGAAACTTGAGTAGGAATGCAAAGTACAGATAATAGAATGGTAACAATAGAAAGCAGTAATGCTAATCTCAATTTCTTTTTCACGCTGAAACCTCCAGTTGATTTTTCATTAAACTCTGATATATGTAAACTTCTAACTTATAAATGAGCAATCCACTTCTAGCAAACAGTAAAATCAAAAAGATAGCTGCAAGTAGCAATCCCTTATTGATAATGGCTAGTTATATACCTAATCAGGGCCAGAAGAGAAAACATGACGTCATATAAAGGTAACACACCTAAAAGTACGCCATTTTCCAACTATTTATTTTTAGAATAACCTGCTCTACTTCTTTATCCAAATGGTTATGGCGAAGTCTTATATTGTTGCTTGGACGATCAAAAGATTCTTGGGAGAAGTGGTTGGTTGGGCAGACATCTGACTTCCGTTGACCATTTTTGGTAGAAGGCAGATGAGATAAACGCGCCCCAGTCCTTCCTTTCCTTTCATTTCAATAAATTTAATGGTACATCGCCTTCCGCCAGGCTTACATACTGATTGACTAAGACCATTTGCAAACTTTGCATAAGAACCCAATTTAGTGTTTATTTACTTAGATTCACTTTCTACCTCCCCTCTAGGTAATTTTTAACATGAAACAATCTTTAATTATATTTTACTTATTCAAAATTATCAATTTAAAATTCACTATTAAAATAATTAATCTCCTTTATATCTACGTAACATGACATTCAACATATACATTGTTATAAGCATATTTAGAATGTGAAATACCTGCTTTAATATTATTGTTTCAACTACAGCAACTTGGAACTTTCCCGGCGCCACTTCATATGTAATGGCTAGGAGGTCCTCCCTCCCCAATTAAATCATAAACCTGGGCGAATTAATCCAAGCGATGAATTGTGGAAAGTCGCTGCGGTTTGAACGGTTCAAGTCTGATCATGCCCATCCTGTTCTTCTCAATAGTCTCGACCCCTGATATGTTCTTGTGTATCTCGAAGCGTTTTCGCAAGCAATTGGTCTCTAGGTACGTATGTGTCAACTAGCTCATCATAGCCCTCGGGAAGCGGGCATTCTCTATTAACGTACTTCTTATTTGTCATGAATAAACCTTTACCAAAGTGAGTGTCAATAATTCCAGCAGAGTAATCTACAAAGACTCGTTCACCGCAATATTTACATTTTGAGAATGTAGTAGTTTTTTTATATGGTGCGCAGTATGTAGCAGAACATTTGCAAGCAATTTTGAATGTAACCCTAGGTATGGGTAATGAAATATCCGTTTCAAGTAAGTTACTTTTATCATGATTCAATTCTGTTTCTGTAATATCCTCTTTAGTTTGGGAACTGTTAAGGGTATCAAGTTCAATTTGCTGTTCGGATTGTTCGAGTTTAAAATCAGCTACCAGAGTTGCATTTAATCCGAAAATATCTTTACCAACGGAGGTTATAAATCGAGTCTCGTTGTTATAACACGTAATCCACTCTTCAGATTGCTCTTTAGAAAGCTCAACCTTACCCTTAACACCACTATTTAGTGTGTAAACCATTATATTAAGCCTATTATCTTCTTTCATCCAATAGCTCCCTTCCCTTTTTTTATTTGGTTATTGTTTCTCTAATGTTCCTCTTTCGTATGCTTCATATCCCTAACTGTAGTTAAATAAATTCACTATAGATTTCAGTATAGTATGAATTTTAATCGATTGATTATCGCCTATCCCCCACCTACGAGGTTTAGGATTCCCGATTCTTTGTTTTATGCTGAAGGATTATATTCAGTTACCTATCCCTCCCCTATCGCCTCTTACATCCTAACAAGCAGATATATATTACAGATTGAGTATTTTGTAGTGACCTGGTTGTACCTGCTCATAGTTTTCATAAGAAGATTTGTGATGATGTGCAGTGTTAGAGCAGCACCTAGAAGTAATGTGGGTTCTAATGGTGGATTCAGCGAAAAGTGTGTTCGCCCTCTTCATATAATCTATCACTTCCTTAGGTGTAAAGAGGAGAATCCCTTTAGCTGAAACAATTGCTATAGTATCCCTCAAAATCTCTTCTCTACAATTTACCCCTCCCATCGGATTATCTCCATTAACGATTTCTTTTATCTTAACATGACTTATCTTTCAGAAGAATATAAGTTGTGTATCATCTATGCTCTTATTTCCCCATTCAAATCCTTTGTTTTTATTAATTAGACAGACTATTATGAGGAAACGAGGTGAGACTATTGTTGAAGAAGGAACTAAAAGCCCAAGCTAAATCACGCGGCATTGAACTTAATGATAAAAAGATTGAACGCTACGTTGGATATGGACTACTTATAGGCAACAAAACAAGTGAAGGAAATGCGAGCCGTACCGGTGTGGTGAAACTGTTTGATGAGCGATCCATAGATGCTATATGTTTAATAAACGAACTGAATGAAAACAAGAATATTAGACGTCAGCAGGATTACATCTATGTTTTGTTCTGGCGAGGATACCCGGTTGATCTGGAGAAGCTACGAATAAGATTATTAGAGTATCAAACAAAGTTGATACAGTGGTTCGAGGATAGATCAGAGTATACTTACGATCAAAGCGAATTTATGGACATGATTCTTTCGGAGAATGTAGGTAAGCTACCTAGGAAAGTTGGAAGACCTTCTAAACAGTTCTTAGCTAGGGAAAACGTAGAATTTCAAGAAACTGCAGATGCACTGTTTAAAACAGGGAAATTATTTAGGGAGTTACTGAATGGAACGATTACTCAAGGAGTATTTCGTGAATTCATTCAAAGTAAGAGTACACTATCAGATGAACCCCATGAAGAATTACTACTTCAACATGTTAACCGCTGGATTAAAGAGAATGCTTGGATGAACGCTATTAAGACGTCGAATGTTCAGGACTACAAGGATTGCTATGAATTAATTGCTTTATTAAAAGAGTATTGGTTGGTAATAAAACAACAGTATGGAGACATTTATAGCATTCCAGGAGTTGGAGATATCCTAAATATACTTGAAGAACATTTTCATATATCAAAGCTAGCTGATCAACCTTTCATTTATAGATTTGTAATTCTAATCTTCATTAGTGGTGGATTTAGCCGCAAACTAACAGAGTTTTTATCCCTACCTTCAGTCTATCAAGGGTGGAAGTCTATAGTGTCTGATTTAGGTTCCACTTCTGGAGAGGAGGTGAGAATCAATGGATAAC
This sequence comes from Paenibacillus amylolyticus, assembly GCF_036894225.1. Classification (NCBI taxonomy): domain Bacteria; kingdom Bacillati; phylum Bacillota; class Bacilli; order Caryophanales; family Paenibacillaceae; genus Paenibacillus; species Paenibacillus amylolyticus. The sequence goes on along the minus strand of NZ_CP145893.1, from coordinate 194,744 downwards.
ATCGGTATAGCACTGGGTGGAGGTAAAGCCTTTTCAATCCCCACTGGGTTTGTCCTACTAATCATTGCGCTTGCAATATTTGGTATGTACAAATTTGGACTTCAATTTAAAGAAGAATTGGCTTAATTAAATAACAAAAGGACTAATCTAATATATGATTAGTTCTTTTGCTATTCGGCTTTAATATGTTAAAACCTTAATAAACTACCACGGATTAACCTGTTAATCCGAACTTTAAAGAGCTACAAATCACAGATACAACAGTTTTGGCAGTTAATTCAAAGGCTAATATGTGAGCTACCCCGTCATCAGCTGGTTAATTGCTGCTTATGCTTTTATCCCTAGACATTTATTCCAGTAGTCATCCTGCAAGTAGACGGCGGTCGTGCATATATCTCTGTCCACTTTTCACTGCACTCTAGCAGCTTAACAAAATAATAGTAAACTGCATTTAGATCGAAGATGTGGAAAATCAACTTGTACCGAATAAAAATAAAAAGCCGCTAAAGAATTAGCGACTTCAATGGGAATATGTTTTAGTCCCTAGACAGCATTTTTTTAATTACCTATTGTAATTCATATCATAAAGGGATGAATAAGGATTGATTTTGAATAATGTCACAATACTCTCTTTATATCTACCGTCTTATTTTTGTCGAGCAGTAATTGTAACTGAACTATTCTTTGGCTCTTACTTAGGAGAGAGTTTATTTGAGATAGCTCATTAATAAAATTTTTCGTCTTATTAACTACCTCTGTGATAAACTTCTCCCTATTGACTTGGATGTCTCTCCATTCGGGATAAACTCGATTTGCTAAAGGATTGGTAATGAGATATTCACTAATGAGGCAGTCAGACTGAACCACACTCACTAGTAAGTCATTATCAGCATAAGTAAACTTATTATAGGATTCCGTATCCTTTATCGCTACATACTTAGTATCATCTATTAACAGACATACTTCTAATAAATTGGATTACCAAGTTGAGATAATTTCAAAACCTTCTTCACCCTCGCCCAGTTCCCTATTATGGTTATAACCATAATCAGCGGAATGCAGGTTTAGTTGAAAGAAACCTTCAATTCCCCCTTCCTTTTCAATTTGCTCTAGGTTCATCGTTTTCCAGTAACTCTCATCAATAATAATACGGTAATTTATCTCAAACAATTTTGACTACCTCCCGAAATCACCCAGAGTTAACTTAGGTTGGCCAAACGCAGTATCAAATTTCCCATCTTTGAATAGTCTCGCTCTTATCAGAGTAACTATAATAGCCATCCTCTCTTTCAAATATTAAGGAATACCAAAACACCTAGAAAAGATTAGTCCTAGATATATCTCAATAAAGGATAAAAAAGTCCTTAAAAGGCATTTAATAAATCAAGGTCTCTTCCTCAGGCACTACATAATTAACTTCTCTCTACACTCGAAACCCAATTTTTAAAGCAGTCGAGTACTTCTTCCAAATTTGTTGCTCCACCTGCACCGTGAAACACTCTATCCCTCACAATACAGTAGAACCAATCTTCTTCATTTCTCTCTTCTTCGATCATATCAAACGGAACATCCTCTAAAAAAGTATCTGTCAAATCGATTTTGACAGACCAACCGGGATTATCCACAGTATCAATTTTAACACCGTATGAATGCTCCCAATCACCATTACAGTTTTCAAGATACCAGTTTTGAAGCCATTTTAATGTGTTCATCATCTCTACCTCTTCTGCGGAATTTCATCTTTTCCTGCCGGTCTAACTCCCTCAGGATTGATTTATCTTTAACACGAGGTGTTGGTACATCTTGTTTTGTTAAATTGTTTATATGTCCCTTTCCTTTTCCATCAAGTGGGCATGGTTATCTGTATTTCTGCTCTATATAGCCGAAACCCAATCCTTAAAAAGCTAAACGACCATTCCCCGGTGGAATGCCGAGAAACGGTCGCAGTTTAAATTCCGTGTTTTTTGTCTACTTGACAGGGTTATTACCATAAATAGCGACATTCACTGAACTAATTATATTGTTCTTATACAATTTTTTCTAACGACAATATAATTAGTGTTCTATGGCTACCAAATACTTTTCATTTCCTTTTTTATTGATCAAAGCAACTTCAAAATCAGATTCCCATTTAAGTTCGCCTAAATGCTTAGCATAAGCAAATTCATCTGGTTGTTCTGATATGACCTTTTCTAAAAGCACTTGCGTACCATCTCGTTGTAGAATAGATATGAATATATCCATGCTTTCTACATTATGATGGCATATAACTTTAGCATTGTACTTCTTATTAGGACTCTTTACTGTTTTTTTCCAAGTCCATTCATTTACATAACCTAACTCTTCTATTTGTAATGCTATTTCTCTAAATGGATCAATCTTCCAACCATTACGTAGAGCAAGTTTCTCGATCCCGTCCATTAGTAGTCGAAGCGTAACCTTTTTTTTCTCCAACTCATTTTTTGCACGAAAGTCATTCAAATTAAATTGGATTGGTGCCGAACACACACCTGAATCATTAACAATTCTTTCGTCCGAAATGTTTTCTACACATTCTATTAGGACTTTCCAACAATCTTTCGTTTTATATTTCCCAAATAAACGTTCAAACATCGCTGTAATACAGCGAGTTTCCAATCTAAATGAACGTCTTTTCCATTTCCAATTCAATTCATAATCTAATTTAGTTGCTTCGTTGTACTCACATTTTTGTGTTTTCATTATAGATTCAATGCTTTCATCATTCGCAATATATGGTAAGTCTAAGTCAAATTCTTTTAAAAACATCTGAATCTCTCCTAACTTTATTCCCATGGGCGTGGTCTTTGATGTTTACTCATTGAATTTCCCTTGTCCCATAGTTTTTGAGCATTCTTTTTTTCCCATTCGAGGGCTTGTTGTCTGTTACGCAATTTAGATTTAACTACTCTTGCTTCATACTTATTAGTACCAGCATTTTTATTCCATTTGTTGACTTGGCTGTTTGCTCGTGGAGAAGTCCCATTTTTATTTAACTTTTGTCCACTAATCCCTGTTTTCACAACATCTCTTGTTGATTTCTCTGATATTTCATATCCATGTTGTGTTTTTTTACTTGCTTTACTATTACCATGAGTTGCTTTTTTTATCGCTTTTCCCGCAGCCTTTTTAGCAGTCTTCTTAACAGCAGCTTTGACTACTTTTTTAACGACTACCTTTACAACAAAGACGATAACAAATATTATAAATGGATTATTTCCATCATCATCCACAAATGCAACTGGATTATTTAATCCATAACTATATCCATTCCGATTCAACGGATTATCCAGATCCATATCTTGTTCTGAATCCAGAGAAATAAAGGAACCTAGTTGCGGATTGTAATTTCTGGTCATCAGATAATATAAGCCAGTTTCTGTATTGTATCTATAACTAGCATAACGGTATGGATTTTCATCCGCAAGCGAGCCACTCTGATTTAAAATATTCCCCCATGCATCATATTCATACTGAGCCACTTCGTTACCAGTTTGATCCGTTAAACTAACGACATCCCCATGACCGTTTAAGTGGTAATAATAGGTATGCCCATCTTTAGTCATTGCTACCGGACTTCCACTATCATCCCACGTATACTCTCGAAGTGTTTTGTTATTTCCATCCGTTTCATAGATGACTTCATCGCCATCGTAGAAGAAATTCACTGTTCCGGACTGACCAGTGGACTGAATACGTCTTCCATTCTCATCATAACTGTATTTTTGTATTCTCTGTCCAGCTTGATCTTGCACTTCAATTAATTGATCCAGTGCATCATATATATACGTTTGTTTCCCATCGTTTAATAGATTTCCATTATTGTCATACTGATAAGCTTGCCCATTAACAGAAGTTAATTGATTGGCGTTATTGTGTTCGTATACAGTGGTTTGCTCTTGCCCATTGGTGACAACTACTTTTTGTGTCCGATTACCTACATCGTCATAGCGGTATTTAATTGTCGTACCATCGGGTAGAGTTTCTTGTTCGAGTTGGTTAAGCGCATCGTACTCATACGCTGTATCACCTAATTCTGAATGAATTGTCTTTACATTCTCATTAGAGTCATACGTGTATTCGTACTCGCGCAGTACACTTCCTGTGCTGGAGTAATCACCGTAAGTGCGTAACTGTTCCCCCGTATCGTAGTCAGCCTTGGTTACAATTCCGTTTGCCCGATCGGCTTGTTCCATTGCAGCCATATCACTGTACTGATAAGAAATGAGGTTTTGATTATCCTTGCTAATGCTTTTGACTTGATCTAACTCGGTGTAATCATAACTTACAGTGGACGAATGTGCACCGGTTGCATATGAAAGTTCCTGAAGTCCACTATTCGCATTATAGATATAAGACTTTTGATGTCCTCTATCTACCTCTGTTTCAGGTAACCCATCAGGCTTATACGTAAAGGAACGAGCACCATTGTTTACATTGACCAGTAATCCATTTTCATCATATTCATAAGACCATTTTTGTTGCCCATCTATACTTATAGTTTTGAGTTGATCCAAAGCCGTGAATGTTGAAGAGATTGTGTTCCCATTAGGAGTCGTGGTCTCCATTAGGTTGCCATTTGAATCATATTTGTTATCTGTCACCTTGCCAATGGCATCTGTCTTTTTCATTAACTGATTTTGACCATTGTATTCATACTGAACTACAGCCTGTTTTGGATTAATCGTTTTAGTCAAGTTTCCGGCTGTATCATACTCATACGTTGTCTCTTTTTGCTTGGGATCAATTACTGATTTCAGGCGATTTAACTTATCATAATGGTAATCAGTACGATTGTTATTTCCGTCGGTATTTGCGGTCATATTCCCAACCGCATCTGTTGTTACTGTTGTTGTGTTCCCTGCTGCATCAATTACCGATTTGATATCGTTACCTTTATCATCGTAGCTGTACGTTTCTATTGATTGGTCCGGATACGTCGTCTTTTTTAAGTTTCCATAGGCGTCATATTCATAACGCGTAACTTTTTGCTTGGCATCCACGATGGTTGCCAAATCACCAGCTGCGGTATACGAGTAATTGGTAACATTTTGTCTAGGATCAATTTCTTTGAGAACATGATTCAGGTCATTGTACTCATAAGTTGTAACATTTCCAACCTCATCGATTTGAGTTAGAACATTACCTTTACTATCATATGTCTGCTCAGCAACAGTTCCATCTGGATTGGTTACTTTCTTGACATTATAGTTTGCATCTAGGACAAACTGAGTGATTTCACCCTTGGCATCTTGGATTTTCTCCGCCACAAAGTTAGCGTTCAGCGTATAGTTTGTCGTATGGCCGTTTGCATTTGTTACGTCTGCTGTACGTGCAGTGGTGTCATATTTGTACTGGGTTGCCGGCCGGTCACTTGCATCTGTAACCGAAACGGTTGAAGGTTCCTGCACCTTAACCAAGTACTCTTGATCATAGGTATACGTGGTTAATCGGTTATTCGGGTCAAAAATGGTTTTAATGTAATTTCCACCATAACTAAACTGTGTTCGGCTATAAGTGCCATCCTCACTATACTGATCTACAGTAACTAACTTTCCATTCTGATACGTATAATCCGTTTTACGCCCTTCTAGCATGGCATAATCAACTAACCCATCTGAAGTATATTCAAATGCAATGGTACGTCCTGATGGGTCCTCTATACCCGTTAGTGCTCCGTCCCCATTCCGTTTATACGTAATTCGGTTTCCATGCATATCTTGTTCATAACTGAGTTTGGCTTGAGTGATGCTTACCTGATCATCGTTAGAAACCGTATCGAAATGCATCAAGTATCCATGTTTGTCCGTTAAGTCATAACCCGTCGTGGCCCCGGAGCTACTTTTCACCTTTTTTAGTGTCAGATATTCGCCCGCTGAAGGCGTATACGTATTGTTTGATGCGTTATATTTGAATTCATAAGCAGATCCAGTGTGGTCTGTAAACAATACGTCTCCGGTTTTGTAAGCATCTACGATGGTTTCACCACCCGTATAATACCATCCGTAGCCAAACGGTGAAGACTCGCTAGATTTTGAATTATATGTCCGCATGAAGTCTACGGAGGTATCTCCTCTACCTGTTAAGGAATAATCATTAAACTGGATGATATTGTTCCCCGTGCCCAAATTGGTATAACTAGTTCCGTTAGCTATCGGGTGACTATCATATGTCCAATAATCTTTTAGACCAAGGCGGCTAGCAGAGGTGTATGTCACGCTTAAAAGCGGGGTGTAGTCCGGATTGGCCGTGTCATCACCGGATATAAACTTCTTGTAGCTGTTAGTTGTTTCTGAATTGCTTTTCAACATAAAACCTTTGTTTGTTGTAGGGTCATTTATCCACTTTTCTAACATATTCGCAGGCAAAGACCACTTATAATTTGCTGCAAGTGAGGTTAATGGACCTACTGCAGTTGTAGCCACCTGCGAAGCATTGAAATCTCCACCCTGTTTACTCCACAAGTTTGTAGCATCTGCATACATCCAAGATGCAGAATATTCCGTCCAAGCTTTATTTACACTATTTAGTGTGATATCTACATTGGTATTATTTGAAACGGACGCTAACCAGAGGTTCAAGTCAGCCGTTAATACTTTTGCCCCCTGTGGGATGGTCGATGTATCAAACTGAATGAGAGAACGGATGACATTAGAGCTAGTAGCGTCTTTATATAGACCAACACCTAGTGTCGTATCGGTTGCTCCGGTTTGTTTGGGGAAAGCACTACGTATATTGGTATCCGCTAAGCGGTATGTCGGTTGAAATTTAACAATGGTCGGATCGATGGTGACTGGGTATACACGTGACGCATCATTAAGCCATGCGATACTTGGGATCACGTCAATGTATAGCTGTCCCTTCTTCTCTTTCAATTCATAGTGAATATCGTAGGAAAGAGATTCTTCAGGGTAAGCATTGACTCCCTCTACCTGCTGATAACCTTCGGGTATAAAAGAGTCATACATTAACGGTTTATCGATGATATATTCAGTATCGCCAGTAGATGGGTTAATCAAGGAAACGGAGCCATCCTGTTCCTGGCGATAATCCAGATTACCTAGAGTTAAGGAAAAGGAGTACATTACTGACTTTTTGCCTGTCGGCTTTTTGCTGAGTTTAAGCTCTTCTTTGAGTCTATCGTTTCCCAGGGTATAAATTAAATCAGTATCGGGATAAAGCCCCTTATACGTCATTACATTATTCTTAACAATCCCTGCCGGCTTTGTGCTAGAGATGCTTTGCGTAGTTGTTACTGTATTTGTTTCCGATATGGGGTTTAGTCCAATGCGGAATTTATCCTCTTTGATCTCTATCAAATTATCAGAAACAGAATGCTTCTTGTTCATTTCTACTTTGAATTCATGATCGTTATTGTAAGCCGTTTGACTCGTCGTGTTTAAACGGTTATCAATCGGCTTCCACTCTTGATTTGAGGGATCTTGATAGTGAATGGGAGTTTCAGAAATTTGAGTTGTGTACGTTCCATTCTCATTTGCGAATGTCTTCGATTTTTCACTTCGGAGCGAAGCAATCTCTTTTGGGGTGTTGTTGGACGACAAGTTAGAATCGTCTGAAGTGTTGCTTTCTTGAAGTGTTGATCTTTCGGCTGAGGGGCTCCCCCAAGCAGTGGTATTATTTAGCGATGATGTAGAAATCAAGGAGCCAGCAATAATTAAGCTGATCACCTTATTCCAAAATTTGTATTTCTTTCTCATGTTGTATCCCCTTGTCTATATTTTCACAGCAAGAAGAGTTATACCATATCATTGGAATATTTTCTAAATGAAAAACTTTCCAATGTTAACCTTTCCTCCATATATTTATTATATTCTGGGCCATACACCTCTCTAACCTAAGGTTGGCGAAATAAATTAAAAGCAACTAGATACATTCCCTAATTGGGGATAAGAACATGTTTTTATTCCAAATGCCTCTGTCCTAATTCTCTTGCTCGTTAAGCAACCTCTGTATTATCAATTCGCTCTGGATTGGAATTTTTTTCAGCCCTATCATATCTCTATTTCTCGTATGCTTCTCAGTAGCTTCTTGTTAAATATAATCAAACACAGGCGTTACCTTTTAAAATAGGTACTCATTAAACTGAAAATTTGTTCTTTATAAAAGACTAGGGAAGATTTTTAAAGTCTTGTTTATACCCCTGGCACAAAAGACCAAAGCAACGTATGGGATCCTGAAAGATGTTAAGACTGATATTTCGGAACAGACAAATAGGACGGCTCCGTCGCCGTCCTAAATTGTGTGAAATATTCAATTATCGTCAGACTCTACGAGACAGACTGTACCTACCGTTTTCTAAAGAGTCACGCATTCAAGCTAATCAAAATATTGTTGTTTGTATAGCTTATTCATTTCACTTTGAAATTGAATTTAAATGATCGCGTAAACGGTAAATCATTACGGATGCCTCAGCACGTGTCAGTCCGTGTTTCGGACGGAACGTATTGTCCGGATACCCTTGTACGAATTTCTGTCCTGTTGCCATTTTTACATCCGCTAATGCCCATACTGCAATATCCGAATCATCAGAGAATCGTTGAGCTGTAGTTGAAGGAGTTATGCCTCCCTTAATCAGCACATTGACCATCATCTTAGCTGCCTGTTCTCGATTAATTACAGCATTCGGTCGGAATTCATTTCTATTGAATCCTTTTGCAATACCATTAACAATAGCTGCATTTAGTTCTGCACTATACCATGCATTATCTTTAACATCCTGGAACGGCATTGTTATGGATTCATCAGGACTGGCGTTTAGGACACGCGCAATTAATGCAGCAAATTCCATACGTGTGATCTCTTTATTTGGAGCAAATGCATTTGTGCTAATGCCTTTTATAACACCATCTTTCGCTAAGGTTTCGATCTCATTTTTAGCAAAACTTGAATCGGACACATCTTTAAACACACCCGATACCGATCCAGACTGCTCATTATCCTGCTGATCTCCTTTAACAACATCATCAGGTTTGTCATTTTCAGGATTGTCTGAATCTTTATCATGATTTGTCGGAGGGGTTGGAGCTGAAGGGCTGCCTGGATTTACAGGTTGTTCCTGTTTCGTGGTTTGTTCCACTTTTATCCCCTTCGTACTCTCTCCTCCAAGATTTACAGCCCTCACTTCGTATACATGCTCGGTATTAGGTGTAAGATTTTTATCTGTCCAGGATTTTTCCCCAGCACCTACACGTCCTACTTCCTTTCCAGCTTTATAAATCACAAAATTAGTTAAGCCTTCTGTCATCACATTGCTGAAGTTGAGCGTAATGGATCTCTCTGAAGCACTAGACTCAATACCCATAGGCACTGATGGTAGGGTCCACACAGGGACTGATACCGGTGCTGATGGATACCCTGCTGCATTCTCTGTAACAATGTTCAAGATAGTTTTTGTTCCTTGCTCTAGCCCTTCCAGACGGATCGGCAAGGTATCTCCACGCCATAATTCGGTTCCATTCTTATCCAGAACCACATACTCACTTGCTTGCTCTACGGCTTGGAAACTAATTTCTGCCCAATCATCCCCTGATTTCACCTCTGGAGCTGACACTTGCTTCGTTGCCGTTAATGCAGTCAGTTTAACGCCTTTTCCTTCGCCGCCTTCATTTACTGGCATGATCTCATACTCATATTTTTTACCTGGTTCCACCTCAGTGTCTGTATAGCTCACTTGGCTTCCTGCTTCTACCTTCGTAATTTGCACACCATTTCGTAAAATAACGAACTCCTGGATTTCCTGTCCTGCTGTCTCGATCTCCATTGTTACGGAGTGAGACTTCACATCAGTAATTTTGACATTGCTATTGTTCAGTTCAGCTCGAGTCACCAGTTTCACAAGTACACCTTTTGACGCGTGGTCCGTTTTATTGAATGCTGATAACGTTAAATTATACACATATCCCACTTGCAACTGCGCAAGGTGTGCAACGGGTTCCGATCCGCTGTAATACACTTGACCTGATGTTTTATCTGTAATCTCGTATCGAAATGCCCCCTGGGGTTCAGTCCAACTCAATGTTGCATCTGAATTTTGTACATCCACTCGTTCTAGTTCTGGCGCTTCGGTTCGGGTACTCCACACGATCTCAGATTCAGAACCTATGCCAGTCGCATTTTCGGTTGCTACTTTAAAGCGGTATTCTGACCCTGGTTGCAAGTCCGCAACGTCAAATTCTGATCTTGTTACATCCGTTCTATTACCTTGCTCATCCGTGATCCAGTAGCGAGATGCCGTTTTATCTTCTTCCCAGGTTAATGTCATCCCCGTTTCACTGAAAGTCTTCACCGTCAGTAATGCTGGTCGCACCGGATTAGTCAAGAAGCTGAATGCTGTCGGTTCACTCCAACCGGAGCTATTACCAGCTTGTACGGTCCCACTATATTCCGTGCTACCTTGAAGCGGTGACAAAACATAGTTGAGATCATTCGTCAGGAATTCCTCTCCATTCAGTTCAATTTTATAATGGGTTGCACCTGTCACGGATGATATGTTGAATTCCGCTTCTGTTTCTCCAATCCCAGTGACTTGTACAGATTCAACATTACTCGGTAATGTCACTGTCCTTACAATCTTCGCTTTTCCTGCACCTGTTCGATTGAATGCTACCAGTGACACGCTGTATTCCTTTCCTGGTTCAAGTCCTGAAGCCGTATATTCCAGATTTGGACCTTGATACTCGGCAACAAGATTTTGTTCGAGATCATACACCTGAAGGATATACTTGATTCCGCTTGGGACGCCGTTCCATTGCGCAGTGAATCCTGTTGTACTAAAACCGTGCATTTTTAGGGAGTTATCCTGTTCAGGCAAGGTCATTACATTCAAAGGTTCCGAGACATCACCTTCGCCCGTTTCATTTCCAGCTGCCACTACGTATTCATACGCTGTTCCAGGGATTAAGCCGGTATCTTTATAGTTTAGATCCCCCCCGTTATACAAGAGCTCGTTATTCCGATAGAGATCGTAATAGGTTGCCGTTGTAACGCTCTGCCACTCTGAATTTACGGTATCTTCTTTAATCTCGATTGCTGTAAACCCTGTTGGCGCTTCCGGAAGAGTTAAAAATCCGACACTTGTAGCCAATCCCTCACCACTATCATTAATTGCTGAAACTTGTACCGTGTAGCTGCTTCCTGGAACTAGTCCAGTTAATGCTTTTTGAGTGCTTGCAACTAATCCGTTTTCTATGATTTGACCTTGGTTATCGATCAACTTTAGGCGATAATCGGTTGCAGTTGGTACAGAATCTATGTTGATCAACATTTCACCTGGTGTCCGAAAGACAGGACTGATCTCGACTCCAGGACTAGCTGGATATGTTAGTGCAGAGACTTGTGTCTCCGCTGATCCCACATGATTTCGAATCGTCAGCTGATAGTTATAAATTTGACCACCTTGTAGCTGCTGGTCCACGTATTCATGAACCGGATACTCCAATATCTTCTCTGTACCGGTATTCATGTTTTTGATGGTATACGTGTAGCCTGATGTGTATCGATTTCCGCCAGGTAAATCCCAGCTTAGTTTGACTTCAGAAGCACTGATTGCTGTTGCTTCCAGTGTTGGGGCATCGGGTGCCTTCTGTACTTGATATGGGTTGGACGTATGTGTACCGGTGTTTCCAGCGTTGTCTTTCACTTGTGTATGCACATACCAGATACCTTCTTTGTCCTCTATGGTCACTTTGCCGTTGTCTGGCATTACCTGCCATGCTTCACTCGGTTGTCCGCTTTGACTAATCTCTACATATACCGGTTCAATTACACCCGACAACCTATCAGATGCCTTAATTTGAACATCGGTACCCTGCAGCGACCATTGCAGTCCATTAGGTGCATAATCCACATCAGGTAGTTCCTTGTCAATTCGGATATCAAATTGAGTCTCCGGACTGATGAGCCCTACTGCATCCACGGCGCGAGCTGTAATTGTATGCTCACCTGTTTCTGTAATGGTGCCACTTTCACCCGTAGTGTAAGGACTATCACCAATTTTGTACTCGTAATATACATCCGATGCGTCTTGACTACCATTTAGTTGGAATGTCACATCTTTGTTTGTCCATTGACTCTCTGAGAGAGTATAACTCGGCTCTGTTGGTGCAGTGCGATCGATGAGGACCTTTGCAGTTGCTTCAGGGCTGATATTACCTGCGACATCAATCGTCCGCGCCCATACTTCTGTTTCTCCTTCCTCATCGACAATCATTTCCCCATTATATGTTGTCCAATTTCCTGTCCCTACTTTAACCTCTGTCCGTTCTGCCCCACTTAGGTCATCTGTTCCATTCTTCAGGGTAATCGTTACCGGATCTTGTGTATAGGATTCCTCAGACAAACTCAACACTGGTGCTGTGGGTGCTTGCTTATCGACTCGCACAGTGACTTCCGTTGATTGGCCAACATTCCCTGCCTTGTCCTTTGTACGGAACTGATATGTCCATTCTCCGGAATCCCCGATAACTAAAGGATCATTGTACTTGTGCCATGTTTCACCGTCTCTCGTATATTCAGTGTAATCCGCACCACTGCCAATATCGACACCATGCTTAGCTATCAGCTTCACATCTTTGTTTGTCCATGCGTTTTCAGATAAGGTAACCTCCGGCTTCTCAGGAGCGACCATATCAAAGTTGATTCTCCCGGTATAGGTTATTGTGTCCGTGCCTCTATTCCCATCATTTCCGTTAATTTTAACATTCGTATATGTTCCTTCCGGGACTTCATTAACCGCCCAATCAAGTTTCCAAGTTCCAGCTCCTGTAACACTGGTCGATTTAGTAATACCATTTAATGTTGCTGAAATGGAAATTTCGTCTCCTTCTGAGTCAAATGCGCTACCCTTCAAGCTGATTTTCTCAGATGCTGTACCGATATTTTGATCAGAATTATCTACTGAAAGTACCGGTGGCATGTTTGTGGTTGATTTTTTAATATACCAGAAACCATCTGTGTGTAACCCATCATCCGGATAAGTTTTGTCTACATCTAAAATATTGCTCTGCACTAACGTATCCTTAATCTTATTTGTTGAGTTAGCTACAGCTTCATGTCTAGTAACTTGAGTTTGTTCCAGATTAGTAACTTCATACTCTGTCATACTTCGGAGGTAACCGATCGAATATAATCTAGTACCTGCCCAAGTTGGATATGTTGGAGCCGTTTGATACTCTCCTACACCAGAGAATTCACCAGTAGTGCTATTAAACGTATAGTTACGATAACCTGAAATATTATCTATATCACTTTTATAGGTAGTACCTTTAGATTCTCTATAACTAGTCACCTGATTTTTGGTGGTGTACTTATCCCAATAGTACAAGGAATCTGTATTTACGATTAGGTTTCCTGTATATGTTGCTGTTGAAATTCCACCCTTACCGTCATCGACTGTAATTACTGGCCTACTGAAAGTACCACTACTACTAAACTCGGATGTACGCCAGACAAGAGTCCAAGCCTTATCATCCTTAGTTTGACTTAAAACTACTTGTTTCTCTACCCCACCTATACTCGCTGAAATGGACAAGGTATCGTTATCTGCATCTGTAGATGTGCCGGAAATAACAAAGGTGTCACTCCCGGTCTTTAAATTTATAGATTTGTTACCCGATTGAGTCACATTGATGACTGGATTTGTATTAGGCACCAATCCTACCCTTGTGTACCAGAATCCATCTGTGTGAACTCCATCTACTGGATAAGTGTTTTGAGCTGCTTTAATGTTAGTTTGTACTAATGAACCTTTTATATCTTGTCCACCATTCGCTGCCCAATGTAGATCTTCTTGATAGTACAAACGATCAGAAACCCTGGTATATCTAATTACATTTCTATTATCATTAAAATGTGGGATATAACCTACAGGTTGTTGTGCAGTTAGTGTGTAAAAATAAGTACCTGTAACTTTAGAAGAATGCATTCCAGGATCAGTAGTGTATCCTGTGAAAAATCCAGGTAAATTAGGGTGTTGATCAGATGTCCATCTAGCCCACGAGATAAGTGGTGTTTTATCTACTCTAAATTTGCTCCAGTAATAATAAGTTTGTTGCTTAATAGTTATATTACCTTGATATTTTACCTCTACAATGTCTATACCGTCTTCAGCAGATATAATGGGGCTATATGTACCTAATGGAAGCTCGCTTATATCCCACGATAACACCCATTGACTTTTTGAAGTTGTATTATGGACTTCTACAGATTTACCAATACCACCTATAAACCCTGTTATTAATACATTGTCGCTATCGGGATCTTGTACAGTTCCAGAGATACTAAAGGATTCCTGATCATTTAGGTAGGTCATATCCCCTTTAGTAGTAATTTCTACAACAGGTACTTTATTATTTATGGTACCCTCATACTTATAATAGAACCCATCAGGATCAACAGCATTATTTGGGTAGGTATTGGCTACAGAGCTGTACACGCTCCCTACTAAGGTATCAGGTATAGGTGCGGCATAAGCTTCAAGAACTCCTGATTCAGCCATACCTTCACTATATGCTCTAGTATATTTTATTTTACCTCTATTTCCAGGAGCATCATCATAAGTATAAACCACACCTGTATTAGCTTGACCGTAATTACCATCTAGGTTAAAAGTTCCAGTATTCTTATCAAAAGTAAAAGAGCTGTAACCCGTAATCCAATCCGATTTAAATATATTACCTCTTATGTCCCAATAGGCATACCCTTGCTTTACCGTGTACATAGACCACTTGTGCGCAACAGAAGCTTGGCTATTACTTGGGTAGATTGTCATTCCAGACAAGGTAATGACTATCGTTAGCATCAAAATAAGTGCTTTCCTCAATCTATTCATCTTAAAATACCTGCCTTCTTTCGTTTTTTTATTACTTGTAAAAAAATCCGTATTCTTCAAGATAGAATCTCTAATAGACAATGCTTCCTGTTCATTCGATTTTGATTCTAAATATGACGGAGCCATTTAACAGGCATAATTGTAATGATTTCCAAAAGTTAAAGTTTATTCTTTACTATTCGTGAAACAATAACAACCAGGCGTAGGGATCTCTTCTAGTCGCCACCCATCCAAATTCTCAAACCGGAAAATTGTTTATTCCCTTAATATGTGAATCTCTCAAAAAAGTAAATTTAGAACCTTCTCCCATATCGTTAGCGTACATATTTAACTCCTTTCCACCCATAGCGTGGCTTTCGTAGCCACTTTACATATGAGTATTTTGTTTTGGAAACCCTCCTGTGTCGGCCGCACCGAGGAGGAGCTGCCAAATAAAAACAAAAAAAGCACGCAATTATCCCTATGTTGATTAGGATAATCGCGTGCTTCGCAATTTGTAGTTATTCAGTTATTGTAACTTTAACATTAATTATATTATCTATCAACATACTATCACCTACCTACCTATCTATGCATGATAAGTAAGATATATTTTTGTTAGGTTGCTGTCATTTAATTAGATCTCCATTACTTGATCATCGTTATCTGTTTTCTAGTAGATATATGGCAGTGTAAACATTTGAAATGTTCGCTGAGAAACCCAGTCCCCTGCCACAACGAATATGTAATTCATATTGGCATAGATCCAGTCTTTAATCTCCCTATATAATTTTGCTTCAGCAAATTTTAGAATGAATGTGTATTTGTTTTGTTCTATCGGTGCAATCAAATGGACATTGAGTTTGCGAGAGATCTTCAACTTGGCTGATAATTTTGAATACAACTTGGATCTTGAGGAGCTCTTAACACCCGTGGACCATTCATTTGAAAAGAGAATGTATTTATGCCTGATGCGCCATAGAATTAACACCATCGAACAGTTGATGGATATCAGTTACATGGAATTATGCAAGATAAGGTTATTTGGGACGGCTTCACAGAATAGATTATACCAACTATTAAATGAGAGATTCTAGGTCGGAAATTAATATGCTATCGAATCTCTATTTAGTATGGCTGCTCCATCAATTGCTAGCTGCTTAGCAAGTTTAATCAAAGTTAAGTTTCACTCTCTTTGTAAGTGACGTTTCTCCAACAGACGACCTTCCGGAAACTCAGTCAATCTATCGAGTAGGTATTGATAAGTCATCTGCCTTCATCCTGATTTTGCACAGCAAGAAGAGATCCTTAATAAACATCTCAACCTCTGAGTTAACTTGAGGTAGAGATACATTAACGTTCAAACTACCATAGTAATTTTTAAAATACTGTTTTCTTTCTTGATTTTTCCCATCTCGTTTCATAGGTTTATACATCCAAACAAGTGAAGTAGTCGCCGTGTTACCGAATGTTTCTGTTTTATGTAATTCTGTGATAGGTCGTGACTTATTATAAGGGAATGTTACTATATAATAATTATCTTTAACTTTTTGATTCCATGCAATTATCAGAAAATAAAGCTGTTCTCCTTCAGCATTACCTATTAGAAAAAGACCAAGAACTGACTTATTATCTGCCCATTGATGGAATGATGTTACTGTGTCTTCACCATTAAGCTCAATGACTTCACATGTGTAATTTACAAGCTGATGCGTACTAGTAGTCAACATCGAAATCAATTTTTCTGCCGTTTGTCTTTTCATAAGTCACCCCCAATTGGTCAAAAAAATCATAAGCAGTACTGCTAGTGGCTACGGATTTCCTCCTAACGTTAGACTATCTATAAATAATTCATAGGCAAACTGGAAGTTGTATCGGTAGGTAAGCACGCAAAAACTGCATTACATTTTTTTTAGAACTAATTTCCTTTCATAAGAAGTTTCTTTAATTGGGAGATGCGTCCTTGACTAATGCCCAACTTTTCTGCTATTTGCTGTTGAGCCAAGTCAGGCTGTTGTTCAATGATTTCTTTTAACTGATTGAGTTTTATGGCAGTTTTTGGCCTTAAATTTGGGTAATCATTGCTGGCTCTCTCATTGAAATCGTTAGAGGTATCTTGTTTAGAATCAGGAACGATACCCTCCGGGGATGCAGGAATTTTTACTATTTGAGGAACGTACTCTTGGGGAATGTTATCTTGAAGTTTTAAGTCTAGTGCACAGGTCCGGCATATGAATTGTTCTTTAAAATACATATCTGTATCCAGATCTCCGCAGAACACACATAATGTCGATTTATACTTTCTTAAAATCAACTCTTTTCCCTCAGTGAAAAACTCAAGCGGATCGCCGATATGAATTCCCATCGTATCCCGTAATTCCTTTGGAAGGACAATACGTCCAAGTCGGTCCAAAGATCTCTTCATTCCGGTCCGTTTCATCGAAATTCCTCCCACGAAAATATTAACTGCATGTCTTATTTTTATTGTAAGAGTGAACATGATTTTTTACAACAAGTTTACGTTTATGAGTGTTATTAGTGCTAGACCAAAAGGAAATATAATATGAGTACCTCTAGCAGACGTCTACGTGGTAATCGGAATCCGTTCTTCTCCTCATGACAGAAGAATAATGCCTAAAAAGATAAAAAAGCCGCATAAAGAGCGACTTATAATGCAACTACAATTTAAACTACGACTGAAAACATGAGTTAAGTTAGGCACTAATCAAATAGAATATCGTTGCCATTCAATTTTTCCACCTATGAACTGAGGGGATGTTGACTACTGGACAGTTAAAAGCATAATCTTCTTGTCAAACCCACCGCGTTCATCATGTTTTTGTTTACGAATATTCTCTAGTTCCTCAACCGTTGTACCTTGGCTAAGGGAAAAACTATAGACTACCTCTAACAAGTCAGCCAGCTCAAGTATCTGCTCGTTATTGTCTTTTGCTTCAAGAAACTCGTTTAATTCTTCTTGCATCTTCAACTTAAGTGCGGTTTCATATTCCTCTTCACTAAGGACTTTCACATCATATAATTTGCCGCTTGTTTCAATAATTTGCGGTATCTTATCACGCACAAGTTTGTTATACGTCTTCATCTCAAAACCCTCCTATCTTTTTCAACCCAGACATGCAATCCAGAATTTCCGTACGATGTTGCTCTCAATAGCCAATTCTAGCTCAGAGACATGCTTATTCAGCTTACTATTCTCCTTCAAACGATGAAGAAGCACTTGATTTCTTGCTTCTAGCTGAATAATCTTTTCCTCATGCGGTATCACATTTGACTTACTACTGTTACAAGATCGATGTGCAAATACCAAATTCCAAAGATCATCGGAGTAGAGGTATGACCATGGGATAACATGATCAATAGCAGGTGTCTCAGCTACAATTTTTTCTCCACATAAAAAACAGTGAAATTCAGGGTTCTCAGCTTCAATGAATTCTGCAAACTTACCAAGCGGTTTTCGACGTACCTGATCTTCGTCGATTATTCGTACTTTCTTTGAAAGTCGTGGAGAGTGATTGAAGTTCTCTAACATCTGCGTCCATCGATAATTAATGGCATCAAATACAATTAGGCGACTACCTTTAAGCGCAAGTACATCCTCTCCTTGCATAAATAAACTATCCGCCTTCTGTACATATTGATATACGCCTTCCACTTCCTTACCTTCAACACGTAGGAAGCGGTAACTTACATCCGATTTCAGAGCTCTTACGGTAGAAGAAACAGCCTTCTCATACTCTGAACTGCATACCGCCTCAATATTCGACTTAAACCATTTTACTGGCTTAATCGAGCTTGTACGAGCCTGATAAGTGGCTATCAGTTCCTTCGCAATGCTCAACATGACAGGCGGCTTCACAGGATTCGAACTTTGCTGAAGATCAAAGAATAGGGTTTGTTCAAAATAATAGCGAAGAACCTTTTTGGCAATATCCCTTAACTGAATTTCAACCAGAAATGCTTCTTCTATTTGAATTGAATTTTCTTGCTCTACGGCAATTTCTGTAATTGCTTTAGCCCAAGCCATTTTGTAGGTGTTATCAAAAGAACAATTACGGATTATGTGTAGCCATTTTTCTAAGAAGTCCACTATTTTACCCCGATCTATCATATTGTTATTTCACAATGCTGATACAACATCCATCTATGAACTATGAGAGATTTTACTTTCATTACCAATACTCGCAATCGAAGTTTGTCCAATGAGAATTCGGCAAGTCCACTGCACTGCAACTAACAACATTCCTATTCGATATTAAAGTGTATATTTACTCACATTACTAGTCAGTGGATCCACAATGTAAACAACCCTGTTACCGGCATAATTAAATTGTTTATCCGAAGTGTCTATTTTATATGAGGTTATGGTTTTTAGCGTTCTTCGATCTAAAATTAGTAGTCCATCTTGTTTTTCAACGAGAAGAGTTTTGTCATCTGCTGATTCACGTATCCAAAATGAACCTGTAGTTGAAACTTTCGATTTGGTTACAAAACCCTTAGAATTAAAAGCATAAATGGAGCTAATACTTTGTAACATAAATGAGTTAGATGAATTTTTTGTGTTTCCAATTAAAAAATCAGCAGACTCTGATATTGTTTTCGTCCAGAGCGTTTTTCCTTGTGGATTTTTAGCAATGACTGCCGTTGACCCAGCTTGATCAAATTTTGTAAATATCATCGTTTTATCTTTCAAGATTCCCCGAAAAGACAAACCATTGTTTCGATAACTAAATTCTTTTCTCAATTGATCATCGTAAAAAGAGAGTGTACTTTTATACTCTCCAGCAAAGGACCAATTAGAAATGGTTGAGATATATCCATTTTGTTGATAATACATAAATTCATTAATCATTTTCTTACTAAGCAATTTTCCATTTACACTATAACGGTATGTCATATATTTAGAAGAATTAAGTTTTAAATAAACGAGCAATGTACCATCGTCCATAATATAAGACCCAACTTCATTCGTAGTTTTTTCTGTGAACGTGTAATCCAAAAGCTTATTCCCTTTTGGTGAAAAAATCCGAAGTTGAGGGAATTCTCTATTTTTTTTCTTATCCTTGTACGATGTGATAAATGACATATTTCCGTTGGATAATATTTGATTCTTATATTCAAATCCACCACTATATTGCACCCATGATGAAGAAATGACATCAACAGATCCTATTTTAGTCTTTGTTTTTTCTTGATAGACGGTGACCTTTCCTGAGGAATCCATCAAATAAAGATAATCTTTTATTTTTCCAAAGTTACTAACTTCATCGTGTGTAACAACCCAGTCTGGCTTAGGTAGGGAGTCATAGGATGTTGGTGCTGCATACATAGGAGTAGCCGTCATTAAGAGTAGAAAAATAAAACCGGTCAGTGTTAATAGTGTTTTTCTCATAAAGTAGCTCCTTAAAATTATTGATTTAAATAATGAATTCGATCTTGTAACTTCATTGTGAAACGTTATTTTATTATCTGCAGTTCTCTCCAGTCATTCGACGTTAGATAGTTAGTGTCAACCAGGAGCTTCAGGGATATCCCGGTTAATAACTCCCGTAACGGATAATACACTCTATTCTTCCATACAATTTGCTTACTGCGATTTAGAGTAAAAGAACTCTCCTGGTAAGTCACAGTGATCTTGCCATTGCTGTTATCTATGTTACCCCCCAGCAGTTTTACAAGTTCATCTACTGGAGAATATATTGTCAGGTCCGTCGTTCGAAACGATCCTTGTCCCCCATATTGCATGTACTTGCCTTTGAATTTAACTGGTATAGGGTCATTAATAGTTAAATAATTATCCATGCCAAACGTATAGAAATAGGAATCTGCGTGTGAGTAATCAACGACATTGCCGTATCTTCGAGGTGTCATCAGATCAGAGCCTACAATTCGATACGCTCCAAAATTTAGCAAGCCAGATTGAATAATATGATCGGTGCCACCCATCCAACTCATGCCATAGTCGATTGCAGAAGATGAACCTGTCGAATTAATCGGTATTGTTTGAATTAACTTCCCATTAGAGGTATCAAATATACGGTACTCCTCTTTACCTTTGACTCTTCTACCGTTCTCTGTGTAGTTGACCCACAGCACAACATATTTCCCATGAGGGCTAAATTGAGCGATACCAAATGCATAATTTGCTCTGCTCGTATCGGACTCTAACAGAGTATGTGACTTACCATTAATAATAAGATCATGCTTGTATGACCTTTTTTTCTTCGTTTGCTTATATACAACAGAAGAACTTAATGTTCTTTTGTACACAAAGTCATCTGAGTTGTTTTTTTGATAAGATTTAAGTTTCAGTTTACTTCCATCAGGCCTGATCTCGTAGGGGTATTCACCAGGATATGTTATATAAGTATAGTTTTTTGAATCGAAATATACTCCTGCCTCGACATATAATGCGCCTACTTTAGGTGCTGGATCAAAATAATTACGATACAATACATTCGTCACAAATATATCGTTGTGCTCGGTAGGTCGTTCTTTGGCTGTATGTATAAGCTTATTGGTCGATATAGAGTACACCAGGTATTCGCGACTTCCTTTCTCTACTACATACATGTTTGCATCTGGATAAACGCCGTCTATCCTTCCATTCGCTGTATTTCGGTTAGCAATAATGGAAAATACCTTAGTGCGGCTATCATACTTCACAATTTTTTCGGTGGAACCACTCTGTAGGATCGAATAGCTTATCAATGGATTTTTTGTATTCATGCCTTTAATCTTTCTGAAGTTGTACTCCGAAGACTTATCTACATAATCTACCACTGTGTCTTCACTGGTAAATAAACCTGTATGATAGTCTACTGTAGTTTTCCGAATAATGGCGTCTCCTGTTCTATTACGAAAGTTCGAATCTTGCATCCATTCAAAATAGATCTTATCTCTACTATCGGTTGGAATCTCATTAGCCATAGCTAATTTTCCAGGAACAGTCCACTCTAAAACAAGTAACAACACGATTATAACCGCTATATTATGTATCTTTTTCATTAGTACTCTCCGATCCAAATCAATTTATTTTAGGTATATCATCATTACAAACTAAGGATTCATTCTCAATCTTCTCGAGTGAGATAAATGCCATAATTAATGGTTGGATGCGTTCGTCTTGGAATGGAGTATCAACGATAAACTCTCAGCTTAAATAAACTACCTAACAATTCTTTGTCAAAATAATAGATCTACCTTCTGCTATAGGTTAAAAGAAAGCTAAATATTGAGTAAGCACAAAGAAACGCCAAGACTTACATAAATTTTGTATCACGAACAGACATGGGAATGAGGCGAAATGGATGGCTATCGAGCAAGATGGAGATCAATCATAAGCTGAGAGCAGAACAGGCGCCTTCAAGGCAACATATGTTGTTTATCGTAAGGACATGAATCCTGTTTGCAAAGCAGTTCTTATATTGCATTATTTGATTCCGGCACGTATTACGAAACGACTTACAGGATGAGGAAAGCCATCATTGCAAGAAAGTCTTGAGTTAACTAAAACGTTCAATTAGATCCTGAAGAAGCTCTTCTTTCTTTTTTCTTTCTGAAGATTTCTGAAATAGAAACGACGGCCTCCTTTTGAGAGGTCGTCATTCAATTCAATATGAAAGAGTAAATTTACTCACATTACTTGAAGCATAATTCAGGACGTAAACTATCCCCTTACCTTCATAGTATAATTGTCCGTCTCCTAAATCCATGTTGAATTTGTACAGTGATTTAATTTTTAGTGATTTTCGATCCAGAATTCCAAGTTGGTTTTGATCTTGAAAAAGAATGGTTGAACCTTCATCCGATTCAAATAACTCAAAAGAATTTGATGATATTTTGGTTTTGTTTATAAATCCTTTTGAGTCAAAAGCGTAAATCGAAGTCTTACTTTTCATTAAAAATGAGTTAGTTGAAATTTTCGTATTACCAATATAAGGACCAGCTGACTCTGGCAGTGTTTTTGTCCAGAGTGTTTTTCCTTGTGAGTTTTTAGCAATAACTGCCGTTGTCTCTCCTTGATCAAATTTTGTAAATAACATTGTTTTATCTTTTAAGATACCCATAAAAGACAAACCAATATTCCGGTAACTAAATGATTTATTCAAGTGATCGTCATAAAAGGAAAGCGTAGACTTGTATTCACCTGCTGAGGACCAATTAGAAAGAGTGGTAATAAAGCCATTTTGTTTGTAGTACATAAATTCGTTAATTGATTTCTTATTGAGTAGTTTACCATCGGCACTGAAACGATATGTCACATATTTGGAGGTGTTTAGTTTTAAATGAACAAGCAGTGTACCATCATTCATGATGTAAGATCCTACTTCGTCGGAGGATTTCTCTGTAAATGTATAACCCCATAGTTTTTTACCATTTGGAGAATACACACGGAGTTGGAAGAATTCTCGATTCTTTTTTTCATCCATGTAAGCAGTAATAAATGACATATTTCCATTAGAGAAAATTTCATTTTTATAACCAAATTTCGCAAAAATCACACGGGAAGATGAAATGACATCAACTGTCCCAACTTTAGCTCTGGTTTTTTCTTTATACACGGTGACCTTCCCTGACGAATCCATAAAATAAAGATAATCCTTTGTTCTTGCAAAGTGTGCCACTTTTCTTATAATGTCAGAGCTATCCTTATGTGCAATGCTCCAATCTGGCGTAGGCAGAGAATCATAGGATGTGGATGCTGCTGATATAGGATTAGCCATTAGTAAGAGCGATATAACAATAAGAAAGCATAAGTTAAGTTTTTTCATAAGGTCCCCTTAATCGATAATTTGAAAAAAATAAATTCAATAATAAGTCTTTTGAATCACATTGGTAGATGATCCACTTCGCCATTTCTTCGCGTGTCAACGTCGTGCTTGGTTTAAACCCATTCGGATAATCCGAGGGTTTTAGGAAACCTAAAGAACTGCATCATTTACTTCTTCCTCACTCAAGCCAGAAATGTTTCAAACTCTGCACGGGTTACCATCATACCTGGCTTAAATGTGCCAACAAATATATCCTTTGAAATAGCCATTCGCTACGGCTGCATCGATGGCAGGCAGGTACATCTTTAAATAAGGTAACTGCAGCCTGATTTGTGTTTCCGGTGAATCAATACATCCCCAATACCAATGCACCACTTAATAAGAGTTGAGTCGGATTTTTCAATTCTTTCACGCTCCACATGTTAAAAGCAGACTATACTTCCTTGATATAAGCTATGTATTCTTTAGGATTGACCTTTTTTTCAGATTGAGATTAAACAGATTTGTTAATTTGAATCTAAATGTTACGTGGGGTGTTTCTACATTGAGTTAGTTTTATTAGGGATCTGCTCTTATGTGAATGTGTTATGCTGCTCATTTACACGTCCTTCCCATAATCTTGAATGTAGTTTTCTGTTCCGTAATACCTATCAAACTTGCCAATAACAAGAATATTCTACCACTAAATGATCAAAGGATATAGGTATAATATCCCAAAAATACTTATAATCCATTTTGCTCCTGATCTTTTAGTTAAGTTGATGTTTCACAAGCTTGAAGAAAATAAAAAAAGCAGCTCGCGGCTGCTTTTTGTTTACCCAGTTATTTGTTCCATTTTATTATTTGATATCTTATCAGCGAGTCTCATAAAAACATTCATGTCAACAGCGTTAATTATTTCACTTTGTAAGTTTGCATATTCACTTTTCAACTTCTCATTCTTATTATTCGCTTTTTCGAGACGACCTGCTAATTCTAGAGTCATCTTTCTTAGCAACGAAATATGTGAATTCAGATTATCCATAATTTCATTAAAGGTAACTACAAACTCTTGGTCTAGTTGAATGGGGTCTTGAAGTGAATAAACCGTATTATCTTCTTCTATGGGACTCAGTTCATGAGCAATCGTACTTGAATTAGTTATAGTTACAATACTCCCATCACTTTTGTTTTGATTTCGGATTTGTTTAGCTTTTCGAATAGCGTCCTCATACTTTTTACGTAAGGATCCATTCCAGCGGAAACCACACGCTGCTTTTGATCTTTTTAATTTTTCACTAGCTTCTTCAAATGCTTTTAATTGTGTACTTCCAGATTCGATATGTTGTAATACAGTCTGTGCTAAAAACAAATCTGCTTCAACGTCCCAACTGTCTTTACGCAATTCCATAATGAACACTCCCCGAATTTGATATATTGATATTTCTATTTATATCCCAAAATATATGAACATATTCCCAAGGATCTGAATTTTATCTCTTTACATTTCTAAAAGATATCTACGAACATTAATTGATTACTCTACTCCACAGAATAAAATATTTAAATACCTATGTAGTACTAGCAACTCTGGACATAAGATTCAATGTTTTTATCATAGTAATTAGCTTAAATACTTATTCATCTGGTAAAGCCAACGACTTACCTTCTGCAGCATTCAGTCACAATACAAGCGTACAAAATAGTTAGCTCAGCATCGACGAAGAGATCAATAACTGAGTTAATCAGTAAGTATGACTATTCAAATTACAATTTCGTCGACAGAGATGATGCTCACTGTATCCCTTAGAAAAATTCCAGGGTGGAAGCTCCTTAATTTTACTTTCTATTTGGATCTAGAGCTTTTGACTATCACGGAACCGGTGAAGATCTTCGAAGTATTCTCTTTTTTCGTAGGTTCCTCAAGAAAAACATCAAACAGCAGAGGATCCCCCCTGCTGTTTGATTTCTCTAGTATGTAAAATTAAATTGAACAACTAATTCCCCTGTTGGTTTTGAGAAAACATACCAAATTTAGTGATCATATAAAATGAGTTTGAGTTAATATCTACATATTTGATTCTATGATCTCAGATAGCTGTTCTAAACTAGGATTAACGTATTTATCTCCCTCTACAACAAATGTTGGTACACTCGCAACGCCATTAATGGAGGTAATTTTAAAATCTTCTTTTACTTCATATAACCCCTCTAGTTTCTTTAAGCTCTCTTCAACCAATTTAGAATTACCACGCGGTACATAATCATCGATTAATTTAAGTAGGAACTTTTCATTCGCCCAAACGGTTCTTTCTTCTCCTTGGTTCTTATAAATTGCATGGTGATACTCCCAAAACGCCTCTTGATTTTGTCTCCAAAGAATTTCTCCTACCATTGCTGCCTTTATGCTGTCTGGGCCTAAGAAAGGATAATTAACTATATAGAGTTGGGCTTTGCCTGTATCAATAAACTTATCTTTGAATTTATCGAAATTGTCATTATTCCAGGCCATACAATAGGGACATTTGTAGTCGACAAATTCAATGACCTTAACCGGCGCTTGTGGATCACCTATATAAGCTTGTTTATCAAGTTTGTACTCTCCTGCCATGACTTCTATCTTACCGTCTACATCCTGAAAAGTGGGGAATTCCTCTTTTGATTTAAAACCTGATAAAAGAACCATTAAAAGAACTACTAGTAATCCCATTAAGGTAAATACCATTATCCCTTTCTTTAGTGAGTTCCTTTTTTTCTCAATTTTCATTGATAACACTCCCTCTTAGTTTGTACCGAAAAAACAAAAAAAGCACCTCAATAAGACCATGTGGTCCTATTGAGGTGCTTCCTCTTCCCGGGTATTCAATTACTTTAGATTATACATCAGCTTGTACATAAAACCAAGTGAATATTGAATGAATTGGTGTCTAATCAAACTTTTAAGAATCTAAATGAACTCAAGAGAGATCTTAGGGGATGCTCTCTATTAGTTTAATACCCACAATATCATTGTTTAGGTCACGTACTACAAGGCTTTTATAGGTTGCTTCAAAGTTTATAAGAGTTTCTTTATCGAGAATATCACTAGTAGTTCTTTTGAAATTTGAATCCATTAGGACTTGTTTTCCTCCAAAAACATAATTTTTTCCGTCTTTCACAACAACTATAGGTACCACCTCTGTATAACGGTCCAATACTCTATTCACTTGTTTACCTGATAATATTGTTTCATCGTAAGCAATGAAGGAATTCTCGGTTAAATCATGCAAAGTAGGTAAGACACTTGTTGACTGATTACATCCATTAGCAATAAATAAAACCACGAATAATGAAATGCTGCGGATGATTTTCCTCACGATCCATTTCACTCCTTATAAATAGAAAAAGTACCTCATGCAACAGCCTAAGCAGTTGTAGGAGGTACTTCCTCATGTCGTTATTCGGTTACTTTTGTTATATCCTTTGAGCATCTGGCGTTTAAACAAACAATAAGGCTCTTATGAAAGTACAAGTGAGTTTAGATGCAGCACGCAGAATGCTCGTTTTGTAAAATACTTCAAATAAATAATCATTAACATCTAAACTGTTCTTTGATCAGTGCCTGTAAGACATTCACGCACTCTGTAGTTTCTTTATTTCAATATGATCGGCTTGTAATCTTAAAAAGGATGGGGTATCAACTTCTTCCCCCCAGTTATAATTATTTGGCAAAAAGATCTTCTCACTATGTATTTCTATATAATAATCCTCCAGTTGATGAACGTTAATACGCTCATTAAGAAGAGCAGTTGAAATCCTAACATCAATGAATCTTGCAACTTCTAACCCCAATTCCTTACATAATTTGATCCAAGATTTATTAACATGCGATTTTATTTTAGCCTCAGCCGGTTTGGAGTTTTTTTTAAATTGCTCGATCCACTCGGGCCTATACTTTTTTAGGTGTTCCCTTTCTAGTGTTAAAACTTCTACATTCATATATAGTCCAAATTCCTCCTTAACATCCCAACCTAAAAAACTACTAATTTCATCGTTATATTTAAACCACTTTTCATGATATGTAAACTGATGATGGATAACACTCCACTGTTCCGTTCCTTTGTTTACTTTAAGATAATGAGCCATTCTCTTCTCCCCCTACAAATAAATTTAATAATTTCGATAGATGCTTTACTTTGCCAACCTTAACTGTAAAGCGTTCGATATAGCTATTTTCCACTTTGTCGAACCTTGTCCCAGGTATTTAATTATGGTTTCTGCACAAGGATAACCTTGATTGTTTTGCGCGAAAGTTGTGTAATCACTTCTTGAGAGAAAACTACCATATTGTTCAGAGGCTTTCCGAACAGCCTCAATACATTTACCATGAAAATATGACTGTACTGGATTTTTAATAGGTAGTGTGACTAGATTTGAATTCGAATAAGAATGTCCAATATTACCTACAATCGATTCTGGTGGATAGGGAATTGATATTTCAATGTCTTTAACAACTAATTTAAGAATTGTATTTTTCAGATTCAGCTTTCCATCAATATAATTTGTCACAACCGTAGTACGATCATAACCAAGGAGTTCATTAATTATCTGGGCAATTTTATGTATCGCGTCCCTTTTATTCATCTTTCCGTTTGTTTGATTATCTAACAAAGATAATGATTTCCCTGTTTCAAGCAGATTGATTACTACATCCAACGTATTCATGACTAACCCCCTGTACTAATTTAAAACGCAAAAAGAGGAAGCAATCTCACACTTAGTAATGACTAAGTGCGAGGTGCTTCCTCGCTTCTCTTATTTAATTAGTTCCATTATATTCCCTGAGATACAATCTGTCTATAGAATTCCCATAAAGGCATTACCCAATCTTTTTTAAGAGGGGTCTCAGACTTTGTTTCTATGTTCCTACTAGGAGTTCAGTGATATTCTATGTAATAACTAATCATACTGCATTGTCGCTATTCAGTTTGATTGCAACCGAATACTCTCTTTGTTATAAACTGGTTTTCTGACTTTTTTTCATTTGAGAAACTCTAGATCGAGAAATGCCTAATATTTCAACAATTTGATATTGCTTAATCTCAGGATCTAGTTCAATTAACTTTTTCATTTTAATCAGATTAGAGGTTCTGCTTGTCTTATCAAGTAGTTCTTCAGTTTTTTCTCTAACGCTGTAGAGTTAGCTTTCACCATCTTTAGGCATTGATAACACACAATTTTTCCTTTAAAATCAATAAGCTTCGAGCCTGTGTTCTTACAACAAAGTATACAATTTGATTGAGGAATTATAAGAATCAACTTATCCACTTCTGTTTTAATGATGAGTTCACTACCGCAATAAATATGTCTCCTATCTCGAAGTTCTTTAGGGATAGATAATCTACCTTCTACTTCAATTTTTCGAACAAAACTCATCGCTCACGTCCTTTCAACCTTTCTTTAGATATTACATTATATCACAATAATTTCCTATAACAATCAAGAAACATGCACCCCATCACTACATTTTATCTCATTGATTTTGATGGGGTGCTGGATTATTCATAAATATTCTTAATTCAACATGCTTACGTCATTAGAAATTAGCATCATAAATCATTAATGCAGTTAATATTAGACCGACTATTCATGCTAAAGTCTACGCTGCAATTGAACTCTCATACAATATTTTATTATAATGTCTCGATGTGATTCCCGTATATCTGTAAATTCTAATGCAATTTGAAGACCACTTTCAATTAAATTCTGATACACGAATCTCCCTCTAAAGGGAATTTCATGAGTGGAATCTCTTGTTTCGATAAATAATAATCCGTTGAGCCCTTCCGAATTGTATTCAAACAAATGTCCATCTTTTATAAATGAAAGCCCACCTCCACTTATATCCTTCGTGATATAACTTTTCATCGGATGATCACTTATTCCAACATCAAGTTTAAAACTCACGGTTGCAGGTACCCGAAAAAATTCTCTCTTTTGTACCGTTAATATGGAAACGTCCTCTGGAATGGAAAGCTGTAGCTCTACTGGTTCACCTCTAGATTGGGAAAGAACACAAGTCTTGAATTGAAATTTTTCTCCTGATCCTCCTGCAAAATATATGTAAACCTCCTTCTTTACGAGTTTAGGTATCGATATCCGATGTTTAACCACAATGGAGCCAATTCGAAATGTCTCTGAATCAATAGCTTTGATTTGTGCAACCAACATATTACCTTGTTTGTCTTCAAGCTCCACGTATTGATCAACAAATAACGCATCAAGAGCAATCATTATTGTTTGTCATCCCTCCTAAGTAGTTTAAAACGCAAAAAAAGCACGGCAGTCCTTTAGGACATGCGCGTGCTTCGCGTTAGATGTATTCATTTCTGATTCATTTTATCATAATCGGAAGAGACGGTAAACCTCTTAGAGAGAACAGATCTCTTTTGATTTTATAGGTATCGAAATAGTAAATGTGTTTCCATTGGCTCTTGAATCAACAGTTATGCGGCCATGATATCGTTTAATGATCCTCTGAACTATATATAAACCCAATCCAGAATGATGTCCTTTATCTTTTTTGGTACTAAATCCTTTTTCGAAGAGTTTATCAATTAAATTTTCAGGAATTGGAGGACCACTACTGAATACTTTGAATAACAATCGATCATCTTCTAAGTAACCAGTCAGCTCTACTTTTCTTTCTTGCTCAGGTAGTGCTTTTACAGTGTCAAAGGCGTTATCAATCAGGTTACTTATTATTTTTACAAGATCAGTACTCTTTAAAAATTCGAGTTGCATGCTGCTAATCTCATAACTAAATGCAATTTTATGGTTTGAAGCATATGTTAATTTAGCTTGTATCAAACCTGCTAGTGCTGGAGAATTAATATTGATGATATCATTAATAATTGTTACTTCTCCAATCATCTCATCTGTAAACTTTCTAAGTTCCTCATATTGCTCAGTAGCTATTAGTGATTGAATAGTGGACATATGATTATTAAAGTCATGTCGTTGTTCCTTAACCGTAGTGAAGAGAAGATCCATGTTACTAAAAAATGCTGCCTCTTCAGATTGTAGCCCCATAATTATGTTACTTGTGTAATTTCTCGATATAATTCCTAGTACAATCAATACGAGTAGAGTAGAAATTCCAATCAGCAACTGCATTTTAAGAAGAAATGAGACCATGTAATTATTAATTTTGCTAATGTCCGATACTATACTAATGATCACCGGATACCCAAGATGGAAATAGAAGTAAGCTTTTAGAATGGGTTTACGGTCTATTTCAGTTTCAAAGGTGAATTCTTTTTTGCCCTCATATGCCCTTCTCACGTAATCATAATCTTCTTCAATGTCATACTGGTAAGTTCCGAAAAGAATTCCTTGTTCATATTTTCCCGTATCACCAATTTTCTGATATTTGCTCTGTTGTTTAAGAAAGATGGATGGATCAAACACCGTTACCTCTTGTAATGAAGTTGACATTACATTCTGTTTAATTAAATCTTCTAATGACCTTCCCCCCTTATGTGATAATTGAATGCAGATGCTAATGTTTAATGCTTCAGCTTGCATCTTTTCAACTTGCTCGTAAATAAGCGCTTCTCGAGTAGAGTTATAGTATTTTTGATTTAAATGACCTAAAATAGTAAGTAGTAAAATAGCAATTATAAGAATGATTTTCACTTGTTTCGTTTTGAACAGAAAAGCCTTCATGTTGTTCCTCCAGCTTGATTAAGTATACTTCTCTATCCTTATCGACACTATCCTCCATTATTTATTCAAGGATACTGAATGATATGTACTAAAGTGATATTTTAAATTTAAATAACACTTCTAAAGTAGGCCTACTAGTTGCTTTCTATACTGATTAAAAAGCAACAGCGTAATCCCTATCTATCTAATACGTAAAGACACTACCTAGACGCTTCTTAATTGACCAATTAATTTATTGCTCATCTGTTTTTCTTGTAATCGAACAATTTAATTATTACATGACTAAAACTCTCCACTATACATGTACTAGACTCCTTAGTATTTTTTATAATAGACGCTTTTCTCTCAGACCTACTATCAAAGTATCAAATTCAATTTGTATAGATTTAAAAGCAAATTCGAATAAAAAAAGCACGCACCGCCCTTAAAGGACGATGAGTGCTTCGCATTTGTACGTTTTAAATTAATTTGAAAGCAAGAAAATGTTAAATTAAGGTTTAATCAATATGTAATTCCTGATAACTAAGTTATTTTGGTTTATTCGGTCCAATTACGTATACCTTTTTGTTCTTTTGTCGACCAAAAAGTATCGCACTGTCGAGATCTTCAATAAATACGTCAATGATATTACCTTTTACCGCACTACCTGTATCCTCCGCTTTTCGATAGCCTACACCTTCAATGTACACCCACCAACCCATTGGTATTACACTTGGATCAACTGCAATTGTTCGACCTTCTTCCACTGTAGCTCCTGAAGCTGTAATACCATACTGTGGATGCCCTCGATCCTTACCAGTAGACTCAACACCTGCTGTAAATGCAGTTAATTCAACCTCTTCCAAAATAAATTTATATTCTACCGGTCTTTCCTCAATAGTGGTGATTTTTTTCTTGTTTTCTACGAGAACTATTGAACCCTCTTGTGGTTGATTGATATTATCATCTTCTGTAGCAGCTATATTTTCAATTACATCAGTATAGTTATACTCTACTTTAGGTTCAGGAACCCTTGTCCCTACAGCTATAACCTCTGGCGTGTAGGGATGGATCACTCTTCGTGAACGTTCGTGTTCTAACGATACTTGACCATTTTCTAACACTGTAGATCGACTAACTATCTCTTTCCCTGGTATCCCTTGTTGTATTACTTTTTCCTCACCAATAAACAGATCAGGATCATTATATTTTACTATTGTGTACGGGATCTCTTCTTCATATTCTTTTTCAGATTTCGCAAGCCGCGTAACTCTAATTTGTGTATTAGAGGTCAACTTTACCGTCGCAGCAGGCTCTACAATGTCTTGATTACCCAATTTAATATTTAGCTGTGTCAATACTTCTCCAACTGTTTCAGCATGCGTATCCACTGTAGTATTGTGGTTGTCAGACATTACGACAACACGATATTTGGGTAGCTGCAAGCTCCCAATATTCTGTTGCTTTTCTGTCTGGAGAATATACACCAAAGATGAGCCAGATAAGATAGGAACTGAAATTGCCAACGCTATTAGCCATTTTTTTGTTCTACGGTAATACATAAAGTCACTCCTTCAATAAAATAAAAAAAGCACCAAACCGCTTTTTAGAGCAGTCTGGTGCTTCCAGATTCAAGATATTTGATTAATCTTAGTATAAAGTACAACCATCAGTCAGACAAGCCTAAATACTCTTTGAGCATCTGAGTTTAATATGATAAAATTGAATGAAATAAATACGTTGAAATGTGGAAGCACCACTATAACCTCTAAGGTTTATAGTGGTGCTTTTTTTGTCTTTAGAAAGGGAGGATAAAACAATGGATTAATTCGGACAACGACGGTCCATCTAATTCTAAGAATTCAAAATAAGGAGTGTTGTTCATTATGGATGCCAACTGGCCAATAGCTATAATTTTATGTTTATTAATTGTATTAAGCTTGATTTCTCTGGTAATTTTAAAAAAAGTAGAACTTCGGATGTACTTTATAGACACTGCCCTTATCACAGTATGTTTGGCCTTCTGTGCCGTAGCATACTTTACAGCATTTGAGGCATTTTTTATTGGGATAATAGTCTATGTATTTAGATTGACAAATAGTGATAATATTATTAAATTTGTTTTTCTGTTTTCAGGATTAATCATTGGCTATTTTACGGGGAATGACTTTTATACAAACACTTCTATCTTGATATTAGCAATCTTTATTATCATACGCTTGGTGGAGTCTATCGTTGAAATAAGTCTCTATACTCCAAATTCTGAGCCAATTACAGAGCTAGACATGCAGTCTAAGAAGTCAGATGACTAGAAAAAAAGAATTATAGAGAGGCGTTATCATGCCTCTCACTTTGAACTCACATGAAACTATATTTTATTAATGATATTTCAACTCATATCAATTCGATTTAGATGCGTTCAGTTCATATCCTTCATTGCTGTTGAGTTGTTAATCATCTAAGGATGAGGGGTCTCTTGCAAATAAACACTTGATTGGCCGATAGAATCTAAAGGAACATTCATGGTTGCCATAGCCAGTTTCTTTTGTTCATCGTTAACGTGAGTATAAATCATTGTAGTCTCTATTGATGAATGGCCCATAAGTTCCTTTACGACTCGTATATCAATTCCATTTTTGAGAAGCATCGTAGCAAATGAGTGTCTTAGCTTGTGACAAGATAGTTTCATATCACTTACATTTGGATTACTCTTTTTGAATGCTTCAAATGTTTGATTAACTAGCTTTTGAATCTGTCTGATCGAGAGTCTTCTCCCTTTTTGAGATACAAAGAATGCATCTTCCCTAAGGCTATAAGGCGAAATCCTCTCTTTTTCAACTTCTAGTAGGTAGTCTAGTAAAACGTCTGGAACGGGTATTTCATTCCATTTTCTACCCTTACCAAACACTTCTATTACTCCTTTAGTCTTTTTCAGGTCTTTTAAATTCAACCGGTGAACTTCCCCTACCCGTAATCCACAGTAAGCCATAAGTAAGAATATAGCTATGTTTCTGTTTCGGTAACGCCCTTCGATAAATTTAAGGCTCTCTGTGAGATCCTCTTCCTCAAGATACACGGGCTTCTTATTTTTTTCCGTTTTGGACTTTTTCACTTCTGCAGCCGGATTCTTAGAAGCAAGTTCAAAATCCATTAATGCCGTATAAAATGTCCTGATAGCGGAAAGAGTTCTGTTCCGTGTTATATCGGCTGCTGCTTGTTTATCATTCAGAAACTCCATAATATGCAATTTCCCTACCTCCTGGGGCGGGGAACCGTTTAATGAGTCTAGAAAGGTAAAACACTCTCTCATATATTCTTTCTGTGTTGAGGCGGTGTATCCGGATTGCTTCAGGTATATTCGAAAAGCTCGAATCTGCTCACTATACAAATCCTCGAGCTCATAAGGTTTTCTCATTAACTTTCCCTCCTAACAATAAACTCTTAATCAAATTCAAAATACATCTATAGAAGTAAGTAAATTATAAATAATATAAAAAATATCTATTTATGTTGATAACTTTCATTAATATAAAACTTATGAAGATTGAAATTCACATACAACTTCCCATTATCAGTAGTAAAATTGCCTTTAAACTTAAAGGGCGCAAAATATGGATTTGGCGCTCTTTATTATAGCACATATGTTCCTGAAATATTGCTTTTTCCCCCTCAAAGTACTCAACATTAAGTTATCATCAGCGCTATATTCATGCTTTCTAACTGCTTTAAAATTCTTCAGAGACTTTAAAGCAGTTAGTCTAGCACATTATAAGGACGTAATGAAACATTCTTATCTGTTTTGGTTTACATAATATATATTACTGTAAACCAAAGTCAGTACTAGTATTCCCACTTACATTCTAAAAAACGAATTAGAGTAATGTCATAATAGTTAACTGAATACTTTTATGTTTAGTTAATTAATTATATTACTGTTAAGTATTCAGTCATATATTAAGTAAAATTAAAAAAAACATATTACTTAATATATGACTGAATACTTTTGTAATACATTATTTGGATGAGAAAAAAGAGGTAGTCCATGTGAGGTTTAGAAACAAAAGAAAAAGTCACCTACGAACTTTAACATAGTCAGAAAAAGATTTTACTTACTGTTTATCTAAACTAATTCAAGAAAATTGACCATACATTACCCTTTTATACTTCGCACGCACCAAAATTCAATAAACTGTATCAAAAAAATAGATTGTTACTTGGGATAAAGCCAAATAAAGGTGCACACTGTTATATCCGCAGCGTGTACCATTTCTAGATAATTCTATTCATAGGATGAATTAGCTCAATTGCATTAAATCAGATGAGAATTTTCTTCTTCATTTGTTAATACTACAACTTAAACCGTATGTGTTAAGTTATTTAGGATTATTTTCAAGAAACCTAATTGTGAATTCATTCTGAAAAATTCTAAAGTGTGATATATAAATTATTGTAATAGTATCAACTGTTGAAGAACTACAAACCCTAGATAAGGTTTTTCTCATTTTCGTTACTGCTCTTTCATTGAATCTCTAATCTGTTTTACAAATATATGTATTCAACAGAGACATTTTCAGCATAGCGTTTTTTTTTATATCTTAGAACTTACTCTCTGAATTGGTACGGATATAATGTTTTTCACTCAAGAAAGAACCTGAACATTATCAAGTTCCATCTTGAAAATATTGAACACATGAAATACAAATTCTTATGAAAACAATACGTTTTAAAAGGATACAATCATGGTTGGTTGACCCATACCTACTAAATGTCTTGACTAATATTTGTATGTAAATATTCAGTTCAATTAAATTGTTTCTCCATTTGTGTTTAAAAGAAGCGACGAATACAATAAAAAAGCATGCTTGCTAATTCATTCTTTCCTAGAATTTAGTCATAAACATGCTTGGGATATATATTTTAATTATATGGACTATAAGGTGTTGGTTTACCAGTGCTTTTTATAATTTCTGATTTATATAAATTATCCATAAGTTGATAGAAATCTCCCCATTGGGGATTATTCTCTTTCTCTTTTTTTGTAAGACAATACAAGTACTTATACATCATTTTCAAACCATTGACCTTGTCAGGTTCTACCATTTCCATTCGTCGTAAATAATACAAGAGTTCATAAATTTCAATTGCCCCGACACTTGCTAGCCCAATCTTTTCTTTGATTGGTGATTCCAAAAGTCTCAACGCTCTTGAATCATGCGAAGCAAAGAAATTGAGAGGTTTTGTAGCAATATAGGCTAA
Source organism: Paenibacillus amylolyticus (assembly GCF_036894225.1). Lineage (NCBI taxonomy): Bacteria > Bacillati > Bacillota > Bacilli > Caryophanales > Paenibacillaceae > Paenibacillus > Paenibacillus amylolyticus. The sequence goes on along the minus strand of NZ_CP145893.1, from coordinate 158,186 downwards.
AGATTTAACTTCACCCCTATCATCAGCGTTATCTAACTCAGGTTCATAGGCAGTATGGGCGGCAATTACTTTTTCCACTGACTTTCTATAAACTTCTTTATTGGTGTCAAATTCGCTATCATCCATAACAATAAGATTCCCTTGATCTCTTCGATTTTCTGCATATTTTTTTGATTCGCCGCTTACAAGCTCATTAAATACTGATGCATGAATCGATAAATAGGGGAAAGTAACAAAAAGTGGGTCAAGCCAATATTTTTTAAATGCACTAAAAGTAATAGCCATTGAACCTTTAACTGTATTTGAACGATCAAAAGGAATAAAGAAGTTAGCATCCAGCGGAATCTGTTGAGCAAAATTGTGAATTAGCGAAACAAGAGCAGGGTTCTGATCCGTAACATTGACTTTCAATCTTCTTCCTCCTCAAACAAGAGGGCCAGATCATCATCTTCGGAGTCAGCTTTTTCCATTAGCTTGTAGTCATCTAATGATTTTCCAAATAGAGAAAGATCGTCTGATAGTTCACTAAGGGAAACTTTTCCTTCTTCATAATTCTCAATCAGTTTTCCTAAATTCTCTCCTTCTACTCCAAATAGATTGGTTCTGGAATTTAGTTGCTGGAAAGTCTTTAAGTTTATATTAGCACCAAGAGTATAATAAATGCCTTCAGGATCTCTTGCATCAATTTTTAATAGGTTTTCAAGGGTGGCTTTCGATATTGCTCCAGCTTCTAGTAAACGACGAACGATTGCTTTAAAAGGTAATCGGTAATCACAATGAACCTCGGCAATTAAGCGCAGCAGTGCATTCGTGCTCCATCCTTTTAAGTCATGATTTCCTCTGTTTTTTTCCTTAATTTCATGTATAAGTTTTTCTGTAGGAAGTAGGAACTCTGCTGCAAATCGGTTTGCTTTCAATTCTCTGATGTCACTTGAATGATCAAGTCCTCTACATAAAACAAAAGGATCAGAAGATTCAAAGTGATGATAAAGTTCATGAGCTAGTGCAAAAATTTGCTTATCCCAATAATCCGTTGTATTCAAACCGATATAGCATATTGAGTACCCATCTTCTTCTTTAGAAGAGAGATATAGAGCTGCAAGAGGATTATCAGATTCATTTTCTTCATTTGAAAAGGGGATTTGTATCAATTGAATGCCTAATGTCCGTAAAACTTTAAAAAGATTATCACCTAATGGTCCCATGCCAAGTTCCAACATTCTACGTTTTTCTTTAGCAAGTTCTTCAATAGTATAAAGATCTTCTGTTGTTAACACGAAGTCATTTCCTCTCCTTGACTTTTTCTCAGACGGTCGTGTTTTCTGAGGCAAAGCATCATAGAAATCATCTTGTCAAAGTTTACACGTTCGTTTTCTGTCGTTGCGCTCCCCATCATTGCTAGGAACACCTTTTTTTCATCCGGATTTTCCTCAATATCTTTTAAAGAAAAGCTTAAGGCTTCCATGAGCGTATTCATTTGTTCAATGCTTGGATAAAAACGGCCGTTCTCTATGCGACTTAATGTATCTTTGTTAATATTGGTCTCCCTGCTCAATTCCTCTAAAGTGATTTTTCGTACATTTTTTCGTTTATGATGTATAATCCCAGAAATTTTTGTAAGTGAGATACTCATATTTTAGATCCCTCCAACTGTTTATAATCAAATTATACATTACATATAATCTTATTACAATAAATATAAATGAATTATATCTTTTATATATAAAAGATATAATTCTAGGGTTGAAACCATAATTCATTTGAAAATTATAGCCCATTATATAATTTATGATGGAATGATTCCAAAATTCTAAAATCCAGCCCATCACGATCCACACTTTCCTATGAAGGATACATCTAAAACTTTAATGAAAATTAGCAGTATTGATTAGTGTATGTCCAAAAAAAAAAAATCTAACGGAAAAGTAACTACAAGCTCACTTTATCACAAGTTTGAGAACATAAAGTCTGACCTCCCCCGATATGTATATAGATAGCCATTGATTACTGAAAAAATGTTCCAATTTCTATAGTTTCGGTATGAGAATACTAAGACTCCTTTTCTTTCCCCTAACTTGTCTCTCTTTTGTATTGATGATTCTGTCTATCAGTTCACTTTTACAAGCAAACTGTGTTATGGCCCCCTTACCAATTCATTTATACCAGCCTATCTTAATTAGTAATGGTTATCAGTTTAATTACTGTTTTAGTATAAAAAAGAAACTAAGATGATTATGGTTGTTTAAATATCCATTTGTTAGTTTCGGAAAAGATTAAGAATGCATAAAAGGGACGCAGTACATACTATTGCTAAAGTATGTACTGCGTCCTTTTTAACCAATTAAAAACCGATGGATTCATTTAAAACTTTATAAACAACTGTCGCTGCTTGTGCACGTGTAGCTAGATCTCGGCTAGCAAGTCTATTATTTCCGAGCCCATCAATAATTTTATGATCAATAGCAGTTGCAAGATCAACTTTAGCCCAAGAACTAACCACTTTAGAGTCATTATACTTTCCTAAAATACTGTTTGCCTGAGTGGTTGTCATTTCAGGGAGTGTTTTCAATTGATTAAATGCACGTACCGCTATGGCTGCCATCTGTTCACGAGTTATATTTTGGTTAGGTCCAAAGGAGTCAGAGGTAATACCCGTGATTAGAGCTGCCTTCCATCCCTCATCCACTACAGCATAATACCAGTCATTAGTATTTACATCAGAAAAGGGCTCCTCTCCCACATTAACTGTATCCAAGTGTTCAGAAATGGCTTTAATAAGCATTGAAGTAAATTCAGCACGTGTTACATAGCGATCAGGTCTAAATGAATCATCGGGGTAACCAGAGATAACTTGCTTTTTTGACATAAAATCAAGGAGCTTAAAAGACCAATGATTCTTTATATCTGTAAAGCTTTTTTTGAAGTTCATGACAATAAAGTCGCCATCACTTACTCCTTTAGATCTTTTCACTTTTTCCTCTGTTGTACTAGGGATTAACGTAAATCCTGAAATCTCATCGAAACGATAAACGTTGGCTAGTTTAACATCAGCGTCACTGTAGATTGGAATTTCTATGTCCAGAGGATTGTATACACCTAAAGGACCACCAGTATATTCAAAACGGATAAAACCACTAGCAGGTATATATTCATCCTCATAGTTCACTCCAATATTGGCACGTGAGATGGTAATACTACCTCCGTTATTCCAATCCCTCAAAAGAGTTAAATCTGCTGTAGCATAACCATTTATAGACATGAGCTTGACCTTTACTTTTCGATCTTGAAGCAGTTTAGTTAAAGTACTATCAATATTCAAATTTAATGAATCATTCAAACCTGTTTTTTTAGAATAGTCTACTACGATCTCCGAAACTTTAGAATTTGAACGGAGTATCTTCTGGATAGCTTGAGTATCCAAGTTGACCGAGTGTAAACGACCCGACCCTTGTCTGGAGAGCGTTGTGGTTGCACCAGCACCATCGGTAACAACAACATCTCCCTTGCTATCTACCGCAAGACTAGTGTTCCCTGCATATGAGGTACCAGAAGCAGCATTATTATTGACATCACCCGTAGTAGAATTCGATGTGCCTAGGCGGATAATATGAAGATTATAAGTTTTAGTAGTTATGCCGTTAGCAGCAGTAATGACAATGGGGAATACATTAATACTTTCTTGTCTTAGGTTTAAGTTTGTTGAGGATCCAGCCGTAACGTATTTACCATCCAGATTGATCGAGCTAAAGTTATCGGATGGGTTGATGACGACATTTAAATTAGTAGCATTGGAGCTCACATAATCTACAAAAACTGAACCGTTCTCTGCAAAATCCTTACCATTAATGAGTATACTTCTGATATTAGCGTTGTTATTGGCTTCAGGCTTGGTTAAAACGAATGTATAAGATTTAGATGCACCATTTAGGGAAGTCATTTCAACAAAGATTGTATTGATTCCCGTTTTCATCTCCACAACCAGACTTCCTGAAGAGCTAACTAAGTTACCATTAATCTTAGTTATAGCACTATTGAATGCTGTTGTTTTTACACTCACATACGATTGAGTAGCCTCTACACGTCCAGTGTAGTAGGACTTTTCTGTACTAAATGGATGATCAACTGTTGCACCCTCAACCACAATCGACTTCAACCCGGTATCATCCAGATTTATCGTTTTTTTAACGGAAAACACATAGTTTTTTACGTTGCTCGGCACATCAATGGATTGTACCTCAATAGTAATTAAAGTTATTTCTTGATCAAGTGTGATCGGTAATGAAGGTGTACCATTGGTAACTACAGTTCCATTAACACGAATTGTTGTATTTGAGTCCATGGCATAAGGTGTAACCGCGATACTTTTTTCTGAAGTATTGACGGATGTCGTATATGTATAGATATCAGGATTAAATTCTCTATTCATATCTACCTTTGGTGAAAAATCAACACTAAAAAGCCGACTTTCTCCTATTTCTTCAGCAAATACCTGCATAGGTAAAGAGAATACGAACATTGCCAGCACCATAAAAAATGAGATTACTTTCTTTCCTTTTTTCAAACTAATCCACCCTTCCTCTTAATGTATCATTGAATGAAACAAACGAACGCAAAAAGGGGCCATTGGATTGTTATCCAATGACCCCGGGTTCTTCCACGTAGGTGTAATATTATTCAATTAAGTTAATTATATAGAATAACTGGAACTAATTCAATGATTTTTATTGTAGCACCTTTTACATAATCAGCAGGTGGTTATTTATCCATCTTCTGAACTTCTCACATGTGTTCAGTTCAACAAATGTTGCTCACTCAAATGAAGAGCAGCAATAATATCTAAAGGTTTTTCAATATCTCCGATTTTAAATCTAGTATCTCCACTTGGTAGTATCCTCTCTTGCATTGATTTAAAGGATAATCCAACGACCATAAATTCTCCTGGGTACATACCGATAAAACGACTTGGAATACGTGTTTCCATTAACATAAATTACTCCTCCATTAATCATTTTGAAAAAAAAGAAGCACCTACAAATTAGGATAATCCTAATCAGCGGTGCTTCCGGCTGTCGTATCTATTCATTTAATAAAAATTATTATAACAGAAAACACTAAAATATAGAACATATTACTAAGAACGTGACTGTTTTACTTGAGTGCTTTGAATCTATCACTGATATTAACCGTCTAAAAAGTTAGGATCGTTTTTTTTCTTTTGATGAACTGGAACATGTTCCTTACAGACTGTATTGTTCCAGCGTACTATCTTTAGATAGTCTAAATCATCTTGTGAGAGCACAACGCCACATTTAAGGCAGTATTTCACTTCAATATTGCCCGTGTCTGTTAGACTATGTCCTTCAGATTGATCTTCCAAGCTTCTAAGTAAAACTCCTGGATTTTCCGCCCATTTACGATAGGGTGCTAAATCTTGATGTCCTACTGCAAAATAATCTGCAGCATCTCGAAAAGCGTCACTTACCGCTGAACGAATAGATTCCCTATAGAATTGAATTTTTTTATTACTTTTATCCCGTTCTAGAACTGCAAATCCTTGTCCTTCAGAACTTGAATTCAGAATGTTCAAGACACCGCGCATTTCAATTTCATCCGTTTCCTCATGGTAGATGGGTTTATCAGTAGTAATTCTCCAAGACCAATATGGTCCGGCAGCTGACCTTACCCTATATTGAATGGGATGAACAGGAATATACGCGCTGCGTGCATTTGCATTTTTGAATTCGACCGTTTTAGGAGGAAATGGTGCTGCTAATTTAAACATAATTTCAGCGTGAATTTTCTCTATTTCTTCTCTAGATAAGTTATTCAACATTGATATCAATCCCAATATAAAGATAGTAGAATCATTTATCCAAATCATATCATAATTGATGCATCAAAAAAATCATCACTATCCTCACGGGATTGGTTCTAATCACGTATGTCTACTAATTAGTAAGCAAAAAACGAGGAAATACCCTCTTTCTTTGAACAATACGTATGAAAAGTATGGATTCTACATTAATCGGTATCATGAACTCAAAAGTTTCAGCGAGAGTTTCACTAGGATTAAGATTTAACTATCACTCTGAGAAGTTGGGCATAGTTAGAGATTCATAAATCTTCTTGAGATATCCCACCAGGTACAATTTTTTAGATTAATTTCATCTATAAGCTTGGAAGTAATTTAGGAATAAGTAATACTACTCCCAATGTGAGTGGCGAAAACATTACGAGTCCAACACCCATTCTCTTTCTTCCTGGATTTTTCGCAGCCATCAAACGAACAAAAATACCGATATAAAACATCGTTCCCGTTACAGGAATGGCAATCCATTTAAGCCCATTGAAAATGATCGAGCCGAATGGCATGGTTGAATCGACAAGTTGCTTTACTGATTGTCCAGTAGAGGTTTGGTTGGGTGCGTCCCCTACGAATGTATGAACAATCGCCGGTACGTATGCAATGAGGAAAGTTCCGAAACCAAACGCAATCACAAAAAGTAGGCCTCTTCGTTTTCGAATTGGGTTTTTCCCGGCAGTCAGTAAAAGTATAAATCCAAGTCCAAATAAACAAGCAAAAACAGGAATCCCTACAATCTGAGCTAGTCGAATAACTTGGAAAACAGATTGCATTATATTCTCATGCATAATGAAAATATCCACCTTTCAAACGCTCTTATTAATGAGTATTTTGAATAATCATCTCTATATCATCTACTTTCCAGCCATCTCCACGTCCTTCATCCACAAGAACTGTCTTCATGACAATTGTTTGCACACTTCCTATCCCATTGAATTCTGTAGTAAGTGAAAACTTATTCAAGACTTCAGTATGTTTTTTATCAGAAGAAGGATCATGTTGTAAATAAGCTTTCATGTCACTTACCGTTGAATGAACTTCACTATCAGGAGGCAGTTCTATTCCTGAAGGAAATGTAGATCTATATCCCTTCTCAGTTGTATAAGGTCTTATAGCTTTATAACGTTGATTTGTCGTTTCAAAGTTAAAGAATCCTTCGACAAATAGCCTATTCTGTTGCATGATTGTCTGTTCTTTCATTTTTTCTTGGTTGAGACTACTGGTATAAGCCAACGAGCCAATACCTACTCCGCCTAATAGAAAAATTGCTAACCATACTGCATAAAAACTTCTTTTTGTCATGGTTTTTAAATTACTCCTTTCGGTAGTATTATTTTTCAACAAGGCGACGATATCCGAAGAAAGGTATCTTTCTCCAACGGTGCATAGTATCAATACTTACGCCATACGTACTTCCTGAATTGATAAACTTGCCATCTCCAAGATACATGCCTATGTGTGAAGGACCCGCCTTATAGGTAGACCAAAACACAAAATCCCCTGGTCTGGCATCTTCGGCTCTTATTTCAACTGTTTTATCATATTGATTTCTTGTAGAGCCCGACAAATCAACTCCGATTTGCCCAAAAGCAAATTCTATAAGACCTGAACAATCAATACCTTTTCCGAATGGATCTCTTCCACCATATAAGTATGGATGCCCGAGATATTTAGTCATAACGTCTAGTACCTCTTGTACATCAAATATCTGGCCATCATTCGGAACTTTTATGACCGTACTTGTTGCATTATAGTATCTCATCACGTTATCTACATAATTGGGATCACCATATCCCTTTGAGCCACTTATCTCTCGCATCATTAAACTGAACCCTAATGCATTTTCCTTAGAATATCCACCAGCGTTTAGTGCATATTTAACGTAACCTAAACCATAGTTATACGCTTGGAGTGCTATTTCCACATCTCCCCCAGCAGCTTTATATACTGTTGAGAAGTGATCTACCCCTACTTTGATTGATAATTCAGGATCGGTAATATAATTACGCGGTTTCCCAATTGATTCGGAAGATTGCATAACATCTAGCAATTTGCCTCCAGACTCCTGCATGATCATGGCTAGCAGCAACTGAGTATGTTCCTCTAACCCTACCATTGCTAGATACTTCCTTACTATAGGTTCATATCTCAAGACCACAGCAGGAACTGAAGCTGTGCCTGGCAACCAATTACCACTATAGTTCGCTGATGCCTTACCTCCATATAAAGCAGGATTCCAATCAGGATCAGCAACGGATATAAACTCATAGAATAATTTCATATCATCTTTATCTACCCCGAGGTTAATTAGTATTTGCTGGAACTTTTCACCATCAACCACAAAGTCCGGGACATAGCGATCATCGACAGTAGTATGATCATATTGCTGATAGGTGGTCGTAGTACAATCACCACTAGTACTTGTACCCACAAGATCCCATTGATCTGTTATTGTCGTTGTACCCCCAGGATAGTACAACTTCAGGGGCTTAATATTCATATGGCCGTAATCCAATGTAATATCTGATAGCACATCATGTGCTTTTCTGGTGCTTTCTGATCGAGTCTCTTCAGTTGTCGTATGTGTAGATGAGTTACCTTCTCCATCTGTAGTTGTAACCGTACACGCTACAATAGATTTTGTTCTTTCCTTATCATCGGAGACTGTAGTATAAGAAAATGAGGGTTGAAAGCTCTTAATCAATTCTTCGGGTTTATAATCAGATAGTTCAACTTTCTTTTCATTTACCATGATTTCATAGCGAACAAGAGATGCAGGTATGCCCCAACTCGGTTTTACCGTCTTCACAACTTGATTAAGCCAGTTTTTATCTGCTTCAATCCCCCAAAGTTCAGCAACTGTTTTATCAGCTGCAGATTTGAACTCTTTTTCATATTTTACATCCGCCGCATGTTGCTCTTCACTACGAGCATTCCCACCTAAAAACCAGTCCGCAAATGGAATGGCAGAGAGGGCAGCTAAAGTAAGAAGAATAGCTAAGATTATTACCAATCCCCAAGGGCCTATCAATGAGACAATAAGCTTCCCAATCGATAATACAAGCTGTTTCAAGAATTTCATGAGTAGTTTTTTTAGGTACTTCCCCGCTTTTCCTACCGCTTTAGAGGCTACTTTTGTACCGCCTTTTTTTAATGCTCCCCCTGCTTGTCCAGCAGCTTGACCGCCTATCTCATTCGCACTCAATTTCTCACCCCACAATCGCAAGAGGATATCTCCTACGAGACATCCTCAATACCCACCAAATTTGATTAAGATATATCACTTGTTCTATTTCCCTTGTTATATGCACCTGATTGAGCCCATGCAACTCGACTAGCACCTTGCATTAGATTCCTACCGGTTGCTCGCGTAGCTTGCGGTATCTTTCCAACCATATCAGCCACTTTGTCATCTCCACCTGCTTTGCCTGGTTGTTTATGATTGAAGTAATCTTCAGGATTAAGTCTTCGCATGTCAAACGTGTTGTCGGAGTATAGCTTTTGGCCACCACTGTCAGCAATATAAGCCTCACTGCTTCTTCCAAGATCCGCTGTTGATCCACTCATCCCAACTAATGCTCTCTCAGTTCGTGGCCTCACATTGACCGGACTAACAGTACTCGGGTGTTCAATAGATCGCATATATGAACCGTTCTCTTGACGATTCCATTGGCCGTCTTGTTTCGGATTACGCATCTGATAATCTACCATTCGTTGTTGACCCGTTTTGAGAGAAGCATCACCTGCACCATAGCCCCCAATTTTCTCCCATTTTCCAGTTGACTGGTCCTTGGCTTCATACCAGGAGCGGTCATTCGTTTGGTTCCATCGAGCTTGACTCCCACTGAAACGTGGATCTTCAGAGAGACTATTTAATGTCATCCCACGTGGACTCATCGTTCCATCAGCTCGCATTCCGCTTCCAGAATCAAATGCTCTTTGACGGCTTACACCTGACAACATTTGTCCCATAGATTTACCAGCTGTTCCAAACTTATTGCCAAGCGTACCACCGATTGCTCCTCCGAGTGGGCCGGCTACCGACATTCCAATCGCAGCACCTATACCACCTGCAAGCATCCCAGTAGACTCGCCAAGATTACCCATCAACTGACGTCGCTCTGCGAGATCATTCCATTTCTCTTTCACATTTGACATTTTCCATCCAGAAGAAGTTCCGTCTGGATTTTGTCCTTGACCCGCGTTCCGAATTGTACTGTATGTGCCATGTAAACCTTTAGCTGAATTTCGAGTACCTTGCAAAACACCGGTTGCTAGCTTAGATCCCACTGCAGCACCAGCTGCCACACCAGCGCCCCCAAATGGCAAACCTACAGTACCCCCTAAAATCCCGCCAGTTATTGAGCCAGCCTTTTTGATTTTGTTAAACGCCGATCCACCCGCTGCAGCCTTACTTAAAGTAGATGCACCGACATCGTTCCCCATAGAAACTTCAGATCCGCCTGGCGATTCCGTTCCCCCACCTGTTGAACCTGTGGTGTTTGTGGTACGCCCTTTTCCGGACATATTCATGACACCTTTAGATAACATCATGGCTCCGCCGATAGCCCCCAAGCCCATAGCATTCGCAGCTCGACCTACAGAAGAACTCGAGTCTCCGAGGTTAAGCCACTTACTTACCATGCCGGTTATAGGAACAAACATAATGATCATGCCAAGTTTAAATATCATTGGGCCCATCCCAGAACCTAAATTACCTGCCATTTGGACGAAAACGAATAGAATAATCGCATGAATAGCCGGTAGAAAGATATTTCCACACAATTCTTTAATATAGGTACCAAAAAATGAACGCGTTTTTGCAAATAACAAACTGTAGGCTGCAAAAGGCGACATCACACAAAGGAGAACAATGATTATTTTTCGTGCAATGTAAATAAAGTTAAGATATGCTGAAAGGCCCCACTCTGCTAAGAATACAAAGAGATCTCCCATCTTAAATGAGTATGCACCATCATTTGTAGCGGTTGCGATAATAGAAACTCCATCTAGAGGTTTTCCTAGCCCTTTAAGCGTAGAACCCACGCCTTGTACAATTCCCCAATTCAGTGCCATCAACGTATGGAATAACATCCAGAAAAGACCCATAAAAAACGCGGATGCTACATACATGTGGATATCTTTCCAGAAATCTTCTTTCGACTGAGGACTGTGTGCTTTCATTCCAAACTTTAAACTGGACATCATGATCGCTAGCATCAAAATGGTTGCATAGACTCCTGAAAACGTAGCAATTAGTGGATTGATGACATGATCCATTTCAGATTGATAAAAGATGCCATCAACAAGCTCGTCTTTTTCATTTTCACCGAATCCCCATGTCTTGTAGGGATTACCAAACACCAAGTTTTGGATGCTATTAATACCAGGTATCTTAAATAGATTGTTGGCTTGTCCGATAATAAAACCGTTCATTAGGTTCGCATCATCTTCTGCTTTGTCTAACATTTCTTGCGTTTTCTCTCCGACCAGAGCTCCACTGTTATCTCCGCCACTACCGAGTTCTTCAGGACTGAAAGAAACATCTGAACTTGTCCCATCGGTTGTACTTAAAGGTGTTGCTCCACTACTTTTGCTTGTCGATGCAGCCACGGTTTCTGACGTAGTATTCGTTGATCCGCAACCCGCAAGCAACATTACTAAACACAATAATGCCAGTAGCAGATTCGAACGGTTCATCACGCCACACCACCTGCCGGTATATGAGTTTTATCTTCAAGCCAACCTATCATGTCTTCACGAGTTGTCTTTTTCTTCATCGGAACTTCGACGTTTTGGTTCGTATTCAGGTATACCCATTCTTCAGGAGTCGGTTCAGATTGGAATGAAACGATCTGTTTACCGGCTTTCATGAGCACTTGACCAGTTGAAGATGTCCTGATGAGATTACCAACATCTTCTGAAAGCCTGAAAGTATTGAGTATCGGGGAAATATCTTGATCACTTTGTCTCAAGAAGCAAACCGTATCAAACTGAGCCACGACATCTCTGGCTGCTTCTGTTCGCTCAAACATTTCATATCGTTGAGACACTAAAGTAAGAGATACATTCCATTTCCGTCCTCTAGCAGAAAGGATTTTAAGCCATTCCATCATGGATGCATACTTGATCATCATCCATGCTTCGTCACAAATAACCCGCTTTTTCACTTTCGGATTAGAAACGATGAATCTACTCCACACCCAAGTCATAAGAACGTGTTGAGCTAAAGGTCTTTCTATACCATTACTTGAAAGTTTACTAATATCAAAAGTAACCACAGGTGCGTCATCCAGAGAGACATTATTTTCGGATATAATTCTGGTTTGGCCATCGAACATACCAAATGCTTTGTTTCTCGTGAATAGTTTTACTACGTTACACAGTTCACGGAGCTCCTCACCATAATCATTCTTAGCCTCATGTAGAAGTGCATCATACACATTAGTGATCGTCGGCATTTCAATTAACTTTTTGCGGTACGTAATAGAGCCAAAGTCATCAATATGTTCAATTTGTTCGTAAATAGAGTCTGGATCCTCCGTTATCCCTCGAGAGAGATATAATTCTTCCAAAATATCATTCAAGACCCCGATTTCGACAGCGGTTAGTCCCCTATTATCTGGCGTCAATGATTCTTTCATGACTTTGAAGAATTCAAGAGCTTCTTTGACCTTCTCATTCAAGTTAATTTTCTCATCAATAAACTCATCTTCTGTGCCTTTGTTCTTGATCTCTTTTTCAGGGAAAATATCGAGTGGATTAATTCGACTAACATCATCTTCTTTGGATGGATAGATCGGAACGACCACTCCACCAAGAGCATACGTTAATTCACGATACTCCGGCTCCACATCGATGATCACGTTTTTCATAATACCGTCCATGTAGCCCCGTGCAATAATCTGCTTTACCAACACGGATTTACCTGACCCGGACACTCCAAAAATGCCAAGGGAATAGTTATTTAATGATGCATCAAAGTTGTTATAGTAAACATAATCACGACCATAGCGACCAATAGGGAATCCACCTTGATGATTCAATTTAGATGATGCGTGAGGAAAAATGGCCGTTAGCGCAAGCTGATCCAAATTGCGATCAGATTTAGAAAGATAGTTTCTTCCCAGTGGCATACATGAAAGAAAAGCCTCTTTCTGTCGATCAAAAGCACTTATGATTTCAATAGATTCACCGGATACAGCATTGTCCACTTCCACACACTTCGCGTTAAGCTCATCCAAAGAATTTGCGTAGACACTTGCTTGAATGGATACATAATAAAGCCCATTTTGATTGCTCTTTATCTGACGTTGAAGGAATTTTGTATCATCGCGCTTCTGAACGGAATCATCAATTTTGGCTTGATCATTTCGATTTGCAGCAGAATAAATAACTGTATCTAGTTCGTCAATTTTATCTTGAAGCTTCTTGATCGCAACGTTGCGATCAATTGGTTCGATATGTACGGAACAATCCAAATCGTCCCCACTAAAGAGTGCTTCGAGCCACCCTATTCGAACCGTACGTGGGTAACCACTCGGTTTAACAAAAAAGGACCTTCCATATTTCAGATTCCCAAGTCCCGTTTTCAAAGTGAAATAATCACTCTCAAAATGAGCTCCATCATTCAACATATTGTCAACGATAGAGGGGAATGAAAGTGGTATATCATCTTTACTGCCTTTGCGCACATCATCAATTTGCAACTTCGATGAGTCCTCTTGCTTCTTTTTCAGACGCTTGAACATAGTCTCGCACTTCCTCCACTTCATATACTAGATCTTCAAATCCAGGCATGGTAGTAACGTCGACAGTAATATACGAAGATAGCTTTTCTCTTCCATGTGTAACCAAATCATCGATCGGATTCAATACCATTCGATCCCGGTTTAGTGCTCTTTTCATTACTTCCATAGCAGAGAGGGAATCTAACAATTCCGCGTGTATTTCGCATTGTCTTAACATTCCTACTACGGTTGCCGCACGTTGATATAATTCATTTCGAATCATTTCTTCGCGTTGTTCGGGTTTGAGCGCTCCCATCTTACTAGGCAATGGGACGTAGGTGATCACATAATACACTTTTCGAGATATTCGAAATTCTTTTTCGGATTTGTTCTTGATATGATTAATTACTTTTGTGTTGTAATCCATAGTTTGTGCATTACATTTTTCTAAGTTAGATTTCCAACGGTTCTCTTCTTTCCGTAGATCCTGCCTAACGGCTTGCCCTAAAATCTGAATTGGGAATCGAACAACTCTGAATAAACTGCTGTATCCCAGAATTGTGGATTGGCGAGCTTGAGCACTCAAAAGATCATAATTGACAGAATCTGTAGAGACGATCAGGCAATATTCGTTATTTCGCTTAACAAAGATGCCTTGTTTAATATCCTCAATCCCGATCAGATCCTTCATGTCCTGCCGATCTTTTTTGAGTTGCTTCTCCTCGTGTTTATTGAGGTTCTTTTTTTGATGCTCTACGGATCCAGCACTCACTTCCTCAAGATGCTGTTTTCTTTGCCATCCAATAATAGGTTCATTCTTGTCCATCCTCTTTTTTGCAATCATTAGGAATACCAGCATTAGTGCCAGGAATCCCATCATGCAAAAAATAAAAATCTGCATTTAAGGTCCTTCTTTCGTTTAGTTATGTGTGAACGTTTTTTGAGAGCGTAGAAACTTAATCCTAGAAACGACAAACTCACTCGCATATTGCTCATGTTTATCGAACTTAAAAAATGCAAAGAAAGCTGCAATGGCACCTAGGATAACAAATAAAATCAACTTTCCTATCCACTCTGCACCGCCATCCAAAAAGGGAAGCCCCCCGAAGATGAAAAAGACTCCGCAAAAAACGAGTGTAGGAAATATAATTAAAAATTGTCGAATCGACAAGACAGCCAAAATTGATTTTTCCTCTTGAGTGATATCAATCGGTACGACTATTTCATTGTTCATAATCAACCCCCTAGTGAATGAGAAACGGTCACCGTTACCTATATGATTTCAGACATATAGCGTCCTCATATTCGGTATTGTGACCATTGCTCAGTGCTTAACTTCTACTTCGCTGAATTTGATAAGCCCGCAATAACATCCGCGAAGGTTGCGGCACCGAAGAAGACAAATGCCCCCGCAGCACAGCCCAACAAAGCTTTCCAATAAGTTGCTGCCTTTTGAGGATTAAGCGAACCAAAGATAATCATTACTGCGTAGTACATGACAGCCAGTACAAAACATGTGCCCCCTACGCCTCCAAAAATTTGTACAATCAACTTGAGAGGTTTATTAACCTTATCGACATTAGCTTTTTTAGCTACGTCTCCATTGGGATCATACATTTTTCCGTCCTTTAACTCCGAGTCTATTACAGTGCCATTGGCACTCGCGCTATTATGAACTACAAGACCGAATACTGGAAATAGAGCGAACACAAGTGCTAAGGTTAATACAATTTTTTTTAACAAGATAATTCTCCTTTCGCTTATAAGCGGTGTTAACATATTTGTTTTAAAACATGTGTTACTGAGTTAAACTCAATTTGTAATCACAATCTAACGTACATTCCCCCTTTTTTGGGAACAAAAAAAAGCACCGCCAAACCTTTGGAATTGATCCAAGGTAGGCGGTGCTTCCGCTTGTCAGTATTAAGTTAGTTAAAGAATAATCTACTATGATTATCCTTATTAAGAGCTTTAATGTCAAGAGATGTTTTAATATCTAGCATGGTGTATCCCTCGTTCTACAATAAGTTCACCATCAGCATACTCCCCATTCTCCTCAACCGAATAATTAACTAGAATAGTCGCATGATCAATCGGTTCATTTTCTTTCAGTACAGAATCGAGAATCATCACCAATGTCTTAAGACCTTTTCTGCTCATTCCAATAGGAGTAGAACTTTCCGCTTTCCCCGTACACACATCCATAGTCTTAGGACTTAGGACCTTCTTCTCTAAAACATGATTAATGGCTAGGCGTCCGCTACGTACGGAGAACTTCAAAGAACCTTCTTTCTTTTTTGACATCACTAATGGGTAACACTCCACTAATATAGCAGCCTTGATCTCTTCTACTAGTATACTATTGTCAAGTGGCTTATTCATTACCTCGCTAATACCACCGGTTCTTGCAAATTGTTTTGACATCTTCAACGCCTCCACTAAATGTATATGTTATAGGTCAAAAGATTTAAAATATAAAAAAATAGTGCAAATATGAATCTATTGTAAAAATTATGTATGTAAATATTTCGATTTCACTTTTTCATATGGGTAAATATGTGAAACTTCATATGAATGAAATCATTTTACACTTCTGTTAGAAGATTGTCGATATGAATTTGCGAAATATTAGGAATTTTGACTTATAACAGTGTGTATCTCCGCTTTCTCAAACAACCAATAGTCATATGTACCTATCGGATATATGAGAAAGCGGAGAGCGTCTAAACTCCCACTGTTATTAGTCTTTTGTGAGCATTCGTTTCCAGATCAATAAATTTGTTTGCACAAAACAAGTTCGATTTAACAAATGAGCCTTCTACAAGGTAAGCACCCTCCATTTCAGGCATTCCCTGAATCTGGATTTGTTGTTCTGCATATTGTAGTATTGTGACGCCGTTTATTTGGAATAAT
The DNA here is from genome assembly GCF_036894225.1 of Paenibacillus amylolyticus. Taxonomy (NCBI): domain Bacteria; kingdom Bacillati; phylum Bacillota; class Bacilli; order Caryophanales; family Paenibacillaceae; genus Paenibacillus; species Paenibacillus amylolyticus. The sequence continues at coordinate 141,680 of NZ_CP145893.1, read as the reverse complement.
CTCCCCATCATTACATCATAGTTCCCAGTTGCACCTAATGCAGGGGTCGTCGTAATCTTATCTACGAGCTTCGATTCATATTTACCTCTCAAAGCCCAATATTCACGCAGTCCAATAGGATAATTTGAGCGATTTGCAACCGATTCTGTATTAACAGACTCAGTACTTAACTGTTCATTTCTAGTATTAATAGAAAGAACTTTCTCTCTGTACTCCTTAGAAGTATACGTTAATTCCTCACTGATACCACTACATGATGTAGATTCGCCTTCCCGCTTTAAATCACTTTTCTCATCAATTGCTTTAAACAGTTCATCTAAAGAGTTGTTGAGAGCTTCAGGTAGCTCTGACACTTGAAAGACTTTAGTTTTCAATCAAATGATTCCCCTCATATTTTGATTAGGTTTTGTAATATATAGCATAAAAAAACACCTATAGTGGGTTATCCGAAGAATTAACTCCACCAAAGGTGTTTTGAAATAAGGAAAATAAATAATAAAAACCCTAAAAGTACATAGAAGTATCCAAAATGATACTCAAGCACCTAAAGAGTGTATTTAGACATAAATATTCCAATAAATAATTCAAATTAGAATGACCTGTTTGCCTCATGGCTCAGGTAATAGAATAATTAAACAATTGATATAGTTCTATAATACCAAATATAATTCGACTCGACAACACCATAAACAAAAGAATAGAAAAAAACAGAGCGGGTGATCCCCAGTTTCTGAACAAATGAAAATCTACTGACCCAAGAGTTTAAGCCAGAAAAGCTTAATTTGAAGTGAATGACGATTGCTACGCACTACTACCATATCTAGTGAGCGATTCTTGTATCATTCAAGTCGTATTTAACAACCAGATTGCAGCCTACTACTTCTGAGAATGAAACGAAAATGAGACCTATACATCGTAGACTTTGCTAAAAGTGTATACCAAGCAAATAGACATGACTATTGGTCGTTCCCAGCGTCCAGAAATTCTAGTACGCACGATATACGTCGGGATAATTGCCTGGACCACACATCTATAGAAAGCTTCATCTCGTATCTCAAAACGGAAGGAATCTCCACATCTGCAACCGGAGATGACCGACGTGCAAATTAAATAAACTGACGCCGGTTGTGCACCGACGCCAGTCTGGTATTTTTATAATTGTCCTCCATATGGAGTATTTTCCATGTCATACCGTGGCCCTTACTAACACATATATTAATCCTAATCCTAATAATTCAGTCATCTCTAGCATTCGCTGTTGTGGGATTGGTATAGGACACTAGAGTTCAATAAGGATTGAATTTTCTTTCCCTATTTCCGTTTCTGTTCCAGTATCCGGTAATCCGAACATCTCATGATCAGCAAACTTTTCAGAAATAGGTTTTTTTGCTACAAAAGAGGTAAACTTTGTTCCTGGAGCTTTAGCAGCATAAGCCTCTGCCTTCCCTTGGAAGGTCATGATAATCTTCTTCACTTGACTCAAATCCACGCCCTCATTAAGTACAAGACCGCCTCGGTCCTCGCCAGGTACCTCTATCGACCATACTGACAATAAACCTGGCATAATTCTGCTAGTCCCGTCACCCACAGCACCACCAGACTCATTCCGAATGAGTTCCTTAGGTTCTATATCACCTGTTGCACCTCGATCCGGAGTTACTTCATATTCAAAGAATCCATGGCTCTTGTTGTGTACAAAGTCAAAACGTTGACCATACGAATCTAGAAATGTTGAATGACCTGAGTGAGTATATTCAATGTGAATGCTTCCTGCGGCATTCCGTGCACCAGGTATCTGAATGTGGCAGTCACTAACCATCATGTGAGCTTTACCTGCAATTCTCTCCCGAATGAGTTGGTTATCCAGTGTCAAGGGGAAGAATGCCGTTCCATGTGCTCGCAGCGTTTCAAATTGCTCTGGGAAAGATGCTTCGTTAAAGATAACCGTTACGTTTTTGAATGGTTGCACCGGATTTTCTGAAGCATTTAGTGCGTTTGTCAACTTAACGGTTATATCGGCATGAATACGACTAAGCTCGGCAACGTGGCTATCTTGAACAAACGGGAACAGCTCTTGGCTCAGGACCATATAGCGATATGCTTGGTATTCTTGATACAGGAAATCTGTTAATGCCAGCTTTAAGCCGTTGTACAGGTCGAAAATATACGTATGGAACAGTGGCAAGCCCGCATCCACGTCATCTCCCATTACCTGCTTGATTCGGTCTTGATCTGCACGTCGTTGTGCCATTTCAGCAAATAGTTTTGCTTCCTCCAGGTGTTTAGCTGTCACTGCTTGTTTTTTGCGCTGGTATTCTTCAACGACGTTGAGATATTGATTAAAGGCCTTACGATATTCTTCCACTTTATCTTCCGGCATTTGATCATAAACCGGTTTTAACATCTCTTCGAATTTCTCACGTGACATGGCAAGCATGGATGAAGAATATCCAAAGGAATCACGTGCTTCTTGCATTTGCCCCATCAGATTGTAAATCTCTATTCCATCCTTTATAATTGCTAACCCCGAAGAAGCAGCGGTAGTCACATTTTTAATGGATTTAGAAAGTTCCTCTTCTTTTTTCTTTTTTTCTTTTTCTACCGTTTTGGCGTTTTTGAACGTATCGTCTATCACAATGGTCTTTCCTGTATCCCAGTAGTTGCTCATTGCTGATGCTATGGCACCGCCTGTTTTGAGCGCCGTTAGGGCAGGGGTTACATTGGTAACCAGCGCTACGCCATTCACTATCAAATCAAATGTAGCCTTCAGGGTGGACAAAGCAAGTTTCTTCCGTAGCGCTTCTACAAATTCTTCAGCCACTTTCTGGAGCGACTTCTCTTTTGAAAGTATATCTTCATATAACTTGTCTGCTTCTATTTCCAAGCGTGCCCGCTCTTTAATTGAATCTTGCCTTTGACCCTCTATATCATTAATTCGATTTACTGCAACGGAAATGGCATCGGTTAATACTTTTAAGCGCCCTCTTTGATCGTTCTCAGCCAAGATGTAATCACGATATAACGTTTCAGCTTGTTGAGCTGCGTTTATCAGATTGACACCCAAGTCTTGATATTTATTTAGAGGCATCAGAGGCACCCAGTTCCATGGATGGCTAAAATAGTCTAGACCCTGTCCCAACTGTGTAATAAGGATCATCGCTTTATTTCGTAGTGCTAGCCACTGAATGGAAGCGTCCAGCATATCGCTTTGGAATTCGGAATAGGTACTTTGAGCTCGTACCTCATTAAACCAGGACTCATTCGGTATTGTCTGTTGCAGCCAGTTTAGTAAATCGGCAGCCTCTTCGAGTTTCTCCTCACTCCCAGACAGATAAGCCAATCCTGCCTTATGTAAGGTTAATGTTTGACGTTCAAGTGAGGCACTTAAGCCAGTTTCTAAATCTACAGGAGATAGTCTCTTATATATTTCCGTATCGGCGATTTTCGCTCCATAAAATTGACTATATCCAATCTGTGCAATAATGGATTGAGCAGGTTTACCATCAATTGCATGTTCTGCGCTGATCCCTACTGTGCCATTTACGCCGTCCTTTCCATTAGCGGATCTCTTCGTACTGCTGCGCTTTGTAACGCTTGATTTCTTCCCTACCGAGACTGTCTCCAGTTGAAGGCCACCTATGCCTCCCGGACATCCAGCTCCTGCTTTTCCGGGCAAGGTTGGCGCTCCAGCGATACCCACTTTCGTTTCCATCGTTACTCTCTGCTCTTCGCTTGAAACCACATATCCAATAAAAATATGTCCAGCGTCTCCACCATTCCCGGACCTTCCTGCGTTACCACCGTCTCCTCCATTACCTCCATCGCCACCCGATGTGGAATGATCATTAAACCAGAATATATGGGTTTCGCCATCTCTTCCATCATCTCCTGACCGGCCATCCATCCCGTCTCCTCCGTCTTGCCCGCGACCTCCATTACTGCCATTTGCTGAGAGATTCAATTCTCCTTTTAGATTGAAGCGCTCTGCTGTCAGTACAAGATGCCCGCCGGCCATCCCATTGGCTCCACTGGAACCGTCATGACCCTTTCCGCCATCGTCTCCACTTTTGATCGCTTTGATGCCGGAATCGGCCTTTGGTTCTTGTACGAAGTCCTGATCCGGAGGAACGGGTAATCCAGACGTACTAATAGATATGTTTCCATGGGAAGAAATAACTCTCGCATTTATTATTAGATTACGCCCAGGCAAACGTATCGATCCATCCAGATGGACGGTATCTGCCTGAACCCAGTAGTGAGCTGTAGCATCCGAAAAGTAATCTTGCTTTAAGATTAAATCGGAAGCTGTTAGATAAATAAAATCTTCTTTTTTTCCCCGCTGAACATTGGAATACAATGACTGAGTTTTGACTTCTGCAACTCCCATTTCTGGTTCCTCCTCTTAGGTCTTGATAATTATTAATTCATCTTTATGTAATCCAAAAGTTCTATTTAATAACTTCTGAAAAGTGATAATTATCACTTTATACCTAATTATAAGTTAATTTTATCCATAAATATATATTTTTTTTGATGATTTTCGACTTTTATTTTCATAATATGCTTTTTATATAATGTTGTTTTCTTACATCAATGAATGCTTTAATCATGACTTATTCCTTAACATGTATTATGCATATCTCTTTAATAGTTATGGTGCGATGATCACTTTACACAGCATGTTGAAATTAAAACAACACAACTACATGAAAAATTTATGTACAACGTTATTATCTCACTGCCAATTAAATGTCCATGTTGTCTTTATCTTTTTTCTATCCCACAATAAAGAGCCGTCCACAAGTAGTTAGTTCAATGTCGAAATAGAAAGAATATATTGCTGAAATAAACCTCCTCCAAAAAATAAAAAACCACGTCTTGTTGAAGTGACCCCGTAAAGTTAGACAGATTATCTCTTTAAGCAACTTGTTGGGCATGAATCCGGTACCGTACCGGACTCATGCCTTTTAGTTTTGCCTTAATGCGTTTGTTGTTGTAATAATCAATGTATTTGGATAGTTCTTGTTTAAAATATGAGATATTTTCAAATTGCTTTAAGTACAAAAACTCGGATTTCATGATGCCAAAGAAGTTCTCCATGACGGAGTTATCGTAGCAGTTCCCTTTACGGGACATACTTGGCGTGATGCCACGTTTTTCAAGGGCATGACGATATGGTCTCATCTGGTAGTGCCAGCCTTGATCCGAATGAATAAGGAGTTTTCTTCTTTTGTTAAACTGCAAAATGCTTGATCTAACATCGTGGAAACAAGCGAGTAGACCGGTCTTGAACCAATCGTATATGTAATAATTTCTCCGTTAAACAGATCAAGTATGGGAGATAAATATAGTTTTTCTCCGATGTCAAAGCTTTCCGTATTTCCACTTGCACGGTTCAAGACACGACTCAAATTCACACACATATATGCTATTGAGAATTCCATGACATGAATGATTCCATCGAAGCGATGGATGCCGATGTTATTTCGATCGAGACGTCCCGCAGTCACGGTGAACTCATTCACAGCTTTGAGTTGAACACGTATAAACTGGGCATTGGACTTGGCGTATATGATATCCATAGCCCACGTGTTCCAAGTGTGGATGAAATGACAAGCATGATCGAACGTGCCTTGCGTGTATTGGATCCTAAACTGTTCTGGATTAATCCGGATTGCGGTCTCAAAACTCGTGGACTCGAAGAAACCATTGCTTCCTTGCGCAACATGGTTGATGCAACCAAGATTCCCCGTGAGAAGCATGTTGCAGCAACGGTTTAAGTTGAATAGATAAAGAATTCAAGAATTCGTTTATAAAAGGCGGACATTCCTATGTTATGGAATGTCCGCCTTTTAAATGAACCAATAAAAACTGAAACTGCCTTTTTGCTCATTTTTGCATATCCGTTCCTTTGAACGAGATCATCGACAATGAATCCATCCAATCCTCGCTCAACCGCAAGTTCAACCGCTCTCAGTTCACACCAATGGCGAGCTCGATGAGCCGGTCAAGAATATTGGCATAAGTCATGCCGCTAGCTTGGAGCATGTTAGGATAGCGGGAATTCGATGTGAAACCAGGTATCGTGTTGACTTCATTGAACACAATTCTTCCGTCAGTGTCCAGGAACATATCTACTCGCGCAAACCCTCTGCATCCAAGCGTTTTATAAATAGTCAGAGCGCTCTCTTTAACCTTCATTGCAGTATCCTCATCAATACGGGCTGGCAAGTGAATCTTCGAACTCAACAAGGAGTACTTTTCCGAATAATCAAAAAATTGTCCCTGCAATTCAATTTCATCAATAACGCCGATTATGGGATCAGAATTGCCCAATACAGCACACCCCACTTCAAAACCGTTGATATTTTGCTCAATGACAACTTTACTATCGTGTAAGAAGGCTTGTTCAGTCCCAGTAATCAATTCCTGCCTATTGTTCACCTTCGATATCCCTAAAGATGATCCTGATCTAGCCGGCTTAACAAAGAGAGGGTAACCCAGTGCTTCTGCTGCTGATAACACTTTTTCCATCCGTTCAATTCGATGTATTGTAAGGGAACGCGGTATATCAATCCCTGCTGCCTGCACCAGTTTATGAGCCAGTTCCTTGTCTATACATAACGCAGAGGATAACATGCCACATCCAACAAACGGTATACCCGACAGTTTCAATAATCCTTGCAAGGTTCCATCCTCACCGTATTTGCCGTGAAGCACTGGAAACACAACATCAATCGGTGTTACATGATATTCCGTATGCACTAGCTCAATGAGTCCTCTGACTTCTCTGCTCGGTGAGAAAAAGGATGGGATACAACTCGGATGCAAATGCCATCGATCATTGCGAATATCCTCAACCGTTCCACTATATCTGAGCCAAGAACCTTGCTGCGTAATTCCAATTAACACAAGATTGTATTTTTCGGTATCCAAATTTTCAATCACTGAAGCAGCCGAACTCAAAGATACGTTATACTCACCTGAACATCCGCCAAACAATACCGCAATCGACTTCTTCTGCATCTTAAAATCCTCCTAAAATGTAATATAATCTATATAATTCCTATTGTTATAACTTAATTGTTGGAGAAAGTCGTAACAATGAATCCTTCACGATTCGTTCCTGATATCCGATAAGAATCACATTTCAAGATCGGGATATGACTAGACGCCTCTTTATCCGCTGGAACATAATATATCTGGATTGTCATGTCCTTTGCTTTAACTGTGAGCTGCTCTCCAGAGTACCGATATTGCTGTACAAAATCGATGTACTCCTCTAAACATAGATTGTTTTCTTCCATGATTTTGGAATGGGGGTATCCTACATATCTAAAATGCCATGGCTCATACGCAATACGAGTGATTGATTCTTTTTCTTGCTTATATCGAAGAATAAAACCGAATTGTATGGCATGTTGTCTGAAGGACCTGTATATGCCCGTGTCAGGAAAGGAAGGTGCAATAAAATCGATATTCGATTTCAATTTACCGACATCGATAGCCAACCCTGTTTGGTGCTCACTCTGGTCAGGCAAGGCTACGTATTTGGAAGTATATTCTGGTCCCTGTTCTATCAAACAATCCTGATAGATTTGGGATTGTTCTTCTTTGGTTCGATATGCACTGACAGCGACAATTTCATCCATCCCCCCACAAGCCTTAAGTAGAGCATGAAATTGTTTGAAGCACTGCTTCTCCAGAAGCATCTCCTTATTTAACTTCTTTATTGAAAGTAAGGAATCCAAGGACTCTAGTTGATTAGCTTGTACTTGCCTTCTGATTGGGTTTTGAAAATTTATTAACACTAAGTGCCCGTGACATAGTTCTTCGTTACTTACGCTGATTTCAATATGTTGTTGTACGACTTCCCGTGATTTCACGTTGAATTTCCCCGCCTTCTTTATAGATTCGCAATACTCTGTCCGTGATGGAACTCGTTATTTCTTGAGATACACCACCGATATGATTGGCCAGTTCCTGAACCGTAATTTTCTGTTCACCTGAATAACCAATGAAGGTCACTTTGGATCCTTCCGGAAAATACTTGGGAAGCTTAATCATCAATTGATCCATGGAGATTTTTCCTATAATTTCTGCTTGATGCCCCTCCACCAACACCTTCGTATTTTGCATTCTCTGCGACCATCCATCTGCATAACCGATAGGCACTGTTCCGATCCATTGATCGGAGTCTGTTTGATAAGCATTGTTGTAACCCACATATTCGCCCTTTTTTAATCTTTTCGTTTGCAATAATCTACTGTGCATACTGAATGCAGGCTTTACCTGGATGTTCGATACTAGTTTTTCCGGATAAAAACCATAAATTGCAGCTCCTATTCGAGCCATATCCATACACAATTCCGGAAATCGAAGTGCTGCCACACTTCCCGCACAGTGATAATGATTGACTGGAATCTGGGATATACTGCTCCATTCTTTCATTTCCAGGAAGCGTTGAATCTGAAGCTGCAGATAGCTGTTGTCTGTCTCACCCGCTGTCGCGAAATGAGTATAGAACCCGTCTACTATTACATCTGGAGCCCGGAGCCATGGAACCATTTCAAGCCATTCTTCTTCCGTACGTATACCGATTCGCCCAAGTCCAGTATCCATTTTCACATGCACAGATAGCTTATGCCGGGTATGAACAGGTTTGTATTTTCTCATCTGCTGAAACCATGAAGCTTGTGTAACGGTAATCATCAAATCATGTTCCAGAGCCAGAGGTACAAGTTCGGGACGTATCGGAGTCAAAATAAGAATCGGTTGTGCTAAGCCGGCATTTCTTAAGCGGATGGCTTCTTCAATGAAGGCACACGCTAAATAATCCGCGCCTGCCTCTACTGCTTCTTTGGCCGTCTCAATATCTCCATGGCCATATGCATTTGCTTTAACAACTGCCATTAATTTGGCCGAACGGGGTAGAAATTTGCGGATCTGTATGACATTCTCGCGAATTTTCGTTAAATCTATTTCAGCCCATGTATCTCGGTACATTCGAATAATCCCCTCAACCGAATAGATGGTATGTTTTTACTTACTATTTTTAGTAGATCCGCATATGCACTTTTCATAGTTTGGCCTCCTAAAGGTGTGAATGTGGTGCGTTGAATTGATTTAAGTGTATATTAAGGCCACTTCAGCTCCTATCGATCAAACTTACACAAAACTGACAACGATGTAAGATTACAGATTTGCACTTCTCCACATCTCATAGTTAAAAAAAAAAAACCTGCACTAGGGCAGGTTTCTTTCATTATTGTAGATTTTCATTGCTCATCCAGCTATCAACATACAGTGGTTCACTGTAGTCCTCCCGGACCGTAAATTGTTTCAAATGTTTCTCTGCATCTGCACGATTCTCGAAGCCTCCCATAACGACGGTGAATTTTCCATTTTGACGATTTGCGGAATTTCTCAACGGAGACGATCTATTGCATCATCTTGAAACAACCAAAAATCGATCCCAAAGGTACCAAAAGCAAGAGGCATCTATAAGCAAATTATTATGACCAAATCCAGAATGGATGAGACAGATCCCCATTATCTCCACTTTATAAATGAAGGACAGGTGCTCGTACATTGGAACGGGGAAAAATCTTTCTGTTCCATTTCATAAGCGTACTATGTGGAGAAGCGTAACTTCTCTGAAGATATAATGAAATAAATCCCAATACTCGACCTTGAGCGCAGATCTGGGAACCACCAGGTGCGATGATGGCGCGCCTGAAGGGACTCTGTCCTATCAATGGGAAGTCGTCAGCGCTCTGGAAGGCGGCTGACTATACCTCCACCGGAGAAGTGACGCTGATCGTTCGAAATACCACCGTTCCTTTTGAAAGTGTAGGAGCAAGTATCACCAAAATGAATCCTCTTGAAAATTTATATCAACCTCCCTTAACTTGATTGTTTGATAAAATTGTAACGAGATTAATTTTATTTTTGAAGTCCTCCGAGCCATTTAACTCCACTATTAATCTCTCTAAAAAACGGATGACATCGTCTAGTGATAGTGAACTAGATTCAATTCTACGTAAAAACATTATTGTAAGCTCTCTCACTTCTTTTAAGGCAATATCATTTCTGTTTTTTGATGCATATTTACTTAGATAATATAAATCAATGTTCACCTTAGTAATCTTTATGAAGGGAGTGTTACTGTTTGCAGCTCTTAAATCTCTCATCAAATTTAAAGCTGCACCTAATGAAACATAAATCTCTGTGAGTTTTTTTAATCTTTTCTTCTCCCATTTCTCCCTGTATATTTGGCCAACAGTGTCAAAGATAATGAAAGTCAAAAATGCTTCTTTGATTTTAGGTAAAAACTCTATGTACATGTTGTATTGATTTATTGTGTATTCCTGTCCAATCATCATACTCGCCCAACGCATAGGGTTATAGAAAATATTTGAAAAGATTCCTGACGTAAAACCATCCAGATTTGAAAATACATACAATATTCCTGCTAACCAATATAACTCTAATCTAAAGCGGAACAGGATGTATACAATGATAAATATTATTACTGCTGAAAAGTACAAACTACCATTTAAAATTTCATTGCTTAAATTAGAGATCGACTTCATATATGTAATTAATTCTTCAAGAGTTAAGTTATTATCGACCAAGTAATCCATATACGCCTTATTTTCTTTAAGCTGTGAGAGAAATGAACTCTCCTCTGTTAAAAGCTCATGAAACATTGCTTGGGTGTTATCTGGTAGATCTTTTTCCATAACAATAAAAGTTTTTGTAATGGTATTCCCTATTTTTGTTTTAGCATCAATTTCAGGTGAGAAAAAGACGTCCTCACTATACTTGCTCTCAGTAGCATATCTATAATATGCACCCGGATCGACTATGTTAGTTATTCCGAAAAGTAACATGGATATAACTAAAAACAATGGAAAGTACAATAAAAACATACCTAATATAATTACAGTCTTTTTTAAATACGCATTCCCCAAACGTGACTTATTCATTGAATCCCCTCTCTTTAACTAATCAAAAATACAGATCGTATTTGCTCATTGGAATCTTAATAAGCAAAAGATCAGACCCTCTTGGTCTGATCCTTCGCTTTCATGCTTCTATTGAATCAAATTCGACTTCTTAAGTAATTTTTGAAGTAACGTAGCCACTTCAGCACGTGTGATTTGGCCCTTCGGTTGAATCGTAGTCGTTGTTCTACCATTCATAATACCCGTTGCTAAACCAGCTGCTATATGACCTCTGGCATAGCTTGAAATCGATGAATCGTCTTTATATTGTCCGATCAACGTGTTTACTTGATCAGGCAATAAATCCGGATTGATACCTGTGATCTTCATCGCTTTCGCAATAATTGTCATAGCTTGTTCACGAGTGATGGTATCCATAGGAGCAAATTCAGCATCATTATAACCCTCAATTAATTGATATTCGTGAGCTGTATAGATATAATCAGCAAACCAATCGGACTTATTTACATCGATAAATGAAGTTTCGCCAGTTAACGGTACTATACCCAGCCCTCTTACAACCATAGCAGAGAACTCTGCACGTGTAATGCTCCTATTCGGTTCGAAAATATCCTCCCTAACTCCCGTAACAATCATTCGTGATCCCATGTCATTGATTGCGTCTTTTGCCCAATGGTTCGTCACATCAGTAAATTCGACTGGGTGCCAAACCAGTGTGTACAAGCTATTGGACAAGCTATTAATCACTGCGTGGTAGCGATTATCTTTCTTCTCAACATAAGTTGGTACATGATGAGTGGAACCATCCGAACCTACAACAATTCCTGTCGTAATCTGATTTGGATCGACGGTCTCCGGAAGTGGAATATACCGTTCAACGTACGTATTGAAGCGATTTATTTCCTTTCTTAAACCGTTAAATTCAGCCATTAACGTAAAATGGACAGGATCCACTAAAAGTAAAGCACCTTTTGAAATTGCCGAGTCCTTTGCAATGCTTGATTCCGAAGGAAGAGCTTTTGAGATTGTTAATTCAATCGTCATGTCTGATAGTGTATCATCCGCACCAAGTTGACCCACTACCGTCTCAATTGAGATTTGGCTCGCAGGTAGTCTATACGTGGCAAGCGGGGTGACCAGTTCTAAGACGGCAGATTGCTCTATCATCTTTTTAACAACATCCCCTGTTAATATTCCCACAATGGAATCCGATGACTCATTCACAGGAATAGTCACTACAGCATTCTGACCTTCTTTCGCCAACCATTCTAGAAGTTTGCTAGGATCCGGCGTAAGAGTTGTTATGGTTCTATTATCAACGATTTTTGTATCCAACCTGCCGATCTTCTCTGACTTACCGTTTATTACAACAGGGACACCACTTGGCTCTAGCTGAGGTGGGTTTGTTGATGGTGTTCCGCCACCTTGTGAGCCTCCTCCACTGCCGCTATTGCCTGAATTTCCACCGCCACCTGAACTATTGGAAGAATTGACAGTAAGTACAAGGTTAGTTGTTGCTATTTCCCCGTCTCCATAAACAGCTGTAATCACAGAAGTATAGGTTCCGGCTGGTAAGCCTACTACCGGTCTAACGCTCCACGTGTCGATACTTTCACCCGCAGCTACATTATTGCCACTTCCTTCAACCACAAATGTATTGGGTTCACTGGAAGTCAGACTACGAATGGTGGTATCAGCCGCCCCGGCATTCGTGATGATTAATTTCTTTGCAGAAGGTTGTTCATAACCAACCGTTACAGGTGAAAATAATGGAGCCACAATACTTAAAAAAGGTATCGTCTCTGAGATATCTTCGAACTCTGCGCTAATGGTAACATTCCCGCTTGGCATGATGAAAGTTTCACCCACGATCGGATAACCCACAGAATTAAAGATATACTTCAGCGATCCTATTTTTACTCTCTTCCCGAAATCCGGTAGAATGTTCAAGCTAATTAAGTTACCGGCTGGGGAGATCGTAGGGGCAACACTAATTGTGCCGCCTACCAAATTGTTTATCGTCACAGTGAATTGTTCGATTTCAGTAACTACGTTTATTGTAGCGTTGCCCGATTTACTGCCGTTGGCCGTTGATATCGCGGTAATCGTATATGGACCAGGTGTGGTGTTTGGAGCGACACTTACCAATCCATTTTCATCCACTGTGACATTTCCGCTCGTATCACTGCTGCTCCATGTAACGGTTTGGGCTGCTCCCCCACTTACATTCACAGTAGCTGTCAGCTGCTGTGTGTCACCTTGCAGCACACTTGAATAGGTAGGACTCACTGTTACACTGTTGACTTCTGGTGCAGAAATCACTGTAATCGTTGCACTACCTGTCTTGGTGCTATCAAAAGAAGAAGTTGCTGTAATTGTATACGGACCAGGTGGGGTATTTGCTGCCACACTTACCAATCCATTCGCATCTACCGTGACATTGCCATTCGTGTCACTACTGCTCCACGTAACAGTTTGGGTCGCTCCACCGCTGACATTCACAGTGGCCGTTAGTTGCTCTGTATCTCCTTGCACCACATTAGGGTTAGACGGACTGACCGTCACACTGTTTATTGCCGGTGCCGAGGTAACTGTGATCGTTGCACTACCTGATTTAGTACCGTCAAACGTTGACGTTGCTGTAACTGTATAAGGACCAGGTGGGGTATTTGCTGCTACACTCACCAGTCCGTTCACATCTACCGTAACATTGCCGTTCGTGTCACTACTGGTCCACGTAACGGTTTGAGCCGCTCCACCTCTTACATCCACAGTGGCGGTCAGTTGCTCTGTATCACCTTGCACCACATTAGGGCTAGACGGACTGACCATCACGCTGTTTACTGCTGGTGCTGAAGTTACCGTGATCGTTGCACTACCTGATTTAGTACCGTCAAACGTTGACGTTGCTGTAATTGTATAAGGACCAGGTGGGGTATTTGCTGCTACACTCACCAGTCCGTTCGCATTTACCGTAACATTGCTGTTCAAATCACTACTGGCCCACGTAACGGTTTGAGCCGCTCCACCGCTTACATCCACAGTGGCGGTTAATTGTTCTGTATCTCCTTGCACCACACTAGGGTTAGACGGACTGACCGTCACACTGTTTACTGCCGGTGCCGAGGTAACCGTGATCGTTGCATTACCTGATTTAGTACCGTCAAACGTTGACGTTGCTGTAATTGTATAAGGACCAGGTGGGGTATTTGCTGCTACACTCACCAGTCCGTTCGCATCTACCGTAACATTGCCGTTCGTGTCACTACTGCTCCACGTAACAGTTTGCGCCGCTCCACCGCTTACATCCACAGTGGCGGTTAATTGTTCTGTATCTCCTTGCACCACACTAGGGTTAGACGGACTGACCGTCACACTGTTTACTGCCGGTGCCGAGGTAACCGTGATCGTTGCATTACCTGATTTAGTACCGTCAAACGTTGACGTTGCTGTAATTGTATAAGGACCAGGTGGGGTATTTGCTGCTACACTCACCAGTCCGTTCGCATCTACCGTAACATTGCCGTTCGTGTCACTACTGCTCCACGTAACAGTTTGCGCCGCTCCACCGCTGACGTTCACAGTGGCCGTTAGTTGCTCTGTATCTCCTTGCACCACATTAGAGCTAGTCGGACTGACCATCACACTGTTTACTGCCGGTGCCGAGGTAACCGTAATCGTTGCATTACCTGACTTGGTGCCATCAACTGTTGACGTTGCTGTAATCGTATATGTGCCTGGTGTAGTGTTTACTGCCACACTCACCAATCCATTTGCATCCACCGTGACATTGCCGTTCGTGTCACTACTGCTCCACGTAACAGTTTGCGCCGCTCCACCGCTGACGTTCACAGTGGCCGTTAGTTGCTCTGTATCTCCTTGCACCACATTAGAGCTAGTCGGACTGACCATCACACTGTTTACTGCCGGTGCCGAGGTAACCGTAATCGTTGCATTACCTGACTTGGTGCCATCAACTGTTGACGTTGCTGTAATCGTATATGTGCCTGGTGTAGTGTTTACTGCCACACTCACCAATCCATTTGCATCCACCGTGACATTGCCATTCGTGTCACTACTGGTCCACGTAACTGTTTGGGCCGCTCCACCGCTTACATCCACGGTTGCTGTCAGTTGTTCTGTGTCCCCTTGCTTCACAATTGGGTTAGCTGGGGTCACAGTCACACTATTCACTTGTGGGGCGGGAGCCGACTTTATATGACCGTCATATGTTTGACTGTCATAACCTACTGCAACTGCTCGTCCTCCACCTATAATGACGTCGGCAAAATCAATGGATGAGGATAGATTACTCCATTCCTCTTCCCAAACAACCCCATTTATCGAGGTTGCAACTCTTTCATTTGCGCTAACGGTATAAAATTTACCTGCAGCATAAGTCACTGAAGCTAAACTAACGTTGCTGTAATTCAATACGGTCGTCTTGCTCCAAGTTACTCCATCATTTGAAACGTATGCCTGTCCAGCCTCACCAACCGCTACAAATGTATTGTTTCCATAGGCAACATCGAAAATGGCTTGGGTCGGATTAGTTGTATATACCTCAGTCCATGCTAACCCATCGGAAGAACGGAAGATTTTAGCCGCTTGTCCTTCATTATAGGTTGTTGCAATAAACATCCCATTGCCGTACACTACTCGGTAAAAATCAAGGTTTGTATTCGTATACACTACCTCTGGAGTACCATTTTCTATGAATGAGTAAAGTTTTTCTTTTCCTGCTAACACATAACGGTTAGTAACGGGACTATAAGCAATATCGTTGATCTGCTTGTTTTGGAAAAATGAATTTACAGGCGTCCATCCGGTGGTTGTGGGTTCAGATGACTTATAAACTCCATCCGACGCAGTAATAAACCAAGTTGCATTCAAAAACTTGACGTTAGTCGGTTCAATGGAAATCTCTAGATTCCGGTTATCCCAGGTCACGGAATCTGTCGACAGATGATAGTCTAGAAAATAGCCTAAAGACAAAAATGTACCATTGCCATATTCCACAAAAGTTTGAAGACTTGCAGGCACCTGATGTACAGGACTCCAAGTCGCAGCGTTCGCTTTAGAAGAAAAAATCCCACCACTAAAAGAACTAATGAGTAAAATACTTGCCAATGTAGTACGGAGTATACGATTCAAACTTCTTTTTCTCGAAAACAAAGACATATCCGGCCCCCTAAAATTGGATTTAATCGGCAATTATTATTGCCTATCTATTTCCCGATGAAGTTTGTCGAATGATGAAATGGAAATTACTCTCATCATAAACGAGACTTTGGTATAGGTAAATATAATTTTAGGGACTTTTTTCATAAAACAATGGCTTTCAACCCATTTCAAAATTGATCTAGCGTGTTTTTTTGAAGTTTTGTTATAAATTTTCGTCACCATTCGATTTGAAACTGCAAAATTTTTAATGACAGCCCTTCTTCCATCTGTTATAAACAAATTATGACAACTATATCTAGCCATCACCTTGGAATTAAAGGAGAAAATAAAAAGTGATTGATACAGTTGCTGCAAAACTCGAAGATGAAGCGTTTTTGTTTCAGTTGTATTCATTAACCCGCCAAGACGAATTACAAAGTTGGAACTGGGAGCTAGAGGAACAAGAACTATTTTTGCGTATGCAATGGAGAGCTCAAACCATGTCTTATGCGGCCTCTTACCCAGATGCAATTCGTATAATCGTTCGTGACAATAATGTTTCTGTCGGTCAAACGTACGTACTTGAACAAGGGCAAGAATGGGTGCTCATTGATATATCTCTACTTCCAGAGTATCGGAATCGGGGAATAGGTATGAGCATAATTATGGATCTACAACAGAGGGCAAGTCATGCTGGCGCAACTATTCGTTTAAGCGTACTTCCCATGAACAGGGCAATGAGGCTGTATCAGAAGCTCAACTTCGTTCCTGTACACAGCACAGGTTTATATCAACTAATGGAATGGTATCCTTTGAGAACAAATGAATCAACATCAGAATTTAGTGAGGTGAAAACGAATGAGTGAAGCTTATTTAGGTGAGATTCGGATGTTTGCGGGGAATTTTGCTCCTCTTGGATGGGCTTTGTGTAATGGACA
Organism: Paenibacillus amylolyticus; assembly: GCF_036894225.1. Lineage (NCBI taxonomy): Bacteria > Bacillati > Bacillota > Bacilli > Caryophanales > Paenibacillaceae > Paenibacillus > Paenibacillus amylolyticus. The sequence continues at coordinate 124,609 of NZ_CP145893.1, read as the reverse complement.
AACAATACCCATTGCTGAAAATGAGGCTCTGTTCGTTCTACTTGGAACAACGTATGGCGGGGATGGACAAACCACGTTTGCTTTGCCTGATTTGCAAGGTAGAGTGGCTGTACATCCAAACCCTACGTTTATTCGTGGGCAAAAAGCAGGTAATGAGATGGTTACATTGGTATCTAATCAACTCCCTGTACATACGCATTCGGTGTACACAGCATCGGATTCCTCTACAATTACATCAACACCAAGTAATGCAACCTGGTCTAACTCACCACGAAAAATCTATTACACTTCAGATAAAGCCACTACTGTGAATATGAACACTGCAGCTGTATCTTCTGTCGGTGGAAACCAGGCTCATGACAATATGATGCCTTCAACTGTCATTTCGTTCATTATCTGTCTAGAGGGCATATTCCCGTCTCAACCTTAAAGAGAATAAAAAAATAGAGGAGGTCACCTCATGTCAGAACCATTTTTGGGCGAGATCCGATTGTTCGCCAACAACTATGCCCCTCGTAACTGGGCTTATTGCGAAGGACAAATCTTGCAGATCAACAGCAACCAAGCTCTCTACTCTTTGCTTGGCAACGTCTACGGAGGAGATGGTATCACTACTTTCGCACTTCCAGACTATCGTGGACGAGTACCGATACATGTGTCAAATACAATTCCTCTGGGCACTAAACAGGGTGAAGCAGCTCACACGTTAACCATTAATGAGATGCCGATACATAACCATCAAGTAACAGCTTCTGAAACCAATCCATCGGTGGCAACTCCACTAAATAACGTTTGGGCAGCTGTCCCGAATTCATTCGGATCCACCCCTGGACAAGAAACTATGAATTCAGGAAGTCTCTCAGGAGCCGGCGGTTCTCAACCGCATAACAATATGCAACCATACACCGTATTGAATTACGCCATTGCGATTCAGGGAATTTTCCCTTCTCGCAACTAATTAAGGAGGACATGACTTTGGCTGATGCGTATATCGGTGAAATCCGAATTTTTTCTGGAAATTTCGCACCAAAAGGCTGGGCCTTATGTAATGGTCAATTGATGTCAATTAACCAAAATACAGCTCTATTTTCTATACTGGGTGTACAGTATGGTGGAGATGGAAAATCGACCTTTGCATTGCCCAATCTGATGGGTTCCGCTGTTATTCATCAAGGTTCCGGAACAGGTCTAACTCCTCGTACTGTTGGAGAAAAGGTTGGAGATGCAACTGTCACGCTAAATCAAACCGGAATCCCTGCTCATACGCACACACCTCAAGGTATTGTTGCGACAGGGAATCAAACTTCACCTAAAGATGCGTACTGGGCCCAAGCTGCCAAGCCTATTCCCACAGCACCGCAGCCCCCATTGTACAATAACGCACCAAGCACAGATATGACGCCTATGGCTGTAGGAGTGACTGGTTCATCTCAGCCACATAACAATATGCAACCTTTTATTACTCAGACTTTTATCATATGCTTGCAAGGCGAATTTCCTTCACGTGGTTAAGTAATTCAATATCAATATATATAAGAAAGAGGCTGTTCACTAGGACGCCTCTTTTCTCATGGGGAATTATAATTCAATAGTTATTGAGTTCCCAGAAACATGACTACAGGGCATATTCTATTATCCGAACAAGTCTTATTTCAAACATACATAGCATATCTCGTACATTGAAAAAGGGGACTAAACAGTGTACCTTTGACTATGCAAATCGTGAGATCTGTCATGCCAGTTTTTTTGCTTACATTGAAACTGTACACAAATGACCTTTTCTACATAGGACTTCCTTACGGGAGAAAATTGTACCTTACACATTCCGCAGTGTTTAAGAAACAAAAAAACCTTGAGTATTACTCAAGGTTTTTCTTCAACAGACACCATAGTTTGTATAGATTACTCTCGATCTTTTCACCATGTCTTACTATAACAGAGGATTCACCTGGGAAGAGTTTATACCGCACGCATATATAACAATGAGCCATGAAGGGCTCGAACCTTCGACACCCTGATTAAAAGTCAGGTGCTCTACCAACTGAGCTAATGGCTCTTAATAAAATGGCAGGGGCAGCAGGAATTGAACCCACACCAACGGTTTTGGAGACCGTTGTTCTACCTTTAAACTATGCCCCTAAAAAATGGTAGCGGCGAAGGGAATCGAACCCCCGACCTCACGGGTATGAACCGTACGCTCTAGCCAGCTGAGCTACACCGCCTTATTATGACCCGTAGGGGATTCGAACCCCTGTTACCTCCGTGAAAGGGAGGTGTCTTAACCCCTTGACCAACGGGCCTTACTTACTCCTGAAGAAGAATTTAAATCTGCCAATTGTTCTCATCACTTAAATTCTCAAGAAAAGCCAAAAAAAATACCCCAGCGGGGTTTCGCTTGGCGGCGTCCTACTCTCCCAGGACCCTGCGGTCCAAGTACCATCGGCGCTAGAGGGCTTAACGGTCGTGTTCGGGATGGGTACGTGTGGAACCCCTCCGCCATCGCCACCAAACGCATAGCTTAGCTTACATTCAGAGATCATTCTCTGAAAACTAGATTCGAAACGAAACATGCGAATTATCACTTGCTATTGGATAAGCCCTCGACCGATTAGTACTGGTCAGCTCCATGCATTGCTGCACTTCCACCCCCAGCCTATCTACCTCGTCGTCTTCAAGGGGTCTTACATACTGGGAAATCTCATCTTGAGGGGGGCTTCACGCTTAGATGCTTTCAGCGTTTATCCCGTCCGTACATAGCTACCCAGCGGTGCTCCTGGCGGAACAACTGGTACACCAGCGGTACGTCCATCCCGGTCCTCTCGTACTAAGGACAGCTCCTCTCAAATTTCCTACGCCCACGACAGATAGGGACCGAACTGTCTCACGACGTTCTGAACCCAGCTCGCGTACCGCTTTAATGGGCGAACAGCCCAACCCTTGGGACCTACTTCAGCCCCAGGATGCGATGAGCCGACATCGAGGTGCCAAACCTCCCCGTCGATGTGGACTCTTGGGGGAGATAAGCCTGTTATCCCCAGGGTAGCTTTTATCCGTTGAGCGATGGCCCTTCCATGCGGTACCACCGGATCACTAAGCCCGACTTTCGTCCCTGCTCGACTTGTAGGTCTCGCAGTCAAGCTCCCTTATGCCTTTGCACTCTTCGAATGATTTCCAACCATTCTGAGGGAACCTTTGGGCGCCTCCGTTACTCTTTAGGAGGCGACCGCCCCAGTCAAACTGCCCACCTGACACTGTCCCCGCACCGGATTACGGTACCAGGTTAGAACCTAGATACGATCAGGGTGGTATCCCAACGTTGCCTCCACGCAAGCTGGCGCTCACGTTTCAAAGGCTCCCACCTATCCTGTACAGATCGTACCCAAATTCAATATCAAGCTGCAGTAAAGCTCCATGGGGTCTTTCCGTCTTGTCGCGGGTAACCTGCATCTTCACAGGTATTAAAATTTCACCGGATCTCTCGTTGAGACAGCGCCCAAGTCGTTACGCCATTCGTGCGGGTCAGAATTTACCTGACAAGGAATTTCGCTACCTTAGGACCGTTATAGTTACGGCCGCCGTTTACTGGGGCTTCGGTTCACAGCTTCGGATTGCTCCTAACCACTCCCCTTAACCTTCCAGCACCGGGCAGGCGTCAGCCCGTATACTTCGCCTTACGGCTTCGCACAGACCTGTGTTTTTGCTAAACAGTCGCTTGGGCCTTTTCACTGCGGCCCCCTCGTGCTATTCACACTACCGGGGCACCCCTTCTCCCGAAGTTACGGGGTCATTTTGCCGAGTTCCTTAACGAGAGTTCTTCCGCGCGCCTTAGAATACTCTTCTCGCCTACCTGTGTCGGTTTGCGGTACGGGCACCTTCACCTGGCTAGAGGCTTTTCTTGGCAGTGTGAGATCATGACCTTCGCTACTATAATTTTCGCTCCCCATCACAGCTCAGCCTTACAATGTGCGGATTTGCCTACACATCAGCCTTACTGCTTAGACGGACATCCATCAGTCCGCGTCACTACCCTACTGCGTCCCCCCATTGCTCATAACGGCTTACGGTGGTACAGGAATTTCGACCTGTTGTCCTTCGACTACGCCTTTCGGCCTCGCCTTAGGTCCCGACTTACCCTGAGCGGACGAGCCTTCCTCAGGAACCCTTAGGCTTTCGGCGGATCAGATTCTCACTGATCTTTTCGTTACTCATACCGGCATTCTCACTTGTATAATGTCCAGCGCTCCTTACGGTACACCTTCAACCCTTATACAACGCTCCCCTACCCCTGATGCAAAGCATCAAGCCATAGCTTCGGTGGTGTGTTTAGCCCCGTTACATTTTCGGCGCAGAGTCACTCGACCAGTGAGCTATTACGCACTCTTTCAATGATGGCTGCTTCTAAGCCAACATCCTGGTTGTCTGTGCAACTCCACATCCTTTCCCACTTAACACACACTTGGGGACCTTAGCTGATGGTCTGGGCTGTTTCCCTTTTGACAATGGATCTTAGCACTCACTGTCTGACTCCCGGAAGTAAGTCTATGGCATTCGGAGTTTGACTGAGCTTGGTAACCCTTGCGGGCCCCGCACCCAATCAGTGCTCTACCTCCACGACTCTGTTTTCCGAGGCTAGCCCTAAAGCTATTTCGGGGAGAACCAGCTATCTCCGAGTTCGATTGGAATTTCTCCGCTACCCCCACCTCATCCCCGCATTTTTCAACATGCGTGGGTTCGGGCCTCCAGTGCGTGTTACCGCACCTTCACCCTGGACAGGGGTAGATCACCCGGTTTCGGGTCTACGTCCACGTACTAAGTCGCCCTATTCAGACTCGCTTTCGCTGCGGCTCCGGCTCTTCACCTTAACCTTGCACGGGAACGTAACTCGCCGGTTCATTCTACAAAAGGCACGCCATCACCCCTAAAACGGGCTCTGACTTTTTGTAAGCACACGGTTTCAGGTTCTATTTCACTCCCCTTCCGGGGTGCTTTTCACCTTTCCCTCACGGTACTGCTTCACTATCGGTCGCTAGGAAGTATTTAGCCTTGGCAGATGGTCCTGCCGGATTCATACGGGGTTTCACGTGCCCCGCACTACTCGGGATCCGTCTCGGAGGGAACAGACTTTCAACTACAGGGCTTTTACCTTCTTTGGCGGGCCTTTCCAGACCTCTTCGCTTAACCGGTTCCTTTGTAACTCCATGTGAGACGTCCCACAACCCCAAAGAGCAAGCTCTCTGGTTTGGGCTTCTCCGCGTTCGCTCGCCGCTACTGACGGAATCACTATTGTTTTCTCTTCCTCAGGGTACTTAGATGTTTCAGTTCCCCTGGTATGCCTCTACACAACCTATGTATTCAGTTGTGAGTAACTGGAAATTACCCCAGCTGGGTTTCCCCATTCGGACACCCCCGGATCAAAGCTTGCTTACAGCTCCCCGAGGCAGTTTCGTTGTTCGCCACGTCCTTCATCGGCTCCTAGCGCCTAGGCATCCTCCGTGTGCTCTTAGTAGCTTAACCATTTTGTTCCGGTTTCGGTCGCTCGCTTCCCTTGTTTTGCTTGCGCAAAGCCAAAAGTCGCTCTCACCCGATACCCTCACAAAAGCAATTTGACTACCGTTTTTATTGAAACTTGTTTAACACAAGTTCAGCTAAAAAGGAATGTTCTAATTCGCGTTTGTTTCGTTTCGATATCTAGTTTTCAAAGAACAAGCTCCATGCAAAAGCAAGCTGTTTGAGAGTTTGAGCTCTCAAAACCGAACAACGAGTGAGTGTTTTGCAGCTAAGCTGCGTATTTGAATGTTTCCGTTGCAGGAAACGATTCTCCATAGAAAGGAGGTGATCCAGCCGCACCTTCCGATACGGCTACCTTGTTACGACTTCACCCCAATCATCTATCCCACCTTCGGCGGCTGGCTCCTTGCGGTTACCCCACCGACTTCGGGTGTTATAAACTCTCGTGGTGTGACGGGCGGTGTGTACAAGACCCGGGAACGTATTCACCGCGGCATGCTGATCCGCGATTACTAGCAATTCCGACTTCATGCAGGCGAGTTGCAGCCTGCAATCCGAACTGAGACCGGCTTTGTTGGGATTGGCTCCATCTCGCGATTTCGCAGCCCGTTGTACCGGCCATTGTAGTACGTGTGTAGCCCAGGTCATAAGGGGCATGATGATTTGACGTCATCCCCACCTTCCTCCGGTTTGTCACCGGCAGTCTATCTAGAGTGCCCACCCGAAGTGCTGGCAACTAAATATAAGGGTTGCGCTCGTTGCGGGACTTAACCCAACATCTCACGACACGAGCTGACGACAACCATGCACCACCTGTCTCCTCTGTCCCGAAGGAAAGATACATCTCTGCATCGATCAGAGGGATGTCAAGACCTGGTAAGGTTCTTCGCGTTGCTTCGAATTAAACCACATACTCCACTGCTTGTGCGGGTCCCCGTCAATTCCTTTGAGTTTCAGTCTTGCGACCGTACTCCCCAGGCGGAGTGCTTAATGTGTTAACTTCGGCACCAAGGGTATCGAAACCCCTAACACCTAGCACTCATCGTTTACGGCGTGGACTACCAGGGTATCTAATCCTGTTTGCTCCCCACGCTTTCGCGCCTCAGCGTCAGTTACAGCCCAGAGAGTCGCCTTCGCCACTGGTGTTCCTCCACATATCTACGCATTTCACCGCTACACGTGGAATTCCACTCTCCTCTTCTGCACTCAAGTCACCCAGTTTCCAGTGCGATCCGGGGTTGAGCCCCGGGATTAAACACCAGACTTAAATGACCGCCTGCGCGCGCTTTACGCCCAATAATTCCGGACAACGCTTGCCCCCTACGTATTACCGCGGCTGCTGGCACGTAGTTAGCCGGGGCTTTCTTCTCAGGTACCGTCACCTTGAGAGCAGTTACTCTCCCAAGCGTTCTTCCCTGGCAACAGAGCTTTACGATCCGAAAACCTTCATCACTCACGCGGCATTGCTCCGTCAGGCTTTCGCCCATTGCGGAAGATTCCCTACTGCTGCCTCCCGTAGGAGTCTGGGCCGTGTCTCAGTCCCAGTGTGGCCGATCACCCTCTCAGGTCGGCTACGCATCGTCGCCTTGGTGAGCCGTTACCTCACCAACTAGCTAATGCGCCGCAGGCCCATCCCCAAGTGACAGATTGCTCCGTCTTTCCAGTTTCCTTCAGGCGAAGAAAACAATTATTCGGTATTAGCTACCGTTTCCGGTAGTTGTCCCAAACTTGAGGGCAGGTTGCCTACGTGTTACTCACCCGTCCGCCGCTAACCATCCGAGAAGCAAGCTTCTCTTCAAGTCCGCTCGACTTGCATGTATTAGGCATGCCGCCAGCGTTCGTCCTGAGCCAGGATCAAACTCTCCAATAAAGTATTGAAAAGAGCGATAAGCTCATTTTGAATCTGACGAGATTAAAAATCTCTTTTGTGCTCCAGTCGATTCAAGCCAAGGCTTGTCTCAAACTTTTGCGTTCATTCTGCAAGCAGAATGTTTACTCACTCGTTGTTCAGTTTTCAAAGATCAAACTTGTTTTGTCGACCATTTCTTGGCCGGATAAGTAATATATCATGTTTAGGATTTGTTTGTAAAGTCTTTTTATTTTTTTATCAGCTCTTTACGGCAGAAGATTTAATGCACCAGACTTAACCCTAATTAATATGATGTAAATTATAAGATTGCTTATTAACCATACTTCCGGCTCCAAGTATGTATATTCGTTTCTTTTAGCTCCCTTGTTGAGTTATAAAACTCATACGTACGAAATATCAAAATCCATTCCTCCAGGCAGCCCCTATGCGTGTAACGTGTATATCTATTTTTGTTAATGATAATCTACGAACATTGTTGAGATTACAATAAGTACTAGCTACTACTTAGTAAATCCTATTAAATCCCCTAGTTTCATTGTTGTATTTCTCTTGTTCCGTTCTTACCGATCCAGACATTAATTCCTTTCATCATCTCCAAGAGCTTCCATAACGATATAATCTATCTTAAACAAGAGTGAATGTTTAATACTAATACATAAATTAGTGCTGACTCTCTCAACAAGTAAAAATAGAATAATAGTAATATCACTTATCCATGCTTACAGGTGTATTTAAGAATGTGTCGAATATCATATGCTTATCTAGTTTAAACGATACTACTGGAGGGAACAATGAGTATAATCTTGCACGAAGTCAGAATAAAAAATTTTAGAGCGCTGAAAGATATAAAAGTTAAATTGTCCCCTCTCACGATACTAGTCGGGACGAATAATTCAGGTAAAACATCATTTTTAAAAGCATTAGAGCTTGTATTCGGGTTAGATCGCAAACTTATTCGTAAAGAAGACTTTCATGCCACTGTAGATAAACTGATAGCGACTGAACAGAGTTCTACTATAGATACTTTAATTACACCCACAGGGCAAGACTCAAAGAGAGTTCAATTTTTTGATGAAACATGGTCGAGTCACTGGGGAGCAAACGCGATACGAACGGATCAAAATGATTCAGAATACGTTGCTATTAGAACTACAATCAAATTTGATGAATTAAAAAGAGACTTCTCATTGGAACAACATTTTCTATCCGATTGGAACGAGAATCCTGACGAATGGTGGACATCAACTGTTTTAGATAAAATTCCATTAAGTATCATGGAAAAACTACCTTTGTTGTATCTAGACGCACAGAGAGATATCCATAGAGAAATGCGAAATCCTCATTCCTTTTGGGGTAAACTAATTTCCGACATTAATCTAAATGAAGATCAATTGGAACGCATCGAAGCTGATCTTCTAAGATTAAACACAGAGATTGTTAGCAACAGTACCATTTTGGCACATTTACAGCAGAATCTAAAAGAGCTAAATCTGTTTTCATCGGGAGAACACAATGGCGTTGAAATAACACCTATAGTAAGAAAGATCAGAGATATATATCGAGGTATTGACGTTCTCTTTAGTGAGCCAGGTGATGATAGCTTTCCACTTGAATATCATGGCATGGGAACAAGGAGCTGGGCAACTTTACTCGCTTTTCGTAGTTATGCTTCATGGATTGAGGGAGTTAACCAAGAAAAGAACTTACCTTTTTGGAGTATCTTAGCACTGGAGGAGCCTGAATCACACTTACATCCTCAGGCACAGAGAAACATTTTAAAACAAATGGCATCATTTAATGGTCAGAAAATAATCAGTACTCATTCACCCTACATTGCTAGCTTTGCACCATTAGAATCAATTAGGCATTTTAGCAAGCATGATTCACAAACAGCGGTTTCTGAAATTAATATGACTTCTATGCGTAGGGATGATATTCGAAAAATAAATAGAGAAGTAATGAACAGTCGCGGTGAATTACTCTTCTCAAAATGTATTATTCTTTGTGAAGGAGAAACAGAAGAACAAGCATTACCTATTTTTTTTGAGGCTCATTTCGGTTGTAACCCATTTGAACTTGGAATTAATATTATTGGGGTGGGAGGAAAAGGAAGGAAGTACCTTCCTTTTCTCCATGTTGCACAAGGATTAAATATTGATTGGCTTATCTTCTCTGATGGTGAAAAAGACGTTTTAGATCAACTTAATGAGGCTCTCTTACTCGTTGATACTAACCTTCAAGATCCTAGAGTCATTTATTTTGCGAATCATCAAAACTATGAACAATATATATTAGCTCATTATCGTGAAGAAGCGATTAGTGCTATTATTGAGTACGACGCAGTAAATGAGCAGCATAAGGCAGTATTGCAAGAAAAGGAATACTCTGATGAAGATGTTTTGACAAAACTACAAAGTGGAAAAACTAAATATGCTTCTGTACTTGCTGAAACAATTGTCACGAGAGCAGACTCAGAGCTAAAAATTCCAGAGAAAATCAGACAATTATTTCTACAAATCAAAACATAATTATAAAATGGTAGGTGATTCATTTTGGATTATATGATCTCTGGGGATCATCAAAAGGTAATAGAACATATTCATGGTCCCATATTAGTTAATGCAGGACCTCAAACCGGAATACAAACAACCTCAATAAAGAGGCTCGAACATATACTTAAGAATGTTAAAGGAAATTACAAAATTCTTATTTTAACTTACAATCGTTTATTGGCTAAACAGTTCAAAGAGAGAATATTAAAAGAATTTCAAAGTGATGATAAAGATATTTTAGAAAGATTTTTTGTCGGAACTATACATCAATTTGCAAGAGATATTGTTGAAACTCGCGGGGATATTTTAGGTCTTAAAACTAAAGAAATCGTTTTGATAGATAGTTCAGAATCAGAGAATATTCTTAAAGAAATACTCGTCACCCGTTCAAATACAAATTCACCTTCTCAAAATTTAAGTCAAACAAATAGCGTAAATGTGGTAAGAGAGATCTTATATTATATCAGTCGTCAAAAAAGAGAGCTGAAACTTCCTCTCCCCTATGATGAACACATTGATGATGATACAAGATTTTACGACTCTATTTATTATGAATATGATCTGTATTTAAAGGCTCGGTCGTTAATGGACTTTGATGATCTCATTTTACTTGCATATAGAATCATTAATGAAAAGCCTTCTATAAATCAGATTTACCAAAGAATTTTTAAATTTGCTTATATATTTGAAGCACAGGACTTAACTTATGCATCTTACCAATTTTTGCAAACATTATATCCTAAACATAACAGTAATATTATGCTCGTTGGTGATAAAAACCAAGCCATATATTCTTTTACAGGTGCTAGTACCTCTTTTATGGAACAATTCGAAACCTATTATGACCCGACTGTTGTTATACTAAAAAATAATTTCCGTTCCTCATCCGAGATTGCATCTCTTGCAGATAAGTTAATTTCAAAATCAAGTTTTTCATCCAGCACTTTAAAAAATGGCTCGGTGATTATTAAAGAACTAGAAAATGAGGAGAAAGAAGCAATATGGATTGCAGATAATATTTCAAAATTGGTGAGACAAGAACCTTCTGAAATAAATGAGAAGATACATTGGGACAAAATTGCTGTAATTGCAAGAAACCGTTCATCTCTTCGAAGAATCGAAAAGCAATTCTCAGAAGATAATATACCCTTTATCAACAAAACATTTGGTATATTAGAGAGCGAATCAACTATTATGCAAGTATTTGAATCTGGTTTTAGACTCTTGATTAATCACAATGATAGGTATTATCTTGACCTCTTTCAAAGTTTAATTGGGGTGGAAAATAAAAATACGATCAATTACAACAGCACTGAAAACGGAATTGCTTTACTTAAACATTTCGATTCATTAGTCGGCAAGGAATGGAAAAAGAACTATAAAGCATTATTAGATGCATGGTCATATTTATGGGGACCTGATATGAATTTTTCAGATGCAATACTCGTTTTAGAAAAGTACTTCATGTCTGAAAAACCTGTTGCAAGTGTAGAGGAAACAAACGTGTTTATGAGTGATCTAAAAATGTGGCGAGATAATTGGAATACGTATATTCGGGATACCAATGAATACAGTTTGATTTCGTTTAAGAACAAATTCACCTCCTTATCAAGAACAACCGGTTCCGGTGGTGTTAGGTTACTGACTGCGCACTCTTCACAAGGTTTAGAGTTTGATGTCGTGCATGTACTCGGAATAAATGAAGGAGTCTTCCCGATGAACGAACTTACAGTAGAAGAAGACAGACGAGTATTATATGTAGCCATAAGTCGTGCTAAAAAACTTTTGTATCTATCTTATATCAAGTCAAGTTCATTAAAAATGGGTGCTAGGTATAGACAACCTTCCCGTTTCCTTAAAGAGATGAAATTATTATAGATGGTAAATGTGCGTGTTTAAAAATTCAGGAATTTTGTTCTCAAAATGGTGCATTGAACACACCCTTTTGAACTAATATTATTTCCTTTAGGTTAAAACCAAGGTCCGTACCAACGCTAAAAGCGCCGGAGATTTTCCCCGACGCTTTTTTACGTTCGACATAGGAATCGTTAATGAGAAGCAGGTTCGAGTAAAATTCTGGAAAACCAATATCCATTCTTGATAACTAAGGGTGCCTACCAATCTTAAATGTTAGAAAGAATGGTTATGCCGGAATAAATTAAGGAACTACTATCTCAAAGACCATTACATAACTTAGGAAATCATATCGGAGTGTTGACTCCTTAAAGAAAGCAACTGAAATAAGCGAAAAAGGTAAGCCAATCCCTTGTGGTAGGCGTTGTTAAATATCATTTTTTATAATCGTGTAATTCGTATTAATTAAAATCGTAATTAAACCCTTAGTTTTCATGGCCACAGACAGCCATTCATTGGCTTGCCTTGTTTCACCTACACATTCAATTAACCAAACGGAGTACGACATAACCCGCTCATTAAATTCTTAGACATAACAGATATTTCAATTTAGGCACTCCATACGGAGTGCGTCCCAATTTCTATTGGATCTGAGGAACTACCTGAGATATTTCAATCCACGCACTCATACAGAGTGCGACATCAAAAAAGACGTGTCATCTCTATTACACAAATGATATTGACGTCTTTTCAGTATTTTAACTTTCCTTTACTCGATCAGCTTGACAATTATCGTTGTAAACTTTCTCGGACGGGAAGGTGTACCGGGTCGATTCAACCACAATACATTAAGTAAAAAGAACTATCAATAACTTAATGGATTAAAAAGAACAGTTGCCAAGATGGCAGACTGTTCCTGATTTCTTAACCGTTAGTTTAATTGGGTGGTACATATTATGGTCAGTATCAAATATAAATCACGTAATCTGACCTTACTTCCTCCACATGCCCTGATTCTAAACAAATTTCTTATCAATTTGAAGCCAAGTGAACAAAGATAAACCATTAAACGTCCCTTCTTTATGTGTACCTGGAACCGTGGTCCAATTACGTAGCATGTGCCACGCATTATCCGCAAGTGCTTGGTTTGTTCATCTAATTCAATTATTTCGGTCCATCTGGATTCATGCTTCATCCACTATCAATATATTAAACATACAACAGACATTCTCAACTCTAAGGTTTCTCTAGCTAAGTCATATTACGAATCATATGAAAGCCAGGACGTGGTAGGTGTGCTACTAGGGCTTATTGTTTCAAACGATGGACAGAGGAACTATTCAGATTTAACATGATGCATGTTACTCAAAATGTCTCCAGTGACCGGATTATTAGAATGGCATTTCCGGGTTATTAGCTCAATCATGAACGTATTCAAATCACTTTCTTTTTCTATAAGTCACCAAAAGAATGAATTTGTTAGACAACTTTTTTTCGAATTGGCCACTTATCTATAAAATACGGAGTGAGACTTGCCTTAGAGGATGCCACTGTTTATCCTGTACCAATTCAATCCACGCACTCCATACAGAGTGCGACAGTGTATACAGCGGTATGCCGGCACCCACAATAAAGATTTCAATCCACGCACTCATACAGAGTGCGACGTATGAGAATATTATAAAAGGAGTCCTGACAAATATTTCAATCCACGCACTCCATACAGAGTGCGACTGTGTCATAGGCTCAGGATCTACGCCGATTTCAACATTTCAATCCACGCAACCCATACAGAGTGCGACAGCAAGCTTGCGGAGCTGGTGTACGTGCGTTGGGAATTTCAATCCACGCACTCCATACAGAGTGCGACTATCCACCAGCAGATGAGGAAGTTATTGCCTATATTTCAATCCACGCACTCCATACAGAGTGCGACCAGACGGTTTTTGAAGATCATCGCGGATGAAGTATTTCAATCCACGCACTCCATACAGAGTGCGACCATCATTTGCGAAGACATACAATCGTAGTACCAGATTTCAATCCACGCACTCCATACAGAGTGCGACGCACAAGGAATTATGTTGGTAGCGTATTCAAACTTATTTCAATCCACGCACTCCATACAGAGTGCGACAATATACTAGGAGGTTCACAATGCCAACACCTACTATTTCAATCCACGCACTCCATACAGAGTGCGACCTTTCAAAGCTAAATACGTCCAATTCAAAAACCAGTTATTTCAATCCACGCACTCCATACAGAGTGCGACTACTGGACTAATTATCACAAACATTGTTGTGGACGATTTCAATCCACGCACTCCATACAGAGTGCGACGATGTATTCATACAGGCATCTAATGTTAACGTGATATTTCAATCCACGCACTCCATACAGAGTGCGACAGGCACTTACCTATAACACTTTCGTCAATGCGATATTTCAATCCACGCACTCCATACAGAGTGCGACTGCGTATGGGACTCGCTCGACGCTATGAATTCACTATTTCAATCCACGCACTCCATACAGAGTGCGACCCGATACCGCCCGAATGGATCACGGAGTATAACATTTCAATCCACGCACTCCATACAGAGTGCGACAGCGAAAAGTGACGTAATAACTATGCTTGAAGAATAACTATTAACGTATTTTCGATATTTATACTACTTTAAACCGGTTATCACAAACTTTCGACCATAAATCATTGCCAAAAGGTCACAATAAAGACCTTTTCGACAAATTCCGAGGTGCGAATCCCCCAGGGAAATCATGTGAGCTTGGCATTCGCACCTGCTAGAGTATTAACGGATCGCCCATATCATAGGAATCTTTGGCACCTACATGTTGAACTTTACTTTTGTAATTATCACCTAAGTTATAAAATCGAAGACTATCAGTATCCTTATCAATTAATTCTTCCAGTTCGAATCTTAATCGTCTAAATTGGGCAGCATCCAGTATACATTCAAACACTGAGTTCTGCACTCGCTGACCGTGATCCACACACTTTTTCGCCACTTTAGATAGTCTTCTACGCCCTTCACTATCTATCGTGCTTACATCATACGTAATCAAAATAAGCAATCGTCACACCTACTTCCACAAAAACGGGGGATACTCATCCAGATCCCCACGTATATATCTTGCCAGTAGTAAAGCTTGAGTGTATGGTACAAGACCCCAAGGTATTTTTTCATTTAAATACGGATGCATAATCTTTTCCTGTTTGCGCTCCTGCCATGCTTTCAACACTTTCTTTCTCGTCTCATCATCCATAATCACTGCGAGATTTTCTTTCACATAAAAACCTTTATCGTTAACTACCTTTTTATTAATGAGAGAAAGTACAAACCGGTCTGCGTACACTCCTCGAAGTTCCTCCATCATATCCAATGCAAGTGAAGCTCTGCCAGGACGATCCCGATGCAAAAAACCAACGTATGCATCAAGTCCGACAGATTCAAGCGCAGACTTCATATCATTAGCGAGCAAGGTATAAGCAAAGGATAATAGTGCATTCACCTTATCCAGCGGAGGACGTCTGCTACGTCCATAAAAATAAAACGATTCTTTTTGCTGTAGAATCAGATCATCGAACACAGAGTTATATTGCACGGCAGCCGATCCTTCCAATCCGCGCAATATATCCAATTGCTCCACCTCGCGCAACAGCTTCATCGTTTCGCCTAGCGACTCCGTGACCTTCTTGATTCGTTCCGTGTCGATGCGTAGTGCATAATCCCGTGTGGCTCGTTCCAGAATCCACTTGTTGTTGTACAACTTTCCTGTAATCATATTACGAGCAACCCGCGCACTGCGCTCCTCATTGTCAGATATGCGGTACTGTTCTTTACGAAGGACCACATTTCCTCGATCCTCACCAATGACACGTGCGAGGAATCGCCCCGTTCGTGTCATAAACGTCAAACTAACATTTCGTGACGCACAAGCCCCCATCAATGCTGGACTTACTCCAGCATAGCCAAAGGTGCATACAGCCTCCAAATTATGCATCGGATAGCGAGCAAGAATTTCTTCCTCCTGCTTCACTACGATATTTTCGCCATCTAGTGCAAGGTATGTATCGGGTAATGTCACAAACAAGGTGTTCAGCAGTTTTTTCATTCATTCAACCTGCTTTCGATGTAACTTGAAACCGAGCGTTTATTCAAAATATCAGGTACACATATGTTGTTCAAAGAACAACTTAGGCAGTGTGGCCCGGCTTTGGCTTTGGGTGTATGGTTCCGATCAAAATAATGTCTCATCTCTTGAATACTTGCCTTCACACGTTCCCGATCTGCCGCAGTAATGATGACTTCAATCCTATGTTTGATCTCGTCATAATAAAAATAGGCCTTGGGAATATCACATACGAGCATTTCTTCGAGACATATGACTTGTGCTACCAATTGAGAGTGATCGGAATCATTTCGTTTGGGCTTCCCACGTTTGTATTCAACAGGATAAGGAAGGTATAACCCTTCCTCTCCCGCAAGTGGAACTCCAGATGGATCACGAATGAATTCAACCACATCACAGATGCCTGTGATCCCAAGTTCCCTCGATTGCACCGGAAGCGCACGAACCACCAGTTTATCCCCCCGTTTTTCACGAAGCGCTGGCTGATCTGCCTTTCGATGCAAATGATCTCCCTCTATGGTACGCACATTGTCTTCCCACTGTTGTTCGATATGAATTAATGCCCACTGCCTTCTACAAAAATTAAAATGCTGAATCCCCGAAAGCAACAGATAATCCTCTTCGTTATAGTCCTTCATATTCCTGTACTTCCAACCCGTCGAGCGGCTGAATGTCATAGGTATAACGTGCATAAGTGTTTTTCTCAGCCTCGTTGACTTCCGGATTCTCTTCTATGATCAATGAACGATGTACCTTTGCAGAAGAGTATTGTCCCAGCTTAGATTTGTGCTCCCACCAATACAGCTTGTATACCTCCATGCTTCCGTCAGGACGAGCAGAAGATGTATCATTGGCGAACAATGTGCGAAGCGCCTCCCTCAACTTTTCCGCATCCTCATATGTAAATCCAGTCTTCTCTGCAAGCTGTGTGTTGATGCTGCCATAGATCACGTACACGCCAAAATCGACACGGTGTTTCATGCCCATGGTGTCCGAGCCACGTTTGTCTGGATCTTTGGGAGAGGTAACAGAGTTGACGCTTTTCGTAATTTGCATGCTGCTAATATCGATCCGATCCTTACTTACTGCAGTATGAATAGATACCGGACCACGAATACCTACCGACACATCTGTTCCGCTAAAAGCAAAAACCTGCCCGAAGCTGCGTACATCTATCCAAGACTGGCATGCCGCATCTGCATATAATTCCTTATTGGCTTTTTTACCCTTAGCGTGTTCCTGTACGGCTTCATTAGCATCGACTCGATCCTTGATCGAACGGTGTCCATCATCCCTACGATCATCAGACTGCACCAGTATCAACTCGCCCATATCTTGCAGACGGTTACGCAGCTTGCGCTTGATGCAAACGTCGGAAATCTCTCCATAACCATCATAATTCTGACGTGGACGGTTCCCGTTCAGCGGGTCACCATTCGGATTGGCATTGCGGACAGAGACTACGACAGCAAAATCAATTTTACGATCCAATACGCTCATTCAATTCTCCTCCTGTGTATCGTTATCTTCACCTTGTTGTGTGTCTGATGTACCTGTCGCTTCCGTCGCTTTTTTACTTGTGTACAGATCGTTACGCTGGCTGTAGAAGCCAAGCAAATACAATCCAGTTAGCGGTTTGTCTGTGTAATCTTCCAGGCTGAGCATCGCACCTACCTCATCTAGCAAACTGTTGTAGTATCTTGCATCCGTACCCATTTTAGCTTGATAAGGTTGTAAGTTCGACTGAATAATACTCCAGGTACGTCCCGGACGTTGGGCAAAAGCATTCATGTAACGAACCGCGTTGCTGGCCCGTTTCTCTTCTCGTCCCAGCGCTCTTCGTTCCAGCACATCGGCAATCGCCAGCATCCGCCCAAACAAATAACTGCGATCCGTCGTTTCAGTGTTCAAGCCCACATCGAAGCCCTCCTTTTCATTCTCCTTATTCACCAAGGCACAAGCGATGCTCAGCGTCTTCTCCCATTCCCATGGTTCCATCCCAACCGGGTTCGATGCACGCTGTACAGCACTTCGCACGATATCACGCGGCAACTCACACCCTACTTCTATAATACATGGCAAGATTCGCTCCATCAGACCTTTGACCAGTTTGTCGCTCGCTCTAGGTCCATAAGCGGCAAACGCAATATCTCTCGTGGCAGGTGCTCCAGTAAAGGTCGTCCATTGGCTGTCCTTGTCCTTCCGATATCGATGTTGCCAGTAACAACTGGTATGCCACGCTTGCAATCGGTCAAGATAATCTTCATGATTCAAATCTTGATAATACGTGATCGACATTCGACCTGGCGTCGCCGCGTCCAGCACCATAATCGTGACATGGGCATAATGCTCACCATCATAACGGTAACCGCCGATAGCCTTCTTAATCTCTCGTGCAAAAGCTTTGGACGTTGTATCGCCTGCTGGTGCAACATGTCCCGAGTTGGACGATTTATCGTCATTGGCACCCAGATCGAAATCCTCTTCGAACTCCGAGTCTTCATCAAACCCCTGCAACTCTTGGGCAGCTTCCCTCAGTTCCAATGCATCCTGATGCGGTTCCGGCAACTCCAGCCGCTGGTTTCCCCAGACGACAAACACTTTACCGTCAATCGTAATGCCCTGTCTGTCAATCAGCCATTTGAGGGCATTATGTCCCTTTTGTGATGCCATGTAACTGACAGATGCTGCCTCACGGCTTGTCCGAAATCGTCCACGAAACGTAAAGCCGGCAGAATCATTCGCCGAGATCAGCTTGGATTTGTCACCAGAATGTCTAATGCGAGAGGTATGTTTGTCCGCAACAGGCAACTTCTCCCCAGTTACATAACAGATATCCATATCCACCAAACTATTCTCATAAAACTGAACAAATAACTGTTGTACCTCAATATCCCGCCACAGTCTCGCCTCCGGTTCACCAGGAATGTTGACAGCGAACCGCACAAACGCGCTGCTCTGATCAGATGCCAGCACATTGAAGATCGGCGGTTTCTCAATCGATTCCTGACTTGGGGCCGGAGCCCACTTATCCCGCAACTTCCCCTGTTCGTCAACATGCAGGATACCTTCGGCAATGAGATCAGCAATCAGTGTTCCTTTGCGGGTATAGTCATACACGCTCTGCACTTTTTCATGGGAGTAGGGCGAATCGCACCAAGCCTTCAATTGAGCCAGATAATCATCATAAGGCGTGCCCTTCACATCACCGCAGAACTGATTAAAATCCCCAGCCACATACACCAACTTGTCAAAAAGCGGATATGGCACCGGAGCGCTTGTTCTGCTGGCCGCAGCTTCGGTACACGGAATGATCGTGCTGCCCTCTACCTTGTCTCGAACGTAGGCGGTGACGAAGTTTCCTTTTCCATCCAGATGCACTTCGATATGTGCAGTCTGCGTCGTATGAGCAACCGGGATCAGAGCGTATTCGCGCCCATTCTTTTTCGTTTCGAATCGTCCTACTGACAATATGTTGTTATTGTAGGTTTGCGTCAGGTTCGCCAGCCAGCTCATACCGTATCACGCCCCTCAAACCATTCGTCATACAACTCATCCACAGATTGCATGTTGTCTGATTGAAATGCTTTGGATGTGCCTTCCCCTATTCTACGCACCAACGTGCACTCCTCGGGACGATCGAAACGAATAATGCCGTTATTCATCTTGGCCCGCCACAACCGCACTTCCCGCTCATTGCGTCCTGTCTCATCCGGGTAGTTTATACCATGCACCATCGTTCCAAAATCAATCTCTGGCACCTTGTCGTACGCGCCTTCTCCTTCGCCGAATAGACAAGGCTCCACATATGCCTGGCATTCACGGGTTCCGAGAAAAATATCTCTACGCCCACCGATGTTCACCGCTCGCTTGGCGATATTATGGTGTTTGTGCTCCTTTCGGTCATAGGCCAAGTCTTCCCGATGGGGATTAAATCTGAAATGGGCTTTGACCTGATAACATACGTCTTTCAAATATGTATAATAGGCCAGCGTATTTCCACCATTGTATTCGATAGGACGCATCCCTTTGGATTCGGTTTGGATTGGCTTCATAATTCGCACCTCATCCACGATCCAGATAACAGTCGGTTTCCAGTATATAGATTCTACGATCCCTTTTAACGCTTGGTATGTCGGTACCTGGTAGCTAAATTTCTCGCCTCCCAGCTTCGTCAGCGGATCGGTAAACAACGCATAGTTGCCATATACTTTGAATTCAATCTGGTTCCGCATTGCATAATCCTCCTTTCTGGATAGAAGTTGGTGAAGCTTCGGGGAGCAGCATGTCATGATACTCCCCGTTGCCCAAAGCAGTGTATCAATCTTCTTTAACGTTTAGAACTCCAGTTGATTTTAACCTCAATTTTTGTGTTACCAGGCACCGCACATATAGCCTTGAGTAGTTCAGGAATCATCTTTTCGCTTGTTACATGGCTGTTAGAAATTTTTGATGATTCAAGATACTCGCTTCCTGTGTTACATTCCGTTCTAAAGCAAATTTTCCCACGACCGGTGCTTTTGGTAAAAATTATTTTACTCACCTCCCATTGTATATAACTCATCCTATGTTCGAACACACAATTTAATTACTTCGTGTGTTTTTAAAGATTGAATATGAAATTTATCTCTCCGTCTATTTATGTTACACTCTAAGCGGTTGCTACTGTGTCAGACTCTAATTGTCGCTACCAAGCGCGGATTGAAAAGTGTGGTTTGATGATTGGAGACTCGCCTGTGGCGAGTTTTCTCTCTTTAACGAGTCCTGCATTCTAAAAAACCAAGCTCTCCCACTCTCCATTGCCCTCCAGATGCATACCGAACTTTTTCGAGTATGCCGTATCCCTTAAAGCAAAGGCTTGTCCGTTCAGCAATGAAATAATCTCATCATTTTGGCTAAGTATCTTCATTTCATGCTCGTACACATTCACCGTATATTGCTGTGCTTGGCGCAATAGATCGCTGAGATCGCCCGGGCCTAATTGACCGTTTAGGTCTGCAATTAGTCCACGACCTATCTCATCATAAGGAACGATGACCGGTGTTGCTTTCAACGTGATAACCTCAAAATACTTCTCAACCGTTGCAATGGCAGACTTGTTTACTAGCTCGGGTACATGACCATGTTTCAGTTTATACCCGTCGATGTTGTATGCATTACGATTCATCAGATCGAACAGATTTTGCTCCAATTTAGGCACTGGATAATGTACTTTCTCCCCAATGCCATGATAGTAATACCTGAAGTAACAGGTCATCGCCTCTGCCGATAACAAACTACCGCCAAACGCTTCTGGATCATCTCCGAACTCTCTCAACACCCGTTCCGTCATCTCTGCACCAAGCTTAATTTCCCGCAAATGCTTCAAATTTTCATCAGCCGACCGAATAATATATACATCCCTCAGCGGCACTTCCCGGTGGCGGTTGCACCTCCCCGCTGCCTGCGCTATGGAGTCCAGTCCGGCGAGCGAGCGTATCACACACTGGAAGCTGATATCCACTCCTGCCTCAATAAGTTGGGTACTGACGCAAATGACGCGCTCTCCATCTTTCAGTCCGGCAATAAGCCCAGCGAGCATCTCTTTCCGATGTGCCGCACACATATTGGTACTCAGATGCACAAGTCGAATGTTCTCCGCCTCCACCCATGCCGATTCATTCAACTCCCGATACAATTTACACACAGCCGACTTTGTGTTCAAGATGACTAGCACGCTGTCCACTTTGTCCATCTGTTCTTGTACAAAAGCAGCCAGCTCCTCTGCCACCCACCCCGCCGGGGCTTGAGAAGTCAAATCATGAATGTCCACCCGCCTAAAGGCATCGCCCACATTGCGTAGATCACTTACGATCTCCCCATCATTCGACAGTTGTAGTTTCTGTGGTACCTCATGTAACGCAGGCTGGGTAGCCGTGCATAGCAGCAGACTGGACTTACCGAAAATATGCAGAAAATTCAGCGCTTCGTTAAAGAGGGAAATACAATACACAGGCACTGACTGTACCTCATCAAAGACAATGACTGCGTTGGATAGCTGATGTAATCTGCGCACATTGCGAGTTCCTTTGGCATAAAACGTATTCAAGAACTGTACCATCGTTGTGAAAATAATCGGGCGATCCCAATGATCCCGCGCCAGCTTCAATTGTTTGCGTTTCATATCATAACGTTCGCCATCTTCATCGTCTTGTCGTTCATCATCCTGGTTATCTACCACATTGGAATGGTGTTCCAGAATCATACCTTCCTCATCATCTTCCCCCAGCAAAATGCGGCGGATCTCCGCAGCATTCTGTTCTATTATGGTGGTGTACGGTACAACGTAAATAATGCGTTGCTTGCCATGTTCCAGCGCGTGTCTTAGCGCATAGCGCATACTCGCAAGCGTCTTGCCTCCACCTGTGGGAATAGACAAGGAGTAAATGCCCGACTCACGAAATGCAAACTGTTCGCAATGATCGGACATCTCCTGACGCAACGCCTGAATCGGATTAGTCGAGTCTGAATTCAAGCTTATCTGATGAAGGTGATTCATAAGGGCATCGTAACTTTTTTGAAAAAAAGGCTTGTAATCCGGCACCTCAGCCGGAGGCTCGTTCTCTTCAAACTCTCGGGTGTTACTTCGGTCTGCATCGATCAGACAACTAAATATGTATTTCGTCATGAGTGAACCCGTGATCAGCGGCAATCCATGATGTTTGGCTTTACGATAAAAATTTTTCCATTCTTCGATGGCTTTGGCAAATAGGTGGTCAAGTTCTTCCGTTGTTACATGCTGATGAAATTGTTGCTTGGCTTGCTCATAATGAGGCAGATCATTATTCTGGACACGTTTCAGATAAGGAGACTCCCGATCCGGTGATACATAATCCCGCAGTCCCTGATGGTGTGAGACGATGCAATTCGCCAGCCATTCTGCTGTCATCCGACTTGGTACCTTCTGGTCAGGTCCACCATACCGTTGATGCAACAGTCTTCCGCCTGCTGTCGAATGATCCACCGATCCCCTACGAGGTGCCTGATCCGATTGGGCGACAGCAAGCTGGATATAGTTTTTGAATTCATCGGTGAACTTGCCCATATCATGTAATAGTCCTGCCAGTTCTGCCAGATGTTTCACGTCCATTTTGGCCCCGGCTCGTCCACTGGCTCTGCTAACCTCCAGCAAATGCACTATCACCGTCTGTATGGCCCAATCCTTGTCTCGTATATGCGCAATGTAGGTCACAAGTGTCCTCCTCATTTGATTTGAAACTACACAATCTTACTTCGGTATTCAGGAAAATCGACTTGTATTTTACATTTCGACAAAAAGATTCGTTTTCCTTTACGTGAAATTGTAAAATATTGTAGCAGATTAGGTGAAAAAAATTCCCCAGGCCAAAACTTGACGTAAGGTTTACTTTTATTAGAGGGATCTAAGATTCTATAACCGGGCAGTTAGGAACACTCTTAGGAAAAGGATATACTCCGCGATTCCAAGGACAAATACCGAGAAAAAGCCTCCCGTATCAAATTACTGGCCTTGCTTCAATTTCTCATTTTTAAACAGGGTGCTAATAACCATACCCTAGCTATTATGTGTGATCCTTGATCTATTTCAATCGACGCACTCATACGGAGTGCGACACGCCGCCACCTGTGCGGGAATACACTGTTTTTGCGATTTCAATCCACACACTCCATACAGAGTGCGACAATCGGCTTCAGGATATCCGATGACCATGGTTGTATTTCAATCCACGCACTCCATACAGAGTGCGACCACTTTATGCATACGAGTTTGATGTTTGGGGAGAGATTTCAATCCACGCACTCCATACAGAGTGCGACAGTGACCCCAGCTGGAACAAAAACCGTAGCGGTAGATTTCAATCCACGCACTCCATACAGAGTGCGACGTTAGCTTACCAATGCATTGCAGGTTTCCGTGTTGATTTCAATCCACGCACTCCATACAGAGTGCGACGTGATCCGCATGAACTTCACGGATGCTGGTACGAAATTTCAATCCACGCACTCCATACAGAGTGCGACCCATTATGACACTAGTAGTATACGAACTAAAAGATTTCAATCCACGCACTCCATACAGAGTGCGACAATCTCCCCAGCAGTAGCTGTGGCATTTGCGGCAATTTCAATCCACGCACTCCATACAGAGTGCGACCTGACTTTGCTAAGTCCCTGCAATCCACGAACCCTATTTCAATCCACGCACTCCATACAGAGTGCGACGATCCAGATTCGAAACTGGCATTTGATCGATAAAATTTCAATCCACGCACTCCATACAGAGTGCGACTAGGGAAAGTTATGTGCAGGCTTTGGTGATTCTTATTTCAATCCACGCACTCCATACAGAGTGCGACGCAACGCGGAGTGTACACTAATACGCGTCAGGGAATTTCAATCCACGCACTCCATACAGAGTGCGACACTTATCAACGGTAAGTACGCGTGATTTACAGGCGATTTCAATCCACGCACTCCATACAGAGTGCGACAGCGAAAAGTGACGTAATAAACATGTTGCAAGAATAACTATTAACGCATTTTCGATATTTCTACTACTTTAAAACGGTTATTACAAATTTTTGACTATAAATCATTGCCAAAAGGTCACAAAAATGACCTTTTCGACAATTTTCGAGGTGCGAATCCCCCAGGGAAATCATGTGAGCTTGGCATTCGCACCTGCTACAATCCCCCATATCATAGGAATCTTTCGCTCCTACATGTTGGACTTTACTTTTGTAATTATCACCTAAGTTATAAAATCGAAGACTATCAGTATCCTTATCAATTAATTCTTCCAGTTCGAATCTTATCACTAAACAAGCAGCACCCAGTATCGTTCAAACAATGAGCTTGGTACGCTGTCCCTAATTCACATACTTTCTCCCAATTTAACAGCCTTCTTGGGTCTTCACTGCCTATCTTGCTTACATCATACGTAATCAAAATAAGCAATCATTAAGCGTCATATATAGGAATAGATATTGCTCAAATTAATACACCGAAAAAGTTGAATTACTATGTTTACACAGTTTCGTTTGGATCCTGAATTAAATTCAAAAGTTATATTTTAATTGATATTGCTTCGTATAATAACATCACTTAGGTTTTCAGATTTCGTAATCCTACTATACCATCCTTCCATAACCCACATTTGTTTTAGCTCCAATCCCTTCATTTGCAAGTGCTTTAGACAGTATATCTTTGGCCAGAGACAACCATTCATTGGCTAGTTCTGTTTCCCCCTCACATGCAAGTGCGATTTGAAATTGACCATTTGCCGTCAAGAACGGAATAGGAACAGGCGAATCGTCATCGCGTGGAGCAGGATACGTTTTATTAAACTGTACTTCTGCGATAACAATACCGTTATAATCCTGGTGATGTGGCGTAAACACATCGAGTTTCAGTGCCTCTTGGGCCGTATCCGGCGTTACCAGTGCATCATGAAACTGAATAAATCCTGCTGATTGCTGCGTCCCGAACAATACTTTGTAGTCCTCACCTTCACGCCTAAGCGCTGAATGGGTTTCACCAAGGATGTTATGTGCATAATGCGCAGCAAGGCCTTTCAGCGACGTTGCAGGCAAATATGGAACACCATATATCCGATGCAAGGTCAAGCTTGTCTCTAACACAGATGTCCCACCATGCCCTATAACAAGCGGTGTTTTGGATTCGACAAGAAATTGAAGTGTTGGGCAACTATCAAAATTGTTATCACTGTAATATCTCTCATAGCATGCTTTGTACCAATCATTTCTACCGTTCTTCCATTCCGTTCTATACTTATCAATAACATTATGATAAAGTTGCTGCTTATCTTGTCTCTTCTTAATTATATGTTCTATACTGCATCCATCATTTGATATAGCCCAGTGGCTCTTCGTTAATGCAAGATGTACATTCATGTGTTGTCCCCCGCCACAGTGCCATCCAGATCTTCATCGAGTAACTCTATCAGTTCCGCTCCCTGTTCAACTTTTAAGATAGCCTCTGTGTACCTCTTAAACCAAACCGAAGCTTGTAATACTTTACGGGACAAATGAAGATATTCAATATTCCGTTCCCCAATACCACCCAGTTCCTGACCAACTGCGCTTTTCATATCTTGTAAATACACTTGGTACACTCTCCCGCTATTATCCGATCCACTTTTAGCTTCAAAAAATGCTGTCGCAAGGCGCAACCCATTGGTTATCACAAGTGAAGGAAATCGATGACAGAGTTGACCATACTGTTGGGCAAAAGTAGCATTTCTTTTATCGTCCGATTCTCTTTTCACCATCATAACGCTCTCATATGCAACCTGAGCATACTTTTGTTGGGATGATATCATCAGACACAGCCTCCTGATATGAGAAAGCGCGTGCGACCTTTCCCAATTGTCGTATTTCCACCTAATTGCAGAATCAAAGTACTATCTTCCAATTCTTCCAGAAGTTGATTGCGCGCTTGGAGTTCGAAACTTCCTCCTACACGATCACACCAAATCAGTCCATAAAAAACGGCTTCTGTAGGAACATATTCTTCATACCAAAGTGCTCCCTTGACGGTTGTCTTGGTGTCTTCATTGATACGAATCCGCGGAGTTACTTCACAACACATTGTCGTAAAATATTGAAAGACTTCATCGCTAACGAGAGCCAGGCGCTCTGTCCAAAGTTCTCTGGATGGAGCATCCTCAAATAGATAATTGCTGATCGTAATTGCCCATTTAGTAAAAGAGGTTGATACACTCGCCTTACCCTCAAACTCATCCAAGAAGATATTCAATTTCTCTTTCTCTCCTGAGCGAATCACTGAAGATTCACTCACCCAGACTTCGTCTGCTCCAGCAGTCTCACTTTCGAAAACTTCTAAATCGGGAATATCCATCGCTAGACCTGCTGCTTGTGCGTCACGTCTCAAGCGTTTTAAGACCAAAGGGCAAGTTACATACGCAAATGTGCCATATCGGCTTGCAACAGGAAATGCCAATATGCGTCCGTCCGTCATTACAAGTGCACCAGCTGCACCATCTTGATCTCCTGCTTGGCCAAATGCCTTATTAATCCAAGCTTCATTTTTGCCATTCAGCCTGTAATAATCCCGGTGAACCCCTTTGAGGCTACTACCAGGAATCATGGGCCATTCTGTCACTTTCTCACGTTGGATAGGCATATCAATAACACCTATCCCCTCACCAGAACCTATATGTAACGGAGATAAACAGTGTAGCCAGAAAAATCTACTCGTGAGCTCCATATTATTCACTCCTTCTTTTGTCGATATCTTGTTCTGTGTCTGGAGTCCATTTTCCCCATAAAGCAAGACCAAATCCATCCTCTTGGTCAAATGCTCCCTTACGCCGGTTTGCATCTGATACAGACTGCAGCCACATTTTTTCTGCAAGCGTAGCTGCACTTCCCTCGATCACCTTAAAGAAATATACACTGCCCGCAGGCACAAGTCGTCGCACAGCCTTTTCATTCGTTCCCTTTCGTCCATGCGCATAACTCCAACCGGATACTGGCTGCCATCTCGGAACACATGCCCACAGAAGTCTGAGTTTGACACCTGTGTCATAAAGGTCCTTTGATTCTAGATGCTCATTTAACCAACCAGGTTGCCAGCCCTTGCGGAAAAATGCCGGTGTTGCTAAAACCATTCGAATATATTTAGCACCTTGGAGGGCATCCGTGATTTCTTCTGGACACTGCCATAAGGATTCTGCCGCCGGTACTTCGCTGAAATGTACTAATCTTCGCTCGCCGCCCATTGTATGCAATTCCGATAGATCTCCTGTCCAACCTGGTTCATTTGCAGGTAGCGTAACTGAGGAATGCAATGACAAACCATCTGGAAAAACAAGTGACTCCGTTGAATACAGGTGCTGATCCTTAGCTACTTGGCGTTCCTCATCTATAGAGATATGCGTTCGCTCTTGCCGCTCGAACGCTTGTAAAAAGGAAGGTGCCTTCTGTGAAGCAGGATCTCCATCTGCATTATACAGAGAAGGTTCGTTCTTCCTAATTTCAACTTCCCTCTGCCAGACAGCAATATCCTTAGCAATTTCTTTTGAAGGGACTTCATCAGTCAGCCAATCTTTCATCCAATGCGCAGAAACATAAGCAGGTGCTTTTTTCATCTCTTTATGCAACCCTGCTCCCAGCGGTGGCCAAAGCTGATTGTGCAGTCTGCCTTCTGTCCCTACGCCGAAGAAGCCTTGCCCTTCTTCTTTTAATGTATCGCTATCCGGATCACACGGCATCACTTTATGTAATCCGATTAATCCATTATCTTCATATACTTCGGCATCCCGCGGCATCGGAAAATAAAGACTTGCCTGCCAATGGTATAATGGCCCACGCACTGGTAACTTTGCATAATAGTCCAGAGGCGATGATTTCCCATGCTGCGCCTGTCGCTGTTTGGCTAGCATTGTGCGAATGGTTCCTGCCATTACACTTGGGGTGACGTCGCTTAAGGTGTGGGCTCGAATTCCCGGAATAGCATTAAAAGGTCTCCCATCTCGAATCATAATAGGGTCAATGGGTTGTGCTTTTAGCCATTTATTCATGTCGTTGCCCCACCTCTTCTAGTTGAATGGCTACAATAAACTGCTCCGCCATCCTTCTCAATTGTTCCAGTGGTCGGTTCCCTGGTTGATATATCGGTTTCAATTCTTCTTCAATCCATTTGTGCAATTTCTCATGAGAAATGCCCTCAGGTTTCTTCTTCAGAGCAAGACGTTCGATCTCCATTTGAATAAGCTGTCCGAAGTTTTCATTATCCTTAACCCAGCTCGACTCTCGCGACATTTTCATATACGTCGTGTATATCTCTCGCAGTTCATAGGCAAATTTGACCGAAAAATACGACTGGGCCCTCCATTCGCGAATGCTTCTCATTTTAAGGATTGGCTCTTCCTTAAACGGAAATGAAACCTTCATGACGTCACCACCACCTCGTTTATGAAAATGAATGGCAAATGCATCTCGTGTCTCTTTAGCCAGCTTTTCGGCTTGATGAGCCATCAGTCTTACTTCCTCCAGTGGCTCAAGCATGTGTGCAATGACAATCCCGATAGAAAGAGTTGGTGGAATCTCTGAATCTGGAGAGATGACAGATTTCATTGTTTCTATGAAACAATCGCGTAGCTCCTGTGCGGCATCCAAACATTGATGTACAGGCAAATAAGCCATTACATCGTCTCCACCACCATATACAAGTTGCCCTTGATGCTTCTTCATCAGGGTTGCCGCTTTAGATGAAAAGTCAGATAAGGCCTCAGAAAACCGGATATGACTGTGAATGTCCGTGATGCTGCGTAACTGCTTGCCCATATGATCTCCGTCTGCAATCAGAAAGGCATAATATGGGCTCGGACGCTTCAAACTCCCGCCATCCCCATAGTCTCCTTGATAAAGTCTTTCTAGCAATCCCATTATTTGCTTGAGTAATGGTTCTCTCTGAGAAGCCTCCAATTGTATGACTTCTTCGAGATAATCTTCAATTCGGCGGTCATAAAATAATCGGGCTTCATCATATGTAATACACGCTGATTCTTGGATCTGTTCTGCAGCAAGGTGAGATCGTTTATTACGATTCACCAACTGATCCACATCCTCTAAATATTTCATAACAGCCTTACCTAAGACAGCATCTTGGCGAATCAGATCCCGATAAGGCAAATAAGCCACCTCACAGACTGACGGAAACTGTTGTTGTTCAGGAATCAATTTCAGCGACAAGCGTTTAACAACGGATATTGCATCAAGTGTCTCATGCTCTTTAATTCCATATCTCGTCAATCTGGACTTATATTGTTCGTGTTCACGCCATACTGATTCACGGCCACCATCAAGTGTTGATTTTTTCTCTCCATACATGACACCGGGTTCGTTTGGCTTGAAATCCCTTAACTGCTTTCGAGCTGCTAAGAGCGACTCAGCTTGTTCGAGTGCATAGTTATATACGCTTTTTCCAGAGCTACGGTACGCGTCTGCCTCCTTCACTCGATCCAGGCTAATCCAAGAAGCATAGAATTCTACAACATCGTTAACTTGGCGTTTCCATGTACCAATATTGATGCTAAAATCTACTATTTTTTGAGCTCTTTTGGTATATTCTTTCCACTTCATAATGATTGCGCTACGGACCTTCTGAGCCACCTCCTTCGGATTATCCGTTGTAATCTCTCCCAATATTTTGTTGGGCGCACTTGCATAGGAGAAGCTTGCTGAATCCTGCACATTAAGTACCGGATACACAAGGGTCCCACCAAGTTCTATAAATTTTTCGCCTCCTGCTTTGCTCAGTTCCGAAAGCAAAAAGGAGCCAAACCATAGGTCGCGTGTTCTGCGAGCCTGGGCTATAAATTCTTGTACAGGACCAATGGATATGAGTATTAGTGTCTTATGGAGCTGGTTATTTTCCAAAATCTCTTGACCTCCCTACTGTGTACAAAAGCATCGACAGCAGATGAATATACTTTCTGATCATCATAGTCATCGATCATCGGACTGTTTTTATAGTGTAATGGTTTGGAGCTTTTATTTACGCTATACCCTTTATCTTTTTCCTTTTCTAGTACAGTCAAATCTAGTTGCTCTACTGGTGGATGGTTAAGCACTGCGATGAGACCAACACTACGAGTACAATTGAAAGCGAGTGGTTTTAAGATAATCGGTGAAGCTAAGCGGTCTTTGTCTTTAGGAGTAAGCTGTGTCTTATATGGTTCTACTGGGATCTTCTTTGTTTGAATACGCCCTTTATACTTTTCTGTAGATTCACGGATAGATTTAAACTGAAAAATGATTGGCATACCTAGTTCCGCTCGAGGAAACGCGGTCACTTCCTCCTTTGTTCCTGATAGATAGTAGTGTGTAGGCTTATCATGCTTAATATGAGCCATATCAAGTGTTTTACGTATTGAATCTGCTTCTGGCCAGTAGCTTCTTCCCGGCCTTTTAACCATTTGCTGTTTCCTCTCATCGAAAACCTCATTTTGTTTTGCTCTTCTACGAAAATCTTTATAAACTCTTATAACATTTCTCCATGTAGAGTTGTTCCCTTGTTGAATAAAATCGATTAACATTCTTGGGTTAAGCGTGGGCCATTCTCTATGCTCGCTTGCAGTGGGTAATACCAATTCGTAATCTTTAATTCGACTATCCAACCACTTCGGGAAATTGCTCTTGGTACACTCCTTTTCATTAGGCGAAAATTCCATACAATATAAGCTACCACAACCTCTACGTGTCCTGGAGCCGATTCCTCCAAAATTAATCCAGCCCCATAAAGCGGCATTGATATCCTTTACTAATTCTTGGAACCTTATCGGATCGTTTGTTTTCAGTTCAATGGCTTGTTGAGACCACTGTACTTCAAGATCAAATTGACATCCGGATGCATAATTTATCTTTTTTCCTGTTTTTCGATCCTGATCAGTTTCCTGAAATATATAGTCTGGGAAGGGCTTATTCTTGCTACCCACCGTATAACTTTCTATCTTGGTCTCTATCCTCTGATTCACAGTAACTCTCACACTACTTGGAGTTACTGTATCTCCAAATATCTCAGCTTCTCTTTGCCGTAATTCATAGGTGTTCTTGAATCTGGCTCCTCGCGTTGCTCTCCACCAAAACCGCAATTGACCACGAATTGTACTTTCACGAATTAGTCGATTTGCATCAACCTGGCCAGTCTCATGTCCTCCCCCAAACATCGGAGTTACAAGAGCAATGGTATACGTGTTAGCTCTATTAACCGTATAGCTTATTTCTGCTAGATCGTCGGTAATCAAGCGTGTTCGAGGACTCTCCAAATTTCTTCCCATAGATTTCTCCTTCACAACTTTTTATTTTCACCAATCTTCTTAAAAGCCTTTGCATATGCAAAATGCGGAAACATCATCGGGTTATTAAGTAACATGAGGAGCTGATTAAGTTGAAAGTTAAGTGTTAAGAGCTCATTATCTGGGATTCGCAAATCTAAAAGAGTATTCTCTAAAGAATCATATTCTTCAGATATCTTAAGCTCACTATATTTCCCACTCTCTTTAGCTTCTTTTAGGCGTATTCTGTGATCCTGGGTAACAACAATCTTTAAATTGTCTTCTTCCTGTGATCCGTTTAACCGGCTTCCCCACCAGCCAAGTTTTTCATTTTCACTGGGCACAACAAGCTTAAACTGGCTTGTTGCGCCGTTACTCCTACTTACTGATTGCTTGAGTAATATGAAGTCGAAGCTGTTTTTAATTTTATCTATATTAGCATGAATGGTATCTTCGTTCACACGTTTGAAATTGCTTGCAAGAATAAGGATTGGTCTAGTTTGTTGCTGTGTTAAATTCGTAAGACCGCTTATATAACCTGTTGCCATTCGGGCAACCCCGGAAGCAGTCGCCTTTAACTCCCGTATACTTTCGGCCCATTTAATAAGTCCGTCATCTTTCCATTTATCACTTTTGCATTCAATGGCAATCACCACTGCTTCAATTGGAATAAACTTCAACGTATTATGCTGGAACACATAAGGAGTGTATTGCTCATCATAAACTGCGATGTCCACTTCCCGTGAACGATTATTGTGAGAATCGATAATGATCACTCCTTGAGCCAGCGAATACTTAAGTGGAATGATATTTCTGAAGAATTTCATCCACATCATTTCTCGGCCGCTGCCTGTAATGCCACCATGGGCTGAGGCAATTTCAATCTCTTCAACCATCATTTGATTCAACTGTCTATAATTTTTTTCAATCAGTTCTAGAACATTAGGTTCTTTCGTCGTATGTTCGTTACAACTCTCTTCAAAAATCGCCATATTGTTTACCTCCGATGGTGTATATGTAACTCTATAATAAGCATTACTCTTGCTTTAAAAGAAGAATATCATTTCTTAGGTTTACTATATCTTCTCTATGGTTTAGTGAGACTCTATCAGGCTAGTAGTCGCATCTAAGAACAAATTAGATCTTAATTAAAAATGAGATGTAACATGTTACTTACTTGCACATGAAATTAACCTAAGAATTAAGAGTAATTAAACGATGTGGATCTAAGGAGCACCACATCCATTATCCAAGGACTATTAACCCATCTAATCAGGCAATAAGACTCACATTCAAATTCGACACAAAAGAACATATACCTTCAATCCCTCTTATATTTATAGAATATTATGTAATATATTGTTAAGGAGCAATGTGAGATTTTTAATAATGGATATCACAAAAAGCCTTACACGTGCTCATGTAAGGCTTTTTCGTAATATCCATTTTTTTATTTTACTTTCACCTGCTCAACCTTACTTTGATTAATTGAAATCCACGAGTTAAAAATGCATGGACAATGTTTTGATTGCAGTTGTTCTTTACATCAGTACATCTCAATCCGTGCACTCTATACAGAGTGCGACGAAGTAAGACGTGTGCATCAATCCAAGCTTATTATATTTCAATCCACGCACTTCCATACGGTGTGGGACCAAGATGCACTTAAGGCCAAGTACCAGGCAGAGAAATTTCAATCCACGCACTCCATACGGAGTACGACAAACCAAGGTCTTCGCTTGCTGTTCGGTCTATGATTCATTTTAATCCACATACGGAGTGCGACCTGAAGAGGCAGCCCTCTATAAAACTCGTGGTCTATTTCAATCCACGGACTCCATACGGAGTGCGACGTAATAACAAGGTCTATGACTTGACGTATCGACCAATGTTTCAATCCACGCACTCCATACGGAGTGCGACGGTTCATTTTATCCTCTAATTCAAACTTTAGTTGAATTTCAATCCACGCACTCCATACAGAGTGCGACATAAAGCGCCAGTACACGCTACTAGAGCGTCAGGTATTTCAATCCACGCACTCCATAAGGGGTGCGCCCCAAACTTGCTACTCCTGCGTTAAGTGTTTTGATT
The DNA here is from genome assembly GCF_036894225.1 of Paenibacillus amylolyticus. Classification (NCBI taxonomy): domain Bacteria; kingdom Bacillati; phylum Bacillota; class Bacilli; order Caryophanales; family Paenibacillaceae; genus Paenibacillus; species Paenibacillus amylolyticus. Next base: position 90,735 of record NZ_CP145893.1, on the reverse strand, counting down.
TTGTTGCAAGCGAGCAATATGCTACCGCTTCTCTAGTATGACTCATGTGTATACACTAATGACAATTAAGAATGTAAGATATACAATAACTTTTACATATTGTTTTTCAAGAAAAATATAGAAGGAAAACGAAGTGATATTATCTAATTAAAACCCTCAAAGTTAAACTAGCTAAATATTTGTTATCGAGAATTATCTCAGGCTATTTAGTACAACGCTTAATGTCAGATCATCGTCATCTTTGGGACACTACCTGAATTTATTTTGATTAAGTCTATATAGTCAGTGTAAATTCATTCTTATTTGGGCGTTCTCACTGTTAGTGCAAAAAGTGATGAGATGTTTAGTTAACCATCAAATCTTAATCTGAATATCTTGTTTCTTAACCGTAAACAGTTCTAGCACATAAGAGCAACTAACCATTTTGTAGTGTACCAGAGACCCACTCCACACAACGTTCCAGTAAGTATTCGTCGCCAATTTGTACTTTCTTTTCCCTTAACATATTGTCTCCAACCATCCCATATCATGGGGAAAATTAAGACGATTGATGTAGTTGCTAACACACTCATACTCCAATCGATTTTCCCATCTGGAATAATACTATGAAGCGCGTAACAAACTGTCAGTCCTAAAGCAACGCTCGAGCATCTCCAACATAGCGGGAAACAGAATTGTCCTATGTGAGGAGCCCTGTCTCGTTTTCGATTACATAACGGTACTATCCCAACGTCATCATATAAGGTCTTAAACCTTTTTCTTAACTCCATATTAATCAATTTCCAAATCTCCTGTTATCGACTATTTAACATTGAACAGCAAACAGAGATCACAATAATAATTAAAATTATCCCAATGATATAGAGCATATTAGTATGCAACCCCCAAATAGCTTTTCCATTCTTTTTCGAAGTCGATATTCATATCGAACAGTCGATTTATCTTTTCAAGCTCATGAATAACAGAATCTTTATGTGGATCAATCTCCTGTAAACGTTGCTTGGTCTCTTCGATCTCGAAAGCAATCTCCTTGAGCCTTAGTTCTGTCCCCCTCTGTTGTGAAGAAGTCAGTCCCTCTAGCTCTTGCAAGTACAGTTCATTTTCACGTTGAAATACCTTTTGAATATTTGCCATGAGAAGACCATGACGAACACTAAAAAGATCAGCTTTCTCCAAAACAAGCATAACTAGATTAGAACAGAGGACTGTAGCAATTATTTGTAATGGTAATAATAATGGTTCTGGGATAGCAAACTGTCGTTCTACATATTCAAATAACATCTCTAGTACAAAAGATGTTACCGTCACGGATATTAAATTAAAGACGGCATCTGCCTTTTGACTTGGAGTGGCATTTTTATCGCCAATAATTCTTGCTGCATCGACGAGGGACAGTACAAGACTCTTAGCAAGTTTAAGCATCCGCTTTACAGTAGCTTTCACAAGATTAATCAGGATATCAAAGAAGGACTTCAAAAACTTTTTCAGCCCTTGATTCATTATATTTTTAAATATAGATCCTATTTTGGAATACACGTACCGAACCACTCGTTCTCCTGCTTTCTCGAGTTTCCTTAATACTTCTTTTAATTTGAGTTTCCTATTCTTTAAGATGACCCGAATCTCATAAATAAGGGCAGGTACTGCATAATAGACGACTTGTCCGGCAACGATTTTGCTCAAAGACTTTGTGGTATGTTTACCAGCATCATTGACGACCTTCTTATAGTCTGTCTCCTGCAATATGACTTTACTTTCTTCATTTTGTGACTTGCGATAATTTTTAACTAGTTCGGATTTCACTTGTTTTGAGACTTTCCCATTCCCGTCAAGATATCCACTATCCTGAAGTTTTTTCTTCGGTTCGCCTTGAAGGTGTTCCCAGCGACTGGCAACCGCGTTTGCCATCTCATGTGGAGTTGCTCGATGAGTTATATCTACTTTTTCGTAGCTCACACCATCTTCATTTTTTACCTTCACGCTTACCTCTACTCTAACATCGCCTTTGGATTGGTTGGCAGTTTCAAACATCATTGTGAAATTATCCGAAGAATTATAAAATTCTTTAATCCTATCTTCTGCTTTGTCCTTCAAATAACGGTTGTAGACATATGCTGAGCTTAATGCCTGCGTGTGCTCCACATGTAACTGACTCACTCGTTTGCCTTGAGAGTTTAACCTTGAGGCTTCTATACCTTCTGTGTAATCATCCTGCATTGAACCCTCTGAATGACGACGCTCTCGGTATTGTTTCTTCCCCTTTTGAATCATTCCAGAGTCTTTATAACGCGGATGAGCACTCTCACTCTTTTCAAACAATTTTTGTTTCGAATTTTCCAAATCGTTCATTATCGTTTTCATAGTTTCAGCATTATCGGGATCATTGTAGTTGAAGACTAGTTTTTGTACGTCTTGTCCTGCAGCAAGTGGATCATATTCATCATCGTAATTGAACTCCAATATTCTTCGCATCATTTGATCAACAGTAATATGATAATCCGAAGTATCAAAGAAATTCCGAACGAGTTCACCTGCCAGGTCTCTACCAGAATTTCTAATTAACTGTGATCCGAAATCATTGTTGAGTAGTTTTTTCATTTCTAGGTTAATATTTGTGATTGCTGATTCGTAAAGTCTCTGTTCCTGTTCCAGAAGTATTGCTCTACTATGTACTACTTGTCGAATATTCATATACAGTCCTTTCCCCTCAGCCTATACGATATTGTTCAATTTTCTCACGTTGTTTCGTTACGATACGTCTGTAATTAGAAACAGCTTCTCGTTCTTTTTCATGCTTTTCATTAGTCAGCAAATTTGTTAGTACAGGAGTATTATAAATTCTAGAAGATATAACGAAGAAAAATAAAGCATTCTTCACAAATTTATAGTGTTTCTGGTACCGGCTAGTAGCTAATAATCCTGGATCAGTTACTGTGGTTACAGACAGTTCTTGATTGGCAATCAGTTGATTTTTTAAAGTCTCACATTGTAAGAAGGCCTGAATCAGCTCCAGTTCTGGCATGACTTTTGACTCAATCGTGTCACTAATGGACTCAACACTTTTTTGATACATATCTATTATTTGAATATCTTCTTCTACAAATCGCAATTTCAATTTACTATTTTCCAACATCTGATTACCCTCAATTGTGAATTCCTCGATTCGTTGAGCCGTCTTTTTATTCTTATTTCTTGTTTCAACAGTTACACCCAACATAGTTTTGAAGAATGTCTTTGCGAAAACATCACCCTTGCTCCAATCAATCTTCTCAATATAATCATCGATCGCTTCAAATTTCTTATGAGGTAGTTCAATCTGATTTTGCTGTTCCTCTGCTGTAAAATCTTTGACCGAATTGATATTACCAAATTGGGAAAGAAACATACCTAAATAAGCAACATTTCGTTTGATCTTAGTTTCCCGAACCTTGTTGAGTTCTTCAATGCGATTATTGAATCGATTGACTGTTCTATTTATTTTTTCAATCAAGAGACTGATATCGCTTCTATATATATCGTATAATCGTTTTAATCGATCAACTTGTTCTCTCCGCTCTTTTTCTCCCGTCATGCCTTGAACTAGGTCTGCTGAACGATCAAGTACATTACTAGCAAACTGTTTCATTTTATTAATCATTGTCTTTATCCTCCGTATTGTAATACACAAAATCGGTATGTATCTTACGATCCTTACATGCTGTAATGATACCGTCTTCAACTAAAAACTCGAATCGCTCATCCTTACAAATGACAAATCGCTTCGTCAGGCCTTCCATTCGAAATACACCTGCTTTCGACGTATACGTGTGATTAATTTTAATCCGAGACCTAGATTTACGTATGTAAAGGACATATGCTAATGCAACCGAAAGTAAAACTACAGAAACAAATCCGTATACCATCTATATTCACTTCCTTATGATTTTGTTGGAAATATTCTAGTTCTTTATAACTACTAGAGTAAACTTTACAACATTTTTTTTCATTTGAATACTATGATTTAACATGTTTTGAAGACGGTTACTATCACTGTTCACAACAAACAATTATGAATATTTCATTGTTAAAAGAGAATTTTTTTATTCATCATGCAAATTGTACTTCCTTTGTTAGCTGAGCAGCTAAACCGTTCTGAAGCATAATATTATAGAGCCCGTATCCATAAGTTTTAAATTTTCCTGTCCTTCAATGGTTCGGCTGGTTTGTTAATTTCTATTTAGATGGTTATCCGAAATGACGTAAGCCTCTTTCTTGCCGTAGTAAGTTCTTTTCCTCCGAAGAACTGTCTGAAGTCCTAATATTCGTCCATGATTCGCTGTACACACTTGTGGCTCATATGGATGGCGTAGGTGCGCTTCAGCCAGATTTTCACTCTGCGGTATCCATATATACCTTTGAACCTCTCGTAGCATTCGACGATTTTAAGTCTCATCCCTCGCCTTTGAGTTGCTTCGGCGATATGTTCGTTCGTCGGTTTAATCACTTCTAGATACTCTAACCAGGTTGCATAGTAGACTAAGGTTGTAATTCTTATGAAGCAATTCCTTAATCACTTCAAACTTTTTGCTGCTCGGTGAACCAAGGCATCGTCAATCCCCATTTCACGCGCTCAACTCTTATATCCAACCCCTTTTGAGATAGAGGTCAACTGTCTTTTTCTTAAACTTCTTATCGTACGTTTTTCTCATTTCGTCCAATACAACATTGATCAAGCCCAGAGGCGACATAATATTATAAAACTGATTGTTCTTGATTCAATAGAGTTGAATAACATTGCATAAATTACAATTCTCACTAATTATGACATTACACAATTCTTTTGAATTTCATAAATATAAAATTAATAATCATAAGTTCCGATATAGATATTACAAATCAGAGGGCGGTGTGTACATGTTTGAAAGCTTAAAAGAAAATTGGTTCACTTTCTCGGTTTCCACTCTTTCACCTTTAGTCATTATTTCAGGTATACTCCTATTGTTAGCTAATAAGCATGAACGAAAATTGTTAACTCCACGAAAGACTCTTTATCGGAAAATAATTAAAATTTTAATTTTATCTAGTCTTGGAGCAACCTTGGCCTCAGGCTGCATCTTACTGATAGCTTCAATATTAAATAGAGATGATATTATATTTAAAATTTCTGATCTAGTGCTCTACTTTGTGATCTATTTAGTAGTTATGCCTATTACTATCAATTGGGCAGAAAAAAAAGAAATAATATACCACTGGATTTATCTCGAGAAATACCAGTATACCCCTTTACTAATATATAAAGTTACTTTTAATAACAGATTGCTACTCTCATCTATAGCATCCCCTAATGACAAACTTGATAAAGGATTTATTATTATTGAAGACATCTCAATTCTTGACAATGAAAAAATTCACTTTATTGGACCGAAAAAAAAGAACATTTTCTCTGTATATCGTCCAAAAATAGAGGATTTAATTGCAGCCATTGAAAAAAACTCTCCAAAAACAAACAGAGACGAAGATCAGTAAAGGCCTTCGTCTCTGTTTGAAATGTAATTTCTCAGTAGTAGATAAGGCAAAACTCACTTTCTCATCCCTGAAGTTATAAAGTTCAATTTATTGGATCTGATTTACTCACAGTAGCTTAGGAAATTGAAAACTATAGTTAAGGTGACCTAAAGTCAGAGCACAATTTTTCCCAACACTGTTGGTTACATCAAAAGTGAATAAAAGTCCTGTACAAAGGCTCTTTATAAGTTAAGAGTTCTTTTCATAACTCTTCATCTGATTACGTTACGTCTCCGTATCCATAATGAAACATCTCTTCTTTATAAAGCTCTAAAGCATAATCCATGAACTTCTGATACAAGTTACTTACTTCATCAGATGCTTCGGAAAATTTTTGTTGGATTGCTCTAGGTACTATATAAGTTACGTTCACTAGGTAGGTTTATTTGTAAGTAGGATAGTTTATTCTGGTCAAGATTGTTGTGTCTTCGAAATAGTAATCGTCTTGATACCTATACCTACTAACCGAATAATATTGTCACTACCGCATGCATATGCATACTCCCTCACTTCTATTTCATAATGTTCCATCTTATTCGCAAATGGATAACTCCCTTTACTCTATTTTATCTATTGCACTCACACAGAGTGCGACCTCAAGCAGCCGAGTATAGTAGAATTATTGGAATTATTTCAATCCACACACTCCATACAGAGTGCGACATAAGGCCATTTTCGACGTGGACTATCTCAGAATATTTCAATCCACGCACTCCATACAGAGTGCGACGAAGCCATGGCTGAACTAAACAAGATTAAGTTCGAATTTCAATCCGCGCACTCCATACAGAGTGCGACTTGGCGTAAAGTCGCTGACTGCGAATGACTTCGAGGATTTCAATCCACGCACTCCATACAGAGTGCGACGAGGTAGACCAGTATTTAATGTGCCGTGTTACACAATTTCAATCCACGCACTCCATACAGAGTGCGACCATACACCGGGGAAGTTCAAGGATACTGGGCGTATATTTCAATCCACGCACTCCATACAGAGTGCGACTATGAAGGAGGGCGACATGCATGAACCCCGATAATTTCAATCCACGCACTCCATACAGAGTGCGACTTTGTTTAACCGTGTAACGACTTGGCAAATGAAGTATTTCAATCCACGCACTCCATACAGAGTGCGACGATGGCGCATTCAAGAACTATAATGATCGCTATGAATTTCAATCCACGCACTCCATACAGAGTGCGACAAATGCTTTGGTTTGCAAAACAAAAATTGGTTGAGATTTCAATCCACGCACTCCATACAGAGTGCGACGTGATGTGCTTGTGGATGATATGTACTACAACTTGGAATTTCAATCCACGCACTCCATACAGAGTGCGACGCGGCGATCAAAGCCCGTTTCATGCCGATCCTTAAATTTCAATCCACGCACTCCATACAGAGTGCGACTGGAATCCAGGTCAATTCTAGGAGGTAACCCATGATTTCAATCCACGCACTCCATACAGAGTGCGACTTATCAAAGGAGATGTTATTGTGGCGCGAGGCGATTTCAATCCACGCACTCCATACAGAGTGCGACGACACAGCCTTCAACATCTGGTTACAGCACTACAGATTTCAATCCACGCACTCCATACAGAGTGCGACAGCGAAAAACAACGTAATCCCCCTATTTAATGAGAAGATATATACGTCTTTTCGCTATTACAACTTCTTTATAACCATTACTCAAATCACTTTAACATGAAATCGTTACCAAAAGGTCACAAACCAGACGTTTTCGACAATTTTCGAGGTGCGAATCTCCTAGGAAAATCATGTGAGCTTGGCATTCGCACCAGTTAAAGTATTAATGGATCACCCATTCCAGTTCGAATCTGAGTCGTCCAAACTGGCAGCTTCCAGTAAACATTCAAACACCAATTTTTGTACTCGCTATCTGTAATCTACACTCTTTTTACCAGTTTGATAGCCCAATGTCTCTCATGCTTACAACATACCGAAATAAGCAATCATTACACCTACTTCCAGAGCATCGAAGTATATTATCCTTATTCACACGAATTGTCTTTCCAACAATAAAGCTTGGGTATGTGGTTCAAGACCCCAAGGAATTTTTGCATTTACATGTGAATGCATTAATCGTCTCCTGGCACTTCATTTAGGATGTGACAGCAGAAAGTGTAGTATAGACGTTTCTCAAAAGATATTTTTAACATTATTTAGTCTTTTATTAAATGATAATAAATTCATATTAATACAGATAATCTATTTAACTCAAGAAATATGTTGCCAAAGGAGCGCTACAAGCTTAATCGAAATTTTTCGATGTGCGGATCTCCTAGAGATTTTTTATGTGAGCTTTACGTTCATACCATTAAAGTAGCGCTTTTTATAGGTCTAATCTTTGTTGATTTAGAGCTTTCATTTTCATAAAATAACATTTTAAAAAATATCCAATTTATTTGATCTCATTCTATATGGTACTAATATGACCATCGTATCTAATTTTTTTGAAATCGATCAAGCCTCAAATTCATATCAACGCGTTCTGGGGTCCACAATAAGACTTCCGTGAGAAAAGTCAAAGCATCCATGCCACACAATCTATTCATGATTGACTCTATCAGTTCTTTTATATTTCCTTGTGTGTGTTCGGCGAGAACTATCCCTCCGCTATCTCCATTAATATATAAGTGTTCTACATGCGCAACTTTATGCACATGGCGTAGCCATAGCGATCCTTCGTCAAGGAAAAAGATATAACTTTCATTCATAACATAGCCTTGATAAATATCAAAATCCTGGCCGTCATCTAAAGGACCTACCACTATAGAAGCTAATTCAATAAGGTTTGACATACTCAGGAACACCTCTTTTCATTAAATCGTCATAAACTCTCTTATCTCTTTTAACTTATCAGAGATGTACAATTACATGCTTTTCCTTGCAACCTCACAATCTTCATTGATACTTAAACTAAAATCATATTTCATGCATAGTAACTCTTCATCTGAGGTATCGCCTCCATACCAAAAACATTTAATACGTTTTATAAAATAAAAAGTTCGATTTATTATACATATAGTACAACAAATCAAACTTTTGTTCAATAATTATTCGTACAAAAAGTTCGCCTTCTTGTATTTATAGTCCATATTCAATAAAATACACGTATATACATGCTTTCTTGGAGGTTAATGATGGCATTAAAACCTAGCTATAAACCAATGGAAATAACTCTGATCAAAAAGGACAAAACTAAAACTTATCTGCGTACTCAACTAGGTATTTCTCCTTCTACACTAGCCAAAATGTCTAATGGAGAGTTCGTTGCGTTAAGTGTAATCGCACGAATTTGCGAAGAGCTTCAATGCCGAATAGAAGAGGTCGTTGAATTTATAGAGGAGTAGATAAAGAGGATATCTCAAAGCTATACGATGCGAGACTATACTTTTTTAGTGAATCTGAAAAAAGGTGTTTTTTTGGGGGGATTTACTTTATAGAGATTAACTTTCCTACATTTCACATTGATCTACGAGATTTACAAACACAAACCGGTTCTACTTTCCAATAAAATAATTTTATGTTCATGTTGCAAGAGTTCCTATAATTGCTTTTTGAATAATTATTGATAAAAGAACCTCTCTTAATTCTATTTAAGATTCAATCTTCCTCTAGTATTAAATCCCCCCAATTGGGCAATAGTTTTTAATAAAATGAAACAACTTGTGCGGAAATGAAGTTCAAGCGATCACCTCCTTTCAGCAGATGACATCACTCACCAAAAATCGGACAAAAATATAAATTGTACCCACATACAGATACTCCGGCGAGTGTCTTTTATTTTCCCCAGCCGCCCGGATTACAAATACAATGCCCCCCCAACTTTTATAAATGTTATCCTTATTCGATTCGAAAAATAGAAGTCTTTCTATCTCCTTGCAAAAATGGCCAGTGTATTTCATCTTACACATACATACAAAGTGCAATACAGCCCCTGAAGGATTTCAATCAAACAGCCCAACCGAGCGTAATCGGAGCAGTGGTTAGGTTACCTCTCCCTGCAACTTAGAAAACGCGGAAACTTGTGCGACCGCCAGGGCTATACGGTTATGCTGTTTACTGGAATTGAATTCTTAACGGATGAAAAAAGCACCCAGAAGGGTGCCTACGATTTATAACGATTCAGCAAACGTTAAAAGTTTTGAAGGTAAAATCCCATTAGTGAGATACGTATTTGATGTTACATATCCAAAAACTTCTCCTTTATAAACGAGCACTGGCGGAGTAGAAGTGTACTCGTTAAACGCGCTCTCTGATGAATATGAACTCCCGTAATTTCCGTAACTGTTCCATATGCTTAATCTGTTGTACTGGCTTCCGTAGGTTCCGTATTCATTGAAGATAGATTCTCTGTCATAAGTGTTGGTTGATAAGGTTCCTAAGAAAGTTTTGAGGTCGTTTGAGTATACGTGTATATCAGATGCTAACACTCCGGAAACCTGAGTAATCTGTGGCTTTTGCGGTTTTACTGGTGCTGTGTTTTGTCCGTTTACGATAATATCATAAGGGATGTATACATCTACAAAACCCTCTGAAAATGGAGCCACCTCATACGGATTGAATCTTAATGTGAATCCTTTGTCATTATAGAAAAACGTCCCCTTTTGGATGTCTATAATCGTATCTGTGTACAAAATTGATCCAGGGTTAGCTTGACTTCTTTTTTCAAGAATTGATTGGAGGTACACATTCGCTCTTACTATTTTTGTTCTGCTGTCTAAGAAGTCTTTCATGTATATTCTATTACCATTGCTGGAATTGAAGTTGAAAGATTCTACCCATTGCATGTCATGTATACCTCCGGTATAGACGTAAGAATAATAAACAACAGACAAGGCACCTTGTTTGTTGTAAGCGGTTTGGACACTCGTCTTGTAATAGTAATCTTGGTTTTGCTTGATATCACTACTATTAGCTACAGAAGCAGCATTAACAGCATGAGCTTTTAATGCTTTGTTCATCTTAGATGCAGCATTCTTGTTTGGGTGGTTTACAACTTGTACATATGGTTGTCCCTTATAACTGTAAGATTTCAAGGTGACTTTACCATTGGCTGCTGAAGCTGTGCTGGACGGAAAAACGATGAATAACGAAAACAACACTACTAGTATAGATAATAAATACTTTCTCATTTCTATTCTCCTCGGTTAACTCCACATCGGCTGCGGTAATGGTAACTTCATACAGAGTGCGACCCATCGTTTACAAAACCCTTAGTGATGATGTTGATATTTCAATCCACGTACTCCATACGGAGTAAGACCATCTGCCATTACCTCACCACACTTTCTCTAAATATCTCAACCCACACACTCTATACAGAGTGCAACTAATAATCAAGGGATTCCTTGTCCCGCCCCTTAAATTGCATATTGTGGAGCTGCTGTTTGGGTAGGTGATTTCAATCCACGCACTCATAGGGAGTGTTACCAGATCCAGCTCTTTCTGTAGCTTACCGCTGCTGTCATTTCATCCATGGCAGGTAGCGGGGGTAGCTTAAACCTCCAAATAGAAGCATTCCCCAGTCGAACGTTGGTTGGGGGGACCTGCTAGATTCATCGAACAAAACGTATGTACTGAATCTAATAATCTTCAGTCATCTTCAGGTCAATAGTATGTTTGCAATTGGGACATTTCTTTGTTGCAGTATATGTTTTTTTTGATTTAAATCGAGAAGGGATAACAGCTGGACTAATAAATTTGGTAGTGAAATCAGAGCAAGTAACAAAGTGATTGTACTCATTGCGGCGGTATCAATTAATGCTTTTTGATCTTGAAGCATTCCAGCCATAAAAAAACCTAGGACTATGACAAACATTACAACAAAGCATATGTACAGTAATCCCCAACTAATCTTTGTCCATTTCCACACTGTTTTTATTTTCATTTTTTCACCTCAATATCTATTACGTCTAATGAGATTAGAAGATTCAATATTTGATGCTCAGACGAGGCATATCTTACGTCGACTGTCTTATCGCCGACAGCTGAAAATAAAGGAGCTGATGAAATGGCCATCTCACAGAAGGTAATTCAACTGATCGATCAGAAGCTTGCACCGTTGATCCGGACCGGCTGCCGCATCCATCAGATCATTATGGTATTTGCTGCAGCTAAGGAATTAGTGAAACAAGGATCGGTCCAGACGGGTTACGGCATTCCAAGTAGAGCCTAGTAATTTTGTTCCGCGTGGCAAGTCATAGCTTATCGAAGATCAATATCGGGGACTCACATGGGTAAGGTAATTCAAACAATGGAGCATGCTCTACACGCTTTGGAGGAATATATTGAGACTTTTCGGTTATACCGACAGATCGGTTTCATTCGGCGAAAGGCAGCAGTCATGCAGGCATATGTATATAGAGAGCATCACTCTACTAATGCAATCAATCAGTAAGCAAACGGAGAATATCGCTATACAGAATGTGAATAGAGAAAGTATAATTTTTATAGCAGGAAGAAGACAATTGCTCTTGCAGCCATGGGAATAATTAGGGAAAAGGAGTAACTGTAGAGGGTGAATCAGACGAGATTGCAAACAATTCGTTCGCTTTCTTCTTATCGTCCCTTATAAAGCTTTATAGATAGTGACACAGTAAAACATAGACATCGTTAGGTTAGAAATAATTCGGGAAGCAGTTGATCAAACGATTCCATGTACTTCAGGCACCAAACTTTTGGCGAGTGGTAGTTGTAAATAACGTTTTTTATTGCTGCTGAAATTATTTGGTAGCACTCCTTACAGATTTCGACCAAAACGCATTCTGGTATTGGAAACTTGCTAAACAGTTCCAATCCACGCCCTCCATAAAGTGCAACTTAGAATACTTGTACCATCATTCTTTACCTGTAATATTAATGCTTCTGCTGGTTCCACTTACCTTAGGTCCCCGCATATAACCCCAAACATTTAAAATTGATCTGGCTTGTAATACTCGCACCCAAGCTTCTTAAAATCACCGTCCCATGTTACGACTGGCATGTTAATTGTTTTTGACTTTGCGCTAAGATAACAGTCCACAATGTCAACGTTACCCTTTTCCACAAACAGCCTTAACGCATCTTTCATGTAAACTTCCTCAAAGATAATGTTATCAATTTGCGATAGATTAAGCAGGGCATTTCCTACATCAACATTAGGATGCTTGTAATGTGATTTCAGTACCCAACATGTTTCGATAATTACTGGTGATGAAACCATCATCTGAATATCTCCGCTATCTAGCATTTCAGAAACTTTTTCAATCTGCTCCTTATCGTCTTGAGTGAACAATCTTACTAATATGTTTGTATCAGCCAAAAAATCCATTGCTATTCCCCTTTTTTGTAACTGACTCCCACCATGTCTATCACTGACTTCCTAGCTTCCTGAAGATCATGTTCTTGACCCGTCTTTAAGATCCCTACAAGATCAGTTAACTTTTTCTGTTTCCTAACTTCTAATTTTGCTTCCCCATTTTGGATAATCACAATGATTTTGTCGCCTGTAGCTATACCCAGTTGTTTCCTTACCTCAACTGGAATTGTAACCTGTCCTTTTGAAGTTACCTTACCTGATTCATACACACTCATACACTACTACCTCCTACTTTATTACCTATGTTATAATGTATTACTTTAATATTCAAGTATTACTTTTCATATCAGGTAATATACATTCCAAGTAAAGTTATTTGAAATTGCATTTCTAATGCTTAGTGATTTCAGCGTCAGCATGTAAGCCCAGAGCTGTTTTACATGTTCATGTGTCCTATAACTTTCTCACTCACAAGTAGGTATTCACCGTTCCAATGTACTTCTTCAATGTGAGTTATTTCCTATTATACTGGTCATTATGGACAATATTTCAATCCACACACTCCATACGGAGTGCGACGGTGCTCAGAAGACTCGTGAGTACTACAGCGAGATTTCAATCCACGCACCCCATACAGAATGCGACTATTCGTAGACGCGACAATTTAGCACCATCACGATTTCAACCCACGTAATCCATACGGAGTGCGACCCGTTTAGCGTCTTGAGTGGCGGCGTCATGTACTGATTTCAATCCACGCACTCCATACAGAGTGCGACGAGTAGGTGAGACGGGTGACCGACTCTCGCAGGAAATTTCAATCCACGCACTCCATACAGAGTGCGACAGGCTTGCCCGGAAGGTCTACAATATGCTAAAGATTTCAATCCACGCACTCCATACAGAGTGCGACACCTCGAAGAGTGCTGCTTGAGCAAAGGCGTAAGGATTTCAATCCACGCACTCCATACAGAGTGCGACGCTGGAGCGATGTTGGGGGCATTTGCCATGTATAATTTCAATCCAAGCACTCCATACAGAGTGCGACCCATAGCTTCAGCATTCATTGCCCGTCACTTCGGAATTTCAATCCACGCACTCCATACAGAGTGCGACTCTGGTACGGTCTCCGGCTTGCGGTCTTTACGAGAATTTCAATCCACGCACTCCATACAGAGTGCGACGTAGAGTAATCAAACTGCACAACCCAATCAGATTATTTCAATCCACGCACTCCATACAGAGTGCGACCAAAAACCCAGACCTGCGGGAACTGCGCGCTAAGAATTTCAATCCACGCACTCCATACAGAGTGCGACTTCATACGCAACCCACAGGGCAAGACGTGGGATGTATTTCAATCCACGCACTCCATACAGAGTGCGACTAAAAAGGGCGCATATGTTACCGAATTGCGGATATTTCTATCCACGCACTCCATACAGAGTGCGACGTACTCGCGCCGCTCCTAAAGAAAAACAAGTTGGAGATTTCAATCCACGCACTCCATACAGAGTGCGACTAAATTCTGTTAAATCTTCACCATCAAACAAATTCATTTCAATCCACGCACTCCATACAGAGTGCGACAGCGAAAAGTGACGTAAAAACTAGTTTTCAAGGATAGCTATTAACGTATTTTCGATATTTCTACTACTTTAAAACTCTTATGACATAAAATCATTGCCAAAAGGTCACAAAAAAGACCTTTTCGACATATTTCGTGGTGCGAATCCCCCAGGGAAACCATGTGAGCTTGGCATTCGCACCTGCTAGAGTATTAATAGATCATCGATATCATAAGAATCTTTGGCTCCAACCCGTTGGACTTTACTTTTGTACTTATCACCTAAGTTATAGAATCGAAGACTATCTGAATCCTTATCAATCAATTCTTCCAGTTCAAATCTTAATCGTCTAAACTGGGTAACGTCCATATACATTCAAATACGGAATTCTGTACACGTTGTCCGTGATCTACACACTTCTTTGCCACTTTAGATAGCCGTCTTCTGCCCTCACTATCTATCGTGTTTACATCGTACTTAATCAAAATAAGCAATCATTGCACCTACTTCCACATACTCATCGATGTCCCCCGCGTATATATCTGGCAAATAATAATGGCTGAATAGGAGCAGCTAATTACGGAAGTTGTTTTTAGCCACTTGAAATCCCGGGAAGCCCCAATAGATAAAGGAAGGCCTACTCCAATTACCATTTATTTCCTTATTCCACACATATCGATTGATTATCATTTTGTATTCTTTAAAGGACATAAATGCAGCAGTATTTTTATCAAAAGTGTTCATTAATCTATTCGCTGTTTACGGAACCATCTAATGACTTCAAGTTATGTCTGCAAGCGATTAAATAATTTGTTTATCCTTGGTTTATAAAATAAGCCACTTAGAGTGAGGATATGTTCATTGTGGAATTTCTTTGGTATTGCATGTCCTTCCATTTTAACATATCACTAGTAGAGGTGGCATACGAGTACTGAAGTATCCATACATACAGCCCACATATAAAATAAAAAAGCGCCGAAGGCGCATAATAAATGAGTGAAGTCACGAGTTTTATAGTCATTTAGAGAGATTACGTAGAGAAAATTACTTCCTTGCCTTTGAAAGACCTACTACTAAGCTAATGATAATTGCGCTGAATAAGTTTAACATATGATCGATTTCATCCCACGATTTATGTCGTATTAACATATTGAATCCAATAAATACTAAGCTGCAGAGTATGAAGAATCCTAAGAAGTTTTGAAGGAAAATTTTTAAATTCATTTTAATCCGCCACATACCCGTTCAAAAATTTTGTTGCGGTTGTACGATTTAATTCATTCGTACGGGATGAATCACTATAAAAAATAGTATCCCATTTAGATCCGACAATGACAGTTGTAGCGACCAAGGATTTTTTTTCTGCATACCGCCGTTTATAATATACAAGTGGATATTGATCTTGAACAATGGTAAGAGCCATAGTACCTATAACTGATGTCGCCACTGCAGCGGAAGGGTTTGCAGCGGTTGCTAGCCCAATAAGTAATGCCGTCACGGCAGTGACAGTATATCTTTCTATTTTGCTGCTACCATTCGTCCAGGAACCATAGTACCACGCAGATACTGCACCTCCCATATAGCTATCAAAAGGGGTAATCAAATCACCTCTATCAGGACGCACAGGAATATTTGGGATAGTTGAGAGGTCAGTTGTATCGACACCAAAATTTTGTGTTTCTGTTTCAATTACTCCATTCTCATTAGTAGTAACTTGGAAAAGAGAATTTTGGGTATCGATAATAGCAGTTTGAATTGCATGCTCAACAAATTCCCCTTCAGCGTTCTTCACATATATTGTACTATTAACCTCAGTAAAATCCTTATTAGCTCTTTCTTCAACTTTATACGTATCTCCATTACTTTCGTACGTATATACAAGATATGCGTCTCCCGGCTTTCCTTCTAAGAAAATAAAGTCTTGTTTTTCTTGTGAAAGTTGACTAACGCTAGCTTCTAATGCATTTGGAGCTGCAAGCATCACCGTAGGAACAACAACTTCAAGGCACAGTGCGATGGATAATGCAGCTGTAATTAATTTTTTCACAGATAGAATCTCCCTTCGACTTTCAAGTGTTTAGTTGATAAACACTCTCTAAATGACTATATTTTCTATTTTATAACATTAAATATGCATAATTGTATTTATTGTGTAAACTTAATGTTAATTATAGATTTTAATTCCAATTGATACTTACGATAAAAAACGGACAGATGAATGCATACCATTTTTCGTGTACTTTGAGAGCTTAGGACTCTATTCCAACTGTTCCGCTGCCTCATACTCCATTTTTTATCCTTGTTCTCCAAAATAATTCTCAGTGATTTCCCAGTATGGATCAGTTCCCTATGGGTCAGTGCTTGAGTTCAATGACAAGCGATTAGCTTGTGTAGCTTAATGAATTAGCCAAATAACGATTAGTTAATCGCCTATCATTAATAGAAGCATATTGTTATCCGGTACGATAATGGGATTAAGTTCTTGTCCATAACAATGTCAAATCAGCACAGAGTACGACCTCGCATATGTTTTCACACCTTGATACAAAAGCACATTCAATTCTCCCTAAGTGGTTATTAACGAGCTCGTTTTATCCATTTGAGAAGGGATTACTGTTCCAGTGGGCTTCCTTCCGAGCGTTGGATCTGCTCTCTTGTTCATAATCCATGCTTTAGCCTGTTGGTCGCTCAAAAGAGATTCCCTACCTATACTTAGATATTTATCTAAACGGATATACGCACATGTTCTTTTCTATTTCGGAAAACGGATACAAGTTTTTTTGTTCTCAACTACAAGTTACAGTACAATATTGCGCTGCTTTAAGATCTAGCCGCTGGTATTAAGGCTCTCACCGCTTCATCTGTTCTATAACCATGATAACATTACCTGTATGCTTAGAAAAAAGAACCTCGTAAGGCATACTACATGCGTTTATCTCGGTTTCTAAATATGAGGAGTATTTGAGTGAAAGACACTGAATCACCACCATTAGTAACAGCTTGGCAATCATCATTCAGTAGGCAGCTATACTTATCTTTAATATTAATTTTTTCCTATGATCAAATTGCTTTAACATTTTTTCTCTTTTTGCTTAGTTCTCTCTAAAGATTTGCTCTTGATCATTATGAGGCTCTTTCTAAAATTTCTTCAGGTAAAAATTTTATTTGTTTTCATTAGATACTAGCCTCCACATATCGAGTTTCAAGTAACATCATTTCTTTTCTATTTTTCTTTTAAACCCAAAAAATTTGAAATCAAAAAACTCGGTATAATCACCGAGTTTCTTTAGAGTTACCTTTTCTAAAATGTGTACTCACTAACGTGAAGTCATCAATCATTTTGTTCGTTCTTCTTATATATTGAAATATTTTGACCATATTTTCTCTTTTTTTTCGGTTTGAGGTAAGTATCTCACGCTGTGAATGTAATTCAACCTTCTGTGGTTTTATGAATTCTGTCATGGAGTGTTACCTCCTTTTTTTAGAAGTTCTCTTCAAAGAATTAAACAGAAAACCATGAAATATAGACTTCTCTTACTTCGATAATATCACTTCCAAGCATCAGTAACAACGCTCTATCATTTGATTTATCAATGTGAAAGTTCCATATCTACTACTGAATTAACCCGAGGCGCTACATATGGAGTGCGTCAAAAATTTTACTAGAGATACTATCAATGTACAGTTTTGATCCTTGCACTCCATACAGAGTGCGATATCGTAACTCAATACTCGATATAACCAGGACGAATTTCGATCCACGCACTTCATACCGAGTGCGACACGCTACTATCGGAAAGAACGGCATAAAGCGAAGAATTTCAATTCATGCTCCATATAGATTGCAACTTTGTAAGGCAGCTCTATTGGCTATACTGGACTTAATTTCAATCCACGCACTCATATAGAGTGCGACAAGGTGCCCATTACATATGCGAACATTGAAGACTAGTTTCAATTCACGCACTCCATCGGAGTGCGACGGACTTGCCGCGAGAGCATAAGGAAGCCCAAGGCTATTTCAATCCACACACTCCATACGGAGTGCGACACTCTTTACTTGTTGTGATTTAGGGTATGGTCTATTTCAATCCACGCATACGGAGTGCGACGCCCATCCCCGTTGCATTCTCGGTCGCTACGGTATTTCAATCCACGCACTCCATACGGAGTGCGACGACGACCGGACGAGAGAGCGCGTACTACAAGAGATTTCAATCCACGCACTCCATACGGAGTGCGACAAAAGCTCAAAGCCATTGTCTTGAGCCATCTTACAATTTCAATCCACGCACTCCATACGGAGTGCGACGACGAGTATGATCCGGTGGGTCAGGAAGGAGAAGGATTTCAATCCACGCACTCCATACGGAGTGCGACCTCTTGCTTTCTGTTCATGAAAACTCGGATAAATATTTCAATCCACGCACTCCATACGGAGTGCGACAGCGGAAATACACGTACTTATTCCACATATTAGCTCCACTATATCCCACAACAGCACATAAACTCAATATCCTTGTTGCCAAAAGGTCATAAAACTGAAGGTTTCGACAAATTTCGAGGTGCGAATCTCCCTGGGAATTCATGTGAGCTTCGGGTTCGCACCTCCTTCAGCTGACTTCATGGCCTTTCGCAATTCATTACTACCAATGGATCAAGGATGAACTATCCCCCCGTCCTACAAGTTTCTCATTTTCGTTTCTTGAGAAGATCCAATACTTTTTTATTTTGGTCTAATATTTTTTTAATTCCCCAGTTGGGCACTGTGGTGTTAGGTTTATGATTACCTGCAGGTTTTATAAGTGTTTTTTTTCTCACAATAAGCCAGCTCCCCTATCGTTTTGTTAACAAGGGTTGGCATTATTGTAGACTTTTAAACTATCAGAAGAAGAAATAAAAAAAATGCTCTATGAAATTTCATAGAGCATCTTGGAGCACATAAATAGTAATTATCTATTTTTAAGGATATTCAGCACGTTATCGTTTGCTTTCAAGATTTTTTCTAGGCCCATATTCTTCTCAATCGTGGTCTTAGGCCGACGAACAACAACCTTATCCGGGGTTACATCAACTTTTTTAGACTGTTTAAAAAGTGTCATAAATATCACCTCATATACTTAATATACCACACTACCCATCTATGAACCAATCAAATATCTGGACTAGATTAACAATATTATTAGCATCAATCCCATTCAATATGGCTCCAGATTCCTCTGCTTGAATAGTGATAATGAAACTATTGGTAGATCCGAAGAAAGGTACACAAATCGTATTTCCTTCCTCTACTACGTAAACTGCTGCTTCTGCTAATTCTTTACTCATCTCATCTTTGTTCTCTTCAGGGATCAGGATACTGTTGCTTCTTTCAATCTGAGAGAGAGAACTCCTTATTTTAGTCATGCGTATTTCTATGTCGCTGTCGAATTGAATCGATGTAGTAGAGATCTGTAAGCCGAAGGTATCCGTGTAATATCGAAGATACTCTTTTAACATAGACGAGTACACATCCCACTCTGGCAACTGATCCTTCTGCTCATCTGTGAGCTCGGTTAGATGATGTTGTGAGTATTGAACAACTGCAGTAAACTGAGCTGTTTTCTGAAAACTAGAGAGAATGATCCGTTCATTATCCCGTATTGTGTTTTCGATAATTTGATCATTTTTTTTGAATTCAGTATTTCCGATCTTTTGAATACTTGGCGTTTCTAAAATAGCCAGGTCAATAAAGATAGCTATACTGGCGAATTGTACGGCTTGCACCCAATCATTTAATAGAATGTGACCGGCTAAAATCATCCCAAAATAAATAAGTGCCATAATGGCATAGGACGTTTTACGGATGTTCAACAAATTGCTTTCATACCAACCACGATTGTACCAGTGTATTGCCGTTGCGAGTCCTGCTATGGCCATAAAGCCAATAGCCATCCATCCGAAATAAAACATGAGGTTCCTCCAAACACTGTAGACTTCAGAATGGTATACAACATATAAACTCTATTGAATTCATGGATCATATTTAAATACAACATCCCATTCTCCTGTTACTTCATTAAATCCCTCTATTAACACTTCATCTTTAATTTGGTCGGACGCTATAGTTTGCTGAAACGTTTCATCACGAACAATTTCATGACCAGACCAATTAATAAGCTTTTATTTTATCTAACAGTTTTGGATGAGGTATAAGGAACTGTCGTTTAACTTCTGTTACATATCTTTTAAATCCTTCTTCCATATCACTGTGAGGAACTATAAGCTGGATCACTTGGTTCCCTGTGCAAAGAATTAATAAAGCATAGGGCATATCAGTAGGCGCATCTGGAAGTCTAAACAATATGTCTATTTGGGAGTAAGGAAACACATGTAGCCCAGGTACGGTTTTAGTTAAGACGCATAGACTTGTGAACCACGTATTTATTGTGTGATCACTTTGTTTTATCCAATCTACTGTTTTAGAAAAATGTTTAAAATCTTCTTTATCCATTAGAGTTAAGGCCATTTTGACATACGCTTTCTAAACTGCAATAGGTATGTAGGATAGTCTTGTGACAGTTACTGTTATTTCCCCATTTTCTTTATCGCGTTCAACCTGGGCAGACTCATAATCAGTTCTTTTCTTTAAAGTGTTTTCTGAGGCACTTATGGAGGTGCCATCTTTCTTATTGTTATACTCCATACGGAGTGCGACGATGGTAATTCCCCCATATAACGGGGTTGTCTATATTTCAATCCACGCACTCCATACAGAGTACGACGGGTTACATACTGTCTAACTCATCGGAATCTTCAAATTTCAATCCACGCACTCCATACAGAGTACGACAGCGAAAAAAGACGTATCAAGACTTCATTTCTAGACCATTACTACGTATTTCCGCTTTCTTTCTCAATAAGATCAACATTCAATTAAGAAAATCAGCATCCATTCTAAATTATCGTTGCCAAAAGGTCACGAAAAAGATACTTTCGACAAACTCGAGGTGCGAATCTCCCAGGGAAATCATGTGAGCTTGAGGTTCGCACCCGCCACATAACACTTTATCCTATTCAACAATCTGAACCAATTCTATAGGCCAGATCCAAAAGCCTTTCTACATACTCGGTGTTATTAAGTTTACCAGCCTTTATATGTTGTAACAAATAGATAATGCAAACCTACTTTTCTCTTATAAGCAAAAGCATTTGTCATGAAAATCAGAAGAATCTTCCATGGCTAAACAGCACAATTTGATAAAGAGTTCCAAACACTACTCGTATCTCTTCATCTAAGTATAAAACATCTGATAAGAATCATCTCCATCTAATTCAGGAGGTTTTCATCATCTTCTGTAGTTATGAAAAAAATAAGAAGATAATTGTTGTATTCGTTGACCATTAATTATCCTGGTACATCTAAGCCACCAACGGCTTAACATCTGCTCTTTTGGTTTATACTACGTACAACTCTTTTATCTTCAGTCAAGAATCATACCAAAATATTTTCGGTTTATATGGTTAGCACTCTCAATCTAATCATCATTTTTTGTAATATAAAATGCTGTGTTTGGAATTTCGAAATTATCTCCAAAACCAAAAACAATATCCTGGTTATCTCTTCTATCTGGCCACTCCATATTATTATCCCAAGCATTATATAGTTTGTCTTTAAATGCCCATTTACAAAAAAGTCAGTCGTATTCCCATCCTCAAGAGAAGTAATTATCTCATAAAAAAGAACGTTAGAATTGTTTAGACATTTAGTAATTTTACATTCACATTCACAGCATATTCTTTTCTTACGATTTGCGAGAAGGACACTAGTATTTCAGATAACCGGACTTTAGACAATAAATCCTCCTTTGTGTTCATTTATACAATGAACACAATACTAAAGACCTTGAAGACATAATATCTCCAAGGCCTTTAAATTTGTTATTCTATTAATGATGCCTTAAATACCTTCTTAATCTTATCCAGAGTATCCTCAAAAAATAAATCCTTATTTGTGAAACCTAAATAATAATCGTAGTCTTCTTCTTCATCAATGGACGAATAATATTCCTGATGAAATAGTACGTTTGAATATTCTCCGAAACTTTCGCTTCGCTTAATAACAACACATCTAAATAAATTATCAATTTCAATCGCTTTAATCATATCCTCTTTTGTTGATGCGGAGAACCATATGATTGCCGGTGGTGTCTGATTTGGTCCATCCCAATGAGGTATAGATTCCCCCCAGGGTAATACCCATTCCGAATTCACAAAAATACTTCTCTCTAAAATAAACTTCTGTGTGCTCAAATCAAATAGATTTATATTCCTTTCGTAAAAGGAAAATAATATCATCGAATCTCCTATAACAAAAAAACTCAGTAAGTCTGCAATTTCCTCTGACGACAATTTATGCTTAATCATACCATACGTCTGTTTAAGATTTATTTCCAAGTTCATCATCCTATTCATTCGAAATAAAAATGATCCGATTTAGTTTTTCCAGTCTTAGGGTCAATAAATTGAAAATGTGTTGGAACATATTTGTCTGGATTAATAACATCCCTTTGGAAGTAATGAATCTCTCCAATTTTTTTACCGTTGCTTGTCACATCAGTCTTCATTATATCGGTTGTATATTGAGTACCTTCTTTGAAATTATTCCCTTTTAACCATTTCTTTTGATTCCCTACACTTGTCCATTTCTTGTATTTACTAACATCCACAAACTCACAACCTGTATTATGCACCCATATACCCAAATCCGTTACATAATATGTGTGATAATCAGCAACAGTAAAGTTGTAAACCGTAACTGGTTCATCAAGTTTAGTATACTCAACCCTATCAATTTTTAGATTGCTTCCATCAGCCTTTTGAAGTTTATCACCCGATAACAGTTCGTCAGCGAACAGCCACCCTTTACCTTCAACCCAGAACGGATGATTGTCTGTCGTTTCAATAACCTGTTCACCAACATACAGTTTAATAATATCATCACGCTGGTTACGGAATAAGCCTGTTACTTCCTTGTATGCTGTATTTCCAGTAGGATTATTCTCATTTTTAGAAAGAACCTTATCTCCGACCTCAATGTCTTCAATATTTTTCTCACCTTTGTCAGTCTGTACCTTAGTACCAGCTGTGAAACAATTACACCCTTTCGACGTAATAGATGAGCCTTTCCCTTTAGTTATTGCCGCTCCTGTTAGGCCAACGGCGCTATCAAGTATAGCTTCAACAGACTTCGCCGTAGTCCAAGTACGATCAGTAAAAGCATCCAGATCTGCCAATAGGGCTTTTCGTGCCCAATCTGCTCCTCCTTTTGTATTAAATTGAGAGTAAGGACTGGTTTGAGTTAAAACTCCATATCGAAATTTGAACGTCATATTATCACGATCGCCATAAACCTTTTGGAAGATTACCCCAAGTTGACTACGATTACTCCAGTAAGCATCTGACTTACTTTTAAACGACATAGAGTCTCTTAACATAAGATCAATCTCGTAGTACGTTGAATTTTTTATATGCCCACTCGGATCAACATATTTTAAGGGATTGTTGCTCACGTAAGCATATAAGTTTTGACTCAGCGGGTCACTTAATTCACCCTCGAAAGAATCTTCGTTAATGAATCGTCCCATTGCCGGATCGTACCAGCGTGCTCGCAAATATTGAAGTTCTGTTGTATCATCCCACAACTCACCAGCATATCGGAATGGATTGTGAACCGTTTCTTCCTTGGTCAGGATGTTACCCCAAATATCATACTCATATTGGTTCAAAATTTCCCCTTGCTCATCTCGTAGTCCGGTGGTATCCCCATGTGCATTAGACTGTACATAGGCTTTGCTACCATCTGGATACTGGATAGCTTCCAACTGAGCTCCCCTGATATAGTTCGCTTTTAGCGTTGACGTACCGTCTTGAACTTCAGCTTCGGCAATGATCTGTGCGTTATCATCATAATAATAACGAGTGATGATACCATTCTCCGTACGTTCCACCAGCAAGTTGTCACCATTGTACTTGTAGTTTACCTGAGTACCCTTCTTATTCACGGAAATCAGGCGGTCTCTCATATCATACGTATAGGTACTGTCTTTAACATCGATTTCCGCATCACTAGATAATGTTAAACGATTCCCCTGTTGATCATAGGTATACTCTTCTTGATTTACATTAGATGTCAAAATTCTGTCGAGCTTGTCATATGAGAATGTATCGATTGAATCACCATGTATCCGATTCACAATATTTTTATTGTTATCGTATTCATAGGAATAGCTGTTCAGTAGAACTTGATCCTTTACCTGATTCGAGCCAATCAGATCCAAGCCCTGATACGTTTTAAGATCCTGAACCCCGTTCTTTGCGCTAGCTTCGCGGCTTAAACCGTTCATGTAGTAACTGTACTGCTTATCCGGAGTATCCTGTGACGTACCTACTGAAACAAGACGGTTCATCGTATCATATCCATAGTACACTTTCGTTCCAAACGGACCGGTCATGGATGTGCGGTTACCAAAGCTATCATATTCAAACGTCGTTTGCTTACCATCTGGATAGGTCATTTGCTTTAACTGTTCTGTTGCAGTGTCATATTCATATGACGTAGTTCCCGTTTGATCGATCATGCTGGTACGATTACCCACTCGATCGAAAGTGAATTGGATCGTTTCTTCAGGGCTACTCTTAGCAAGCAAATTGCCCCGTACATCATAATTGAAAAGAAAAGCATTGCCGTTTCGATCAATGAATTTGCTTAAGGAACCGTCTGGATTATAATAACTTTTTGTGGTATTCCCCTGCTTGTCGGTTGTTTGAATTCGACGCCCCAGCTCATCATAACGACTTTGTTTTACATTCCCAGCTGCATCAGTCGTTTGCACGAGATTGCCCAGCATGTCATAAGCGTAGCGTGTTTGTTCACCGTTCGCACTTTTAACCACAGTTAACTGTCCCTGGACGTCATAACTGTACTCCGTAACCTGGCCTTTGCCATCCGTTTCTTCCAGCAAATTACCGTTTATCGGATCATGCGTCATCTTTTTAAGCACTCGAAGTTCATTTTCTTGTTGTGCCTTCTCTGCGACTTGAATTATTTGTCTCCACCGATCGGAGGTTTGAACTTGTGTATATCCTTCAGCGTCAGTCGTTGTCGCTGTTCGGGCTGAATCATTGAATTTCACTGTTGTTATTGAACCATCCGCGCCTGTTGTTGATACAACTCGATTCCATGCATCATATTCCAAATGTGTCCGATTGCCCAGACCATTTTCACTCCAAATAGCACGTCCGTACGGATCATATCCCGTACGTGAAACGACCACATAGATTCCACCCTGGTAATAACCGGATTCAATTTCCTGGCCGAGCGAATTCCACTTTGTTATCCGTTTCTGTCCGTTTTCATCGGTTACTGTAATTCGGTTTCCCACATCATCATAAGAAGCACTCAGGACACTGCCATCCGTCTGAGTAACCCGAATAGTTCGTCCAAGCGCATCATATCCGTATGATGTCGTCCGCTGGGATGCATCCGTTGAACTCATTAAGGTCCCATTAGAAGGTTGGTAGGTTCTAGAAGTCACCACGGTGCTTTTTTTTCCGTCAACATCTGTTACTGATGTACTCGTTTTCATCGGAAAAGCTTGTTGATAGAGTGCGTTAAACTCCAATGTCGTTACTTGTTCCTGAGCGCCGTTCTTCAATCGCTGTGTAAGCAGGTTGCTAAATGTGTCATACGTGTAATCAGCCTGACTGATAAGGTCACCACTGGCACTATTTTTACGGATGACAATTTGAGTGATATCTCCATTTGTGTTGCGTGTGAGAACAGCAACCTGTTTATTGGCGGCATCTACTGCTTCGGTTATGCTGGTTAGCCAGTGCCGAGTTTCATCATATGTGCTGGTAACGGTTTTTCCACTAGCATCTGTTTGAGAAGTTACGTTGCCATAATCGTCATACTGTATGGTTGTAGTCAAGGTGTCCTTTGTCTGATTATCCGTTACAGCCACTGTAGTCGGTTCGGTTGCTGGAATGCTCCGGCCTTTCAATACTTTTCCATACGTATAAGCTGTTGTAAGGTTCTGCCCTTCGGCGCTAACGACCATCTGGTCGAGATAGAAAGAAGTTGGCGTATCTGCGTTAATGACCTCTTTACGGAAATTATATTTCGTCTCTCTCAGTCCATCACGGATGGTAGCCCCAAATGTAGCCTTCTGCCCATAACTTGCTCCCAGGTCTGAAGTATAGCTTACTGTTTGGCGGTTGTAATCTTCAGTTGTGCCATTTTCATAGGTTAACTGATCCTTACGTGTTAGTACGCGGTATGCTTCGTTCAGTGAGTCAGCTCCGATATAGCGTTTCACTGCAGAGTTCTCGTATTCATAGAAGGTCTTTGCTCCAGTTTGATGCTGAACGGAGGTCAGCAAAGCGTATGGATTGGATACCGCGCGTTCTGGGCTAAAGCCAAGCAAGTTAAACTTCGCATCTGCTAGTTTATAGGAATAGGTCGTTTTTCGACCTAGCGGGTCGATGACTGAATCCAGTAATTCAATCCCATTCTGGGTTTTCTTTTGATACGTAACGGTACGATCTCCTTGCCGAATCGTCACGGCCGAAGGTGAGTAATCAATCCGGATCGTATTTCCAATGGCATCCTTGACCTGAGTTAGTAATTTACTCTGATAGGTTGCATTTTGTTCATAAATGAATTGAATGTCGTTCTGCCGGGAATCGGAAAGTTGAAGTAAGCGTCCGTCGGCGGTGAAGTATTGTTTTGAGAGTCCATCGGCCGAAATGATAACTTGTTGCGATGTTTCTCCATTGACAGTTACCGACGTGTCCTGGGTTACGCTGGTACCTTCCCAATCCGCACCCTTAAGCTTGCTGCCAACAATTTCATATCGGCCACCATCGGCCATTACCACAAATGATTTCTCGTTATCCTTTTCAATATATGGTAGTTTCCAAGACCAACCTTTTCCTAGCGGCGTACGCTTGTCCGCTGCTGCAGGCACCGTTTTGTTAAAGTAGGTTACATCCATGTTGCTTCCTACTTGATATGCGCGAGTTTCCCCAGCAGGTTGTGCAGCGATATAGTAGTTATAACCATCGTCAAACGGATAGGGTATAGGATATCCGGGATTTGCATTAAATGTTTCTTTCCAAGTATTAGCTTCAGACCATAATTCAGTGGCATCTGTAGCTAGCGTGGTTGCGACTGCGCTTCCCTCCGTGATTTCAGTTTCCACCCAAGGTTTTTCACTCACGTTGTATACTTTACGTTGTTTCGCACCGTTCCCCAGACTTACCCAGGAATCATATTTCCGTGAGGAGTAGGATCCAGGTTTTTCTACTGTGCCTGCATAAGATTGCGAATAACTACGTGTATCCGAAGCCGGAATTGTCACAGATCCATTGTAATAGGCTGTCCAAGACTTGGTACACGGATAATTAGCCCCCGCTTTATTGGGTGAAAGACAGGCCTTTGTATTTGTCACGGAAGTACGGGTCAATGTTATGGTTTTACCCTGTACCGTCGCTGTTTTGGTATCTGGACATGGACTCCCAGCTCCAGTTTGTACCCAATTTCCTTTAGAGTCATATTTTCCCGAAATTTCATTGATACATGTCTGTTGCGGTGCTGTGATTGTCTGAGCTGGTGTGTATTGTCCAGAGATAACTTTTGCGCTTCCAGATTTGTTTAATGTTCCAATGAATCCACCCTCGTTATAGGCCATAGTGGTAGGAAAGTTATCTTGATTGTTGTATTGAGTCTTCTGTACAAAAAGTGGTTCAGGCTCGGTAAAGTACACGATTCGATGACTAGCCACTTCTTTGGCTTCGGATTCAGTTGTGTAGGTTCCCTTCTTCATCGTTTTCGTTTCAATGATTGCCGTTTCGGAATCGACTACTCCATCCCCATTGTTATCCCACTGAATCGACATATTTTCCGTATACTTAACGTGATATTTAGGAATTTTCTTTTTCTTCACTGCATTATACGTTACAAAGTATTGATATATTGGATATTCGTACGTATTATAGCCTACGTCCATATCATAGAATTGTGCTGAGGTTGAGTTATACTGCCGTTCGAGGGTAAACGACATGCCTCCTCGTCCAGGTAAAGTGGCATCGGCATGTTCGAGAATAAGTCCCCCACTGAGTGTAGAGATGGTTTCGCCATTTTCACCCACACTATATGGCGCTTCATTAAACGATTTTCGATCAAATACGGGTGCTTTCTCTGACACATGCTTCCCTGGGTCAGGGACACTTGTTGAGGCAGCAAGCGGCTGAATGGATTTCAATTCTTTTGAATCGCTTTCTTCCGTTGTTGCCTCCTCTTTGTTTTCCGTAGAAACCGAATCAGGAGTTGTTTCTAACTCTTGGTTGTCTTTGTCATTTGCATCAACTTGTTCGTCTTCAAGTTCTTTCTCTTCCTGGACAGGCACGGACTCATCAGGTGTTTGTTCCGAGGGCTCTTCCTTTTTCACGTTCGACTCTTCCTCGTCATCGGTCTCCGTGATTGGATCTGTCGGTAAATTAGAGTAGACCTCCTCAGTCACCGCATAAGTTTCATAACGCTTCATAATTCCAGATTGTTCAGCTTCGACACTGATAATTGAAGCCTCATTTTCAATAGTAGGGTCAGCATATACATCACTGGTTACGGTAGCTGATTCGTTGACCTCCTCAGGGTGAATTGCCCGAAGCGCCTCATCGAAGGACATTGCGCTTTCTCTGGCTTTGTAAAATGCAGCTATTATTTCATTCAAATTGTATCCTTGATCCAAATAACGCTGGATGAATGAATCCGTGGTACCGAATTCATCAATGAGGATTTGGATCGTTTCGGGTGAAGGAGCTTCATCTTGAGCATATGATTTCGTAGGTAAGGCGTTTCCCATCAATCCTGACAGCACGGCTACGATTAAAATGATGGATATTGTTTTCTTCATAAAATAATTCAAAAGTTGTTTCTCTCCGTTTCAAATTAAATAATAGCTATATGTTGGTTGAACGTGTAAACATAAAAGTAGCAAGCTTGGAATGAATAGTTAGGCGTACTCATGCATCCTTCTGTCCATTTGAGAGTTAATAGCTACTCTCTGAGATGACTAATTGTCAAACGTCATTATGGAATTTGTAAGAGTATCTTCAACAGTTACTAGTGAGAAGAACAGACTCTGTCAATCAGTTGAACGTTAATCTGTTAGGGAGTGAGTGGATTAATGATATTTAATTTTTTTAAATTTCCATTTTTGTCGTACTCATAAACTATCTTCTTCCCGGAATCATATATAATGCTTATCAATTGACCTGCCGAATTGTAAGTAAAACTGTATTTTTGTTTCTTCTTCTTAACTACAACGCTACTTTGTTCAGACTCATTACCTAACAATCCTCTAGTCGTAATATAAAAACGATGCTCTTGATCTGGATTGAGGTTATTTATGACATATTCTCTCTCATGCGTGTTCCCAATTAAGACACCATTGTGATAAATATTAAAACCATCTAGGCTATCATCATCTGCAGTGAGGGATGCCCATTTTAAATGCACAGAAGAGGGATTGGTGAGTTTTAATTTCAATCCCTTGGGGACTTCCAATGAATAATCATCGACCAATATGCGTCTGGGCATAGATGTCGTTGTTCCATTGCTCGTTACATCCATTCCCCACAAGTAAATTTTAGAGGAATTACTGATGGCTGCGCTGGTATTTGCGCCAGCAGAGATGGAGACAATGTTCGTTAAACCCTTCACATTAACCGGCACCAGGCTATTAGTCGTTGTCCCATCACCTAATTTACCTCTGGTATTAGCCCCCCACGAGATTACAGTGCCATCTTCCTTCAAAGCAAGTACATGACTGGTACCTAAAGCTAGTTCCTTTATTCCCTGTAATCCTTCAATCTTGGACGGTGTTATTTTTTTTGTTTGTGTTCCATCTCCCAGTTGCCCAAAAGAATTAGTACCCCATGACCACACATCGCCATTTATATCAATTGCTGCCCCATACCCTGCCTTTTGATAGATATGCTTTACTTTGGTAGCAAATTTAATCTCTATCGGATTGAGGGAATAATCCATTGTCTCATTTCCAAGTTGATCAGTGGCATTTGTGCCCCAACCCCATACCGAGCCGTCACTCTTCAAAGCGTACGTTGTCGAATAGCTTGCGGCTATTTCAACAACACTTTTAAAATTTGGTATCTGAGTTGGTACGGTACGTGATTGAGTATCACCCAACCCCAGTTCGCCTGAAGAATTTGAGCCCCATGTCCAAACCCCACCATCGTTAGTGAGTAATACACTAAAGTTTGAACCTGTTGCTATTGCCTTTATGTTTTTCACTGAGGTAATCAGATCTGGGATCTCAACATCTGTAGTTCCTGGCCAAGAAAGTAACGTTCCATCAGAGGTCAAAGCTAAACTTCGAAAACCTCCGGCAGAAATATCAACAACGTTCGAGGCAGATGAGATCACTCCGATGCCATCAAATGCATTTCCCGAACGCCCCAGCAAACCAGGAAGGTTCATACCGGCTGACCATATTGAACCATCTCTACCTAGTAAAAAGAGATGTTGGGTCCCAACTGAGACTTTATTTATTTCGTTTAGCTTCTTTTTCTCAGCTGCATCCACTTTTTCATTTGTGAAAATCCCAATACTAAGTATTAGAATTAGCACAATAATCGATATTCCCCGTAACTTCATATGCATGTTTCCCCTTCGTGTACATTTTTGCCTGTGCGATAATTGGAAATCCATCTTGTATATCAACTAAATCTTGATCATTCTGTACTTTCCACCCTCTCTTTAACATTTAGTTTTGTCGGTTTTCAAAAACAGCTTTCCTATTATCGTTTATTTGGCAATTTTAAGAAATAGGCTTTTTTTGTCGAATTATAGATATTTTTGTCGATTTATTACCAGTGTACTTTTGTTAAAGTTTATATATGTATAATAAGCAATCTTTTGCGCTACCAAAAACTAGCTTCACTTATCTCGCTGTTACCTATACAAAGAACTATGAATAGAAGACTCACGAAATTTGAATTAGCAGATTAATAAAAAGCACCCTTACGAATAACACTTTATTCGCAAGGGTGCAGGTAAAATAATAGTCTTAATTTATGAAGTAATAAGTTATTTAAGAAGTCTAATAGGGTTAAGGATTCACAACCGTTGTTTTCTTAAGATTTCCGTTTTTATCATATTCATAGTTTACTATCTTCCCTGATTCATACATGATACTTTTTAATTGGCCGGAAGAATTATAAACATAACTAGACTTTTCTTTTTTTACAGGCTTCTTAGTCACAGTTTCACTATTTTTCGAAAATTTCTTCTTGTTACTGTTAGTAGCTTTAACTATAAATTTATATTCTTCATTAGGATTTAACCCTTTAATAATAAAGGTCTCATCGTTAGTCTCAGCTATTTTCAACCCGTTCTGATAAACAATGAATCCACCTAAACCAGTACTAGGTGTTTTAGGTTTATTCCACATAAGTCTTACAGAGGAGCTGGATAAAGCTTTTAAATTCAATCCAGTAGGTGCTTCTATTGATTCCTCTTTCCCTTTAAGTACAGTAACCTCTATAAGTTTCGGTTTTTCCAGAGCTTTAGGAAACCGTTCCAGTAGGTTATTACCCCAAATATAAGCTTGATTTGAGTTACTAACTGCCATGCTAGTACTATTTCCTGCTTCAATATATTTAATATTGGACAGCCCTGAAAGTATTGTGGGCTTTAACTGATCAGTAGTCGTACCATCGCCTAAAGTGCCATACGTATTATCTCCCCAAGATAATACAGTACCACTATCTTCTAAAGCGAGAACGTAAGTATCTCCGAGTGCAAGTTGTGTTATCGAATTTAGACTTTTTACTTTTTGAGGAATGTACTGGTCAATGAGCGTACCATCGCCCAGTTGCCCGAAATCATTCCTTCCCCATGCCCATACATTTTGATCGATATCTATAGCCATAGCGTAGCCCTTACCTGCAAAGACTTTAGTAATTCCTTTCGGGATACTAATTTTACGAGGGATATTACTTGTATAAGGATCTATATCTCTTGAACCCAGTTGATAAGAACTGTTATCATCGCCCCATGCCCACAAAGTTCCATCTTTCCTTACAGCATAAGCAGCATCTGTGTTTACTGCTATGTCAACCACGTCAGCAAGTTTTACAGATGCCAGTTGGCCAAGAGGTTCTATATTACTAAAGGTCCCCCAACTCCAAAGATCTCCATTTTCAGCCAATGCTAAATTCATCTCATATCCTGCTGCTATATCCACTACTTTCTTCAAATTGGATATTATTTGAGTTGGTCTAGAATCGTAACCCCACTCTAAAATTGATCCTTCTGATGTTAACGCTAGACTATGGACTTCTCCTGCAGAAATCGCCATTATATTTGTTGCTAATGGATTATTCTCTACTACTTTATTCATCATTGGAGAGAACTCGCCAAACATGCCACTACCAGCTGACCAAATCGAACCTTCCTCATCTAGCATAAGAAGATGATTGTTCCCTATAGATATTTTCTTTATTATTTGGTCATTTTTAGATTCTGCAGCAAACAGAGAAGTATCCTCAGACAACACGCAACTCAAAAAAACTATCAAAATAACATTGATTTTATTCCAAAAAAGAAATTGTTTACTCAAATTGCATAACCCCATTCTCTAACTTTAGTATTATTTAATCTGCGTATATAATAATTTTCTCTAAGATAACCTCTTTTCACTTGAATTTTTGAAATGCTTATCTATTATCATGTATTTTGGACCTATGTCAAAAAAGTAGACACTATGCTGCGGATTTGTCCGTAAAATTCATCGCAAAGCGAATTGGGAAAGTTACTCTAGCAAACCATGCATTCGCTTGCGATTGTAGTAGAACTCATTTTACTGGTAGATGACGGTATAGGCCTCTTCCGGCGTCTTAAAACGAGGGTTGCAGTAAATGAGTTCCTTCTTTACAATACTGTGCCACGACTCAATACAGGCGTTATCATAACAATTTCCTCGGCGGCTCATACTTGATTCCATTCCGTATGATTTCAGTTGCTCCACGTATTCTTTTGACGTGTATTGAGAACCGTGATCCGAGTGATGGAGTAATTCCGGAGCGGGACGTTTGGCCTTGTAAGCATCCTTCAATGCACCCATCTCCAAACTGGT
This sequence comes from Paenibacillus amylolyticus, assembly GCF_036894225.1. Taxonomy (NCBI): domain Bacteria; kingdom Bacillati; phylum Bacillota; class Bacilli; order Caryophanales; family Paenibacillaceae; genus Paenibacillus; species Paenibacillus amylolyticus. Next base: position 57,093 of record NZ_CP145893.1, on the reverse strand, counting down.
TTTCATATGATTATACAGACGCCAGCCTACAATTTCACGTGTGCACAAATCCAGAACGCTGGCGAGGCATAGACGACCTCCTCGGCAAGGAATGTAGGTGATGTCGGTAACCCATACCGTATTCGGTTTGGACGTTTTAAATTGCTGATTCAGTGTTTTCGGCGCAAGGGGATGATCGTATTTGGAATCCGTAGTCTAAACACGATATTCGGGCATGACCACAGAACTTAGATTCATTTGACGCATGTATATACTGACGGTAAGTGAAGAGATTCGCAACTCTTTTAAATGGAGCAGATACGTAATATAGGGCTGACGACCGCATCTGATGGTCGTAAAAATGACACCGAATACGCTTCATGACCTCGTCTTTGCGGTTCTGCCGCTTGCTAGTTCGGGCCATTCGCCATTTGTAATATCCGCTCCGTGATACTTGAAAGGTTCTGCACATCTAAAGGAAACTCGGAGCGATGGTCTTCCACAAACTGAAATCTTAGCTCTTTGGTTTGCTAAAGATGTGCACTGCTTTTTTTTACAATCGCCAGTTCTTCTTGTGTATCCGCAAGCGTATGCTCTTTCTCTTGAAACAACCGGTGCATCATCTCTTGGAGCTCTGCTTCCAGTTCCTTCAGTCGATCTACGCTAGCAACCGGCTCATGTTTATGGTTGTCCCTTATAATTGTAAGATTTCAAGGTGACTTTACTATTGACTGCTGAAGCTGTACTAAATGGTAAAAAGTAACGAAAACAACACTACCTATTAATAGTGACTACCTTCCCATTTCTATTCTCCTTGGTTAATTCCCACCGGCTGGGTGAAGGTAACTCTATCCGAAGAGCGACATGATTACTGGGTTCAGCTTCCTAGATCCTCATCAAATCAATCCACAGTCTCAATACAGAGTTAATTCCAAATAATTCCTTAATCCCTCCTGATTTCAATATATGCAAGAGGGGTGCGAAAAACGCCCAAGATAACTTTTCTGAGATTCAAACTAATTCAATCCACGCACTCCATACGGAGTGCGACTCCAATCTCAGCATTACCTTGACGCGCGTATCGTGATTTCAATCCACGCACTCCATACGGAGTGCGACGATCAAGGCCTCACCACTATCCCTCAAATTCAGAAATTTCAATCCACGCACTCCATACGGAGTGCGACGAGAATTTATCGTCAAGGCTCTGGTACAGTCAGAGATTTCAATCCACGCACTCCATACGGAGTGCGACCAACGCACGCCAACCGGTTCTATCTCGCGAACAAATTTCAATCCACGCACTCCATACGGAGTGCGACGGAAGCTCAATCGAAACAGCTCGCGATAATTTCGATTTCAATCCACGCACTCCATACGGAGTGCGACCGCGCCCGTAATAGCGAGATTAAAGCGTCCTTGCTATTTCAATCCACGCACTCCATACGGAGTGCGACTAAAACACTCAAAAGCACAATCCATCTGAAGGGCTATTTCAATCCACGCACTCCATACGGAGTGCGACAGCGAAGATACACGTATCAAGTTATGTTTAAAATACCTTCATACGTAATTCCGATACTTTTTCCACATATTAGCTCCACTATATCCCACAACAACATATAAACTCAATATCCTTGTTACCAAAAGGTCACAAAACTGAAGTGTTCGACAAATTTCGAGGTGCGAATCTCCCGGGGAAATCATGTGAGCTTGGCATTCGCACCTCTACCTGGCCAGTGTCCAAATAGCTAATAACATAGCTTCGCTCGAGCCAAACAATAGAAAGCATACTTCCTCACCGCATAATATTTCATATCTTCGAACCGATCATGTGAATCCTTCGCAACTGGATTCAAGTTGATTCAACTTTACACTACGCATCTTTACGATGTTGGACGAATTCCAAGTGCTTCCTTTTTATGTCCTCTGACACCTCTGTTTGTGGCAGCAGAGATTCATAAACGACTGTCGTACTTTCCTCATTTAAAACATCAGGAAGGATGTGAAATAAACCCTGTAATTGGCTTGTTAGATTCATATGTTTCGTAATAACAATGCCTTTTGATTTTACTTTGATCAAATCGATATTTGAGTCGTTATTAAATACGATAATGGAATGGAACGGTATGCCTTTATAGCGTTCACCCAAAAAAAGCTTAATAGCTCGAATATGCCCCGCATTTTGCATAATTGGATTGTAAAATTCATTTCGATCCTCAATAAACGCCTGATTCCATATGCGTTCATCTTCATTCCCAACAATTACTCCCCGATAGTTCTTGGATTCAATTACATAGATTCCAGTACTATGGATGGCAACCAAGTCCACTTCAGTGTATTGTCCACCGCTCGTTGGTACATAAAGAGATGAAAGACATTTGATATGGGGATGACTTTTTAAGACAGCATCAAGTACAATCGCTTCTCCCTGCTGCCCCTTATCTAAAAGGACTGCTGGCGTATCTACAAATGAGCTACTTTGCTCGCCTTCCCATGCCTCTTTCTTTCCTAAACTCCGGTCTATGCTTCTTTCCTGTTCTTCATGGGTAAGCGAGCGATTCATGGGGGTTCGGCTTGAGAAAATCCCACTAAGTAAGCCTATTAAAGCTACGATTCCAAACAAAATCCCGACAACAAGTCCAAGGTGATCAAAAATCCACGTCACAATGGTTGCAGTTCTTGTTAGTAAATACACCTATCTATCACCCTCATTTAGAAACTTAGTTTGACCTATTCATAGAATGGTTCTCTACATCGAATTAAACTTACTTCCTACATAAGCCGAGTTATAGGGACCACATCTCACATATGAAATTGTTAGCTCTACGATCAGGAAGTATTCACTTCATCGTTTTGTATGTACAAAACACATCACATACACAATAGGGATTGTTATTAGATAAATCGTGAATTCAATCATTCATTATGTTCCTAGGCCCGATTTAAACATGGATTAGTTGTTATAATCAATCATCTCCTTCTTTTCATGCTCTACTCTACTATGCAAATTACTTAACTCTAAAATTGAATTAGAAAATTTAGTTTTTGTTCATTAATATTGGTTTAAGATATTTATCCGATAATTCCGCTAGCATGCCTAACGCATTCTCTTGTGAAATAAATCCTAGTCCTGCAGATGGGAAGGGTATTAAGAAAATGTATAAGACCCTATTATCTAATGAAATTTCTGCCTTAAAGGCTTTTTGTAATTGCCCCTTACTGTTCCTCATATCACAAGAGAATGGGATGGATGAGAATAGATTTTTTCCAAACATTAATTCAAGAGCATCCTTCTTAAAGCCAGCAGCTCCGCCAATTCCAAGGAGAATTTGTGCCCTAGATTTTGTTAGAGCATTTTTGATAATTCTAGCTCTGAGATTCGTATCTTCTTTGAAGTCACTAAAACTCGATGTGGAGTATTTTTGGGGCTTGAATCTACCTTTTGGTTTATTGAACGCTGCTAAATAAGGGTTGCCTTGATTTGGTTTATCTTCAGGAGATAGAGCTACTGCTCCATACTCATTTGGATACCATTTTCTCTCTGTTGATCTGGGAAGCGGTCTCCAGTCAATTAAAGCGGTTTGAATTCCCTCCGTTTTTGGTTTGTAGAGCTTGTCGCCAATGTATTCCTTGATTACACAAAATTCGTCGGTATTCGGAGAACCTTCAAACCAGTTGGATTGGCTGTTTCGTTCATGAGCTAGACAAAGCCTTGCAATAGCTGCATTAAAAACGCCTTTTGTAAAACCCTTAGAGTGTTTTTTTTCATAACCAGTAAACAATCCCTCAAAATCTGGATAATAAAATCCCTCTCGCCAGTTATTTGCTTCAATACAATAATTCCTTACATCCGAAGATTCATCCGTTGTAATCAATCGCGTCCTGGCTTTAACATTTTCTGTTACTGTATAACCACCCGTGCCCTCTTCATTTCCGAAAACTAAAATATCTGCATTAAGAATATCACCACAACCTATGTAGGAAAGTAATATATCGTATTCTGCCTTACTTAACCTCCAGTCCTCCACCCTGATTCCACCCTTTTGAAAGATATAATCTAAACTTGAATCCGATTAACTTGTCTCATCCAGCACGCTAGAACTTCCATTTTTAATTAGTATTCTCTGATATTCTACGTGTCGTTAGATTTCAGGTTTATTTATCTTCTAATTCTTCTTGGCTTATTTTTTAATTTTTCTTGTTCTCTTTTGTCCTGCATTCCATAGAGACGAACAGCTTTTCTGATATGTTTCTCCATTAAATCTAACTGGACATAGATATCCTTTAGTCCTCTCTCTTTAATCATGAAATTCCCTTTATACATGTTCATATCTAGTACATATGATCTTGAATAACTATTTGAATCAATATCTTGATAATCAATTTGAATATCAAATATAGGGAAGTTTTTACGTTCATCCATGATTTCTATAAAACTACCTGCCAAAGCGTTAACGGTTTGACCTGGAGCTAAAAATGCAACGCCTTCATTAAGCATATATGCATTTATTAAATCTTTAGGAACTTCTTCCCCATTTCTTGGTTTCAAATGTATCTTAATATTCTTGGCTGCATTGTCACTCTTATTGGTCAACAAAAATGAAACCAGCTGAAGATCGTTTGAGTGAAAATAACCGATAACATTGGGCGTGTTATTTTCTTGACGAATTCTTTCGTTTTGCTTTAATGATTCAGCACTGTACCGTTGAGAGTTTCTAGCAAACCATACGTTGAGAGCGGTCAATAGGATAGTGAGTGTAATATTAAATACGCCAATGATGTTGATATTCTCTGAAGCCCATTGGTTAAAATTCATTCCTTGGCACTCCTTATTGTTTGTAAATGTAGACTTTCTTCACATTGTTTTAATGTGATTCTTGACAAGAGTTTGTAAGAGAGTCTTCAGATAATAATTCGCTTCCTTATCAAGCGGAACTTCATAATAACTTTGCTCCAATTTCAGAGCTTTTTCTTCGTTTAAACGTGTGATCTTTTTAAACTCATCCAATGAAAGCTCACCATGCTTCAATCCAAGCATATATGCTCTATCCGTTCCTTCATATGTAATCGCACCTTTAAAATCCTTAAACTCAGACTTATGAAAACGGATTAAGAAGAGTAGAAAGTGTAAGGACATCATCGCCTTTTTCGTGTTATATCCATATTGAGCGATCATGCTTTTCTGTGTTTCAGAGTTTGGTTTGGTAAGATCCCTCACCTGTCCTCTATACATGCCAAAACAACTATTGAACAGACTCTTTAAGTTAATTGTTGAAATCCTATCTCTGTAATTAAGAAGTTGCTCGATCTCAGCATATCCAAAGGTATCTACTTCTACGGAATATAGAAGTTCGAGGAAGGTGAGATTTGAATTGGTCAGTAGTTTTTCTAACTTTCTAACATCATGAATTTCGATATCTTCTGTCGTTGAAGTTTGAAAGTTCTTATATAGAGATCCTGTATACAAATCATTGAAGTTCGGTAACACAAAGTATTTGACATCCCTATCTGATGCTTCATCATTTAAGTTGCGGTTAATGCTTCCCGAAACGGTTCTCAATACGGCTTCCCGATGATGTATCTTCACTATTCCTCACCCCTTCCTAAAGAAAGCCTTGTTTGATGTATCTTTCTTTCTCTTCTCGAATGCGATCCACGAATAATACGATACCCAGAATAGTAACGGGAATATAGCAACTGCCATATAGCGTTTATCATAAGGGAGCGTAAAAATAGCAACAATGGAGATCGGTAAAATAATGGTTAGTAGAATTACATATTTGCCCCAATGTGTTTTTAATATATCCACCCGCTCCTTAGTCGATTGAAATCAAATTCATATGTACTTCGTTTTGCCCGCCTTCGCTCAACATTCCTTCGTCCCAATCAAAACGGGTTGTAACGGGCTGTTGCGATACTCCCCAATACCTGTGACTAATCTGCAAGAGAATCCTGATTCAATAGCTTTTAGTGCTGGATATAGATACTTGGAATATCATTGTTTTACTACAGTTCACGTTCACATACTCATTTTCTCCATCGTTCTCAACACCCATCTTAACTCACGTTCATTCAATACGAACTCATCGTACACTCCTTATCACAAGATCACACTTCATCATTAGCGGATAAAGCTGGAATATGTGCTAAAGTTCTTCCATCTGTCAGTTTCTCAATTCTATCTTTATGTACATTACGAAATATATCTGAATGGAGAAAACGCTCCGTTGAGCCAATGACACTTTTGCCATCCAAGTACATTTGGTACTCTATACTTGAATGAAAGTAGATAGATACTTCGCCGTTTTCATCTGCAAGTTTATCAATATCGTATCTAGGGTTTAGCTTTAATCCTTCTTCTCTTTCTTTTTCCAATCTCTTAAAAAGTTCTGTTATAGTTTCCATTCACCCAAACCTCCTATTAAATAGATTCGATTAAATCAACCACACCGAATCCTATCGTATCTCCAACGTATTATAAATCAAGTAAAAGCAATCTCAAATGATTCCTATACCCCCAACGGGTTCTTATATAGTCTACCATTTCTCAACATGCTATGGGTATACATGGGAATCACTTGTTTTTCCTTTCAACGTACATTGTACGTGCATACTCCGTTATATGGCACTTCATCAAAATAGTTATACAAAGAAACACAGAGATCGTTCTATTTAATTGTAAAGGCGTCTTGAAATAGTATGCCTAATTTATGTACTGCAACTTTTTTTGCCTGTCCTGCTGCTTATACGACTACCTTCATTTCATCTTTAAACCTACGTCACTAACCGCCCTCATCAGTCTTATCCATAGGCTATAGACAATTGCCAGGCACTCCACTCTTCGAAGTATCGCTGTCCCCCTTGCTCCCCATTTCGTTAGAGGGACGATAAACCGTACGATTATGTTAATTCATAAATCCCCTCTCGTATTAAGCTCTCCTGTATGTGGTATAATCAAGGGCCGAAGGGGTCCAAATCTTCGCCCTGGCTCGTTTGTTCTCCTAAACAAACGGGCTTTATTTTTTTCGTTGATGTTGTCGATCATATTCATTCAGTATGTTGTCCAACTTCTGCGATTTCTCCACTACCTCCACTGCTGTTAAACCCATCCGCTGCGCTAAATCAATAAGCTCTTGTCGCATCACCTCAATTTGAATACCCAACGCCTCCGTACCCATGTTGAGCTCACCTCCTTTATAAATCCTTTAATTAGAACAGACTTTTTTTACCCTAAACCTCATTCGGCACCGTTTGCCTGTCTAGCCCTAGCGGCGATGAGCGGAATCTTTTAAGGTTGATGAGCAGTTATCTTACTAGCTGACTTGCCTTACCTTATGAAGTTTTCAAAGAAACAAATTATTCGTATACCGTAGCCGTCGCAGATTTAAGATCATATAGGTTCTCGCAGGGCAAGGCTGCCCGAAGGGACGACAAAATTAGGTGGAATGATTTTCTCAACATAATTTTGTCGCCTTGCCCGGAGAGGTTCTATATGATCCCATGCGATTAGATGGCTACGGAATACGAATGATCTCTTTGAAAAACGGAATATGGTAAGGCTGCACACAAGTATGCGAACGTGCATTGTTTTTCTTCTTCGATTATGCAAACAAGGGTTTTGCTTCAAAAGGTCTACTCAGACGGTTTTGGAACGATGAAGGAATGAAGCGAGCGTAATGGAGTCATGGTTCCTTATTTGCTTCGTAGTACATGGTGGGTATTGTGAAGTGAAGTGAAACGGAGCGAAGTCTTGCCCATGATGTATGAGCATTGCCGCAAGTCTTTAGCTTCCTTGCTAGTCGCGTTAAGAATTCCAATGGAACCCGGACGACTTATCTGGGGTCGCTTGGGATTTAGGGACGGTGAACTGCGGGAATCCCCCGGCTATATCTACATCTCTTAGCTTTATGTGTAAATAAGCTTGCCCTGGTATTTTTTTATGAAATTAAATGTACTCTTAAACTACTAATCTGACCTGACCTTGAATCTGAAGAGGGGATATGTATACAGAGCTACAACATCAATATTGGCTATACAATTACTAGAAGGCAGTGTGAAGGAATGATTGCCTCATCACTATAGCCATTTTATCTTTTATGACGTGTCTTCATACGGTAATTATACGGATTAGTAGGAATCGAGAAGTATATAACAAATATGTTTTCGTAAAGGCAATACTTATGTATTTATCTTTCAACTTTATCCAAGCACAAAATTTCCAGTATAAGACGATATTCAATTTAATGTTCAGCGTGTACTCTTTAGAATCAATTCCAATCCATATATGGCTCCTTATCAGCACGAACGAGATCGAGACGTAACGCCACACATTAAATTGTGATGAAACAACAAAAATTTGCCGAACCTACGGAAAAACCAGCTAAATACATTCACTTAATTACTTACGTATACATTTACGTATATATACCTAAATGTATTTAAGAGACCATCTGCAATTTGCAGGTGGCCTTTGTTTGCGATATATAACTAAACCGTAAAAAACACCCATCATACGCTCATTAGGAGCAGTATGTTGGGTGTTTTTTCTTTATTTGATACCTCTGAGACGGAGCGGAATGCTTTCACTGAAGTTCGATCCAGCTGCTGGTGTTTGAAGTCTGATTACAAGATCGGTTAGTTGAATAGTTCCTGTTTTAGGGATAATCACAGCAGTGGTGTCTGTCCGGCTATTGCGATAAACGTCTGCAACTGTATTCAGCACACCTTTTTGGAAAAAGGCATCCCGATCGGGACTATTAAATCCATCGACTTGAAATTGAATTTTTGTGTTAGGGTTATATTTTTTTGTATCTTTGTTAAATACCGGCCCACCTTTGAAATAAAGGACATAACTCTTTTTCTGGTCTTTAACCATCAAATTAGTGATTGAAGGGCGGTTATTATACCACTTAAGCGTATTGATAGGCGCAATCAGTCCAAGGTTCGGGTCGTTAGGATCAGCCAAGTCGATAGCGATAAGAGCGTCCAGCTTAGCTTGGTACAGACCATCTTTCGATGTGATGGTCATAAGCTTTTTGTTCCACATTTCTTCCACCGATTCTTTTCTAGCTTGTCTCAGATCGGATTCCGTGGTTACCCACATTTCCGGCATCACGGTGAAGATATTTGTACCATGCCATGCGATTTCTGCACTACCGACCGCATACCTGTCGACGTCAAGGGAAGCGCCGGTATTCTTGGTAAGAATACGTTCGATTACAACGATTGCCTGCGCACGCGTGGTCAGTCCGTTCGGAGCGATCTGCCCTATACCTACCCCTTTAATGAGACCGGCTTTCGTAGCGAGATACATCCATTTGTCATCTTCCTTTGTTGTTTCCCCGATCGCACGAGCTGCAACACGGGCCATCTCTTCGCGTGTCATCACTTTCGCCCAAGCCGCTTCGTTATCGTTAAAATCGTCAGTTGCGAAAAGACCTGCTTTGCTTGCGGTATCAACGTATTCCGTGTACCATTTACCGCTGGATGGGGTGGTTTCAAGCTCCATGGCCGAGACGACCATCTTCATGAATTCAGCGCGCGTGACGCTGGCGTCTGGTTTAAAGGTACCATTCGTATATCCATCGACATAACCTTTGGAAACGCCATTAGTAATAGCACCGGCGCCCCAGTGGGTCGATTGAACGTCGGAAAATGGAGTTTTAGCGGCTTGCGCGTTAGGTATTGTGATACTCATCGTACCTAACATAAGCGCTGCTGTCAGTGTGATTCCTGCGATTTTGATAAACTGTTTTTTCATGAACTCTCTCCTTTTGATTCGGCGCTCTTGATTTAGGAGAAAACTCCTCAATATTCATTATCGTCACCATAGGCTTAGCGATTAAATACCTGCAAAAACCAAGTTGGATTTTATGTATCTAAAACTTCGATTGAACGATTCCTAAAGGTACACAAAAAAAAGATTTTGAGCATTTCCGCAACGATCCCTATTGTCAGTCCGCTAGTTGAAAACAGTAGTTGATCTCGGTGTTGCCTTCTTAAGTTTTATTAAGTTAACGTTTCGATAAATAGGAATTAAGCATTCATACAGTTAGTCCAAGTTTACTAATGAGTAAATCACCTTCTTCTATTTTCAATGAGTTCTTTTCTTGTTTAAACGCCCAACCAATTTCATTCGCGTGCCTTATTAAAAGTTCGCAATTCCTAGGTCTGTGTGGGTTAAAGTGCCAACTACCTTCCCATGTAAATAACACTTCAAAATATGAGGTTTTAGATGAATAAACCTTAAAATTAACAAACGTATTACTAGGAATCTCATTAATGACACAGTGAAACTGATAACCATTTACCATTATCTTTTTAGCTCTCTTGCGGAATGTCTTTCCCATACAAATGACCCTCCTGAAACACAATAGTCTTTCAAGCATGACGAGTCATACCTTAGTTCGAAATATACCACATAACTAGAACTATACTGCCTGTTGCTTAATCTTCACAATAGATCTTTTCCTTTAAAACGACCTCTCTTAGGCTGTAGGTTTCCATGGTATAGCAGTGGATTTAATCTTGACCTTCTTCAAACAATTCTCTGAGCATCCTATCCTTGTTATTCACAAACTCTTTCATCATCATAAAATGGTCGGTTTCTTCCAATACTTGAACCTCGATACCATCTGGCTTTAGATTGTAAATAATCGAATCTGGGTATGCCATAAGGATTGGGGAATGGGTCGCAATAATAAATTGAGAGTTTTGCAAAACAAGTTCATGGATTCGTGTCAGCATCGCCATTTGGCGAAGGGGAGACAGTGCAGCCTCAGGCTCATCCAGTATATATAATCCATTCTCCCCGAATCGATGAATGAACGTGGAAAAGAACGACTCTCCGTGCGATTGCTCATGCAAGGACTTGCCACCGTACGAATCTTTAATAGGGCGACCGAATGAAGGCTGGCTGTCCAATTCATCGATCGTCGTGGCTAAATTATAATAACTTTCTGCCCGGAAGAAGAAGCCATCCCTCGGGCGTCGCGGACCTTTGATCAATTGTATATATTCATATAAGCTCGAGTGGGTAGCCTGGGTTGAGAAGGAAAAGTTGATGGTCCCACCCTCCGGGTTAAATCCCCATGCAACAGCGATGGACTCCATCAGTGTTGATTTGCCCATCCCATTTTCACCTACGATATAGGTTACCTTGGGGTGAAAATCAAGAGTATTTAGACTTCGAATGACTGCCAAATTAAAGGGGTAACGATTATAAGTGGGGACTTCGTGCCTTTTGAGCTGAATTTGTCGTAAATAGGCATGCTGTACATTCAATATAGTTCACTCCCTTAATCGTTATCCTCACCTTTGTTGGCCGACGCTGACTCATGTCGCACCTTTCGTTTACTCCATCAATCAAATCATACCACATACCGAAACTACTCTGCCCGTTAGCTTAACAAGTATCGCCTATCTAATATAGTTCTCCACCGTCCTCCCCATTTCTTAGTTATTCAGTGATTCTTAAGAACTATGATATGTGATACAATATTCCTAATCCTACCAGTGTTAGATGGATATCTTTAATGAAAAGATGAATTACATTTTCTAAATTGTGAGGTGAATTATCAGAGTAACAAGCTAGGTACTAAACATTGCTAGTACATAGAGTATGTTTTTGGGAGGCCGCTCTCAAAAATTAACGGTAATTAAGTATGAATAGAACGTACGGTGTAAGGCTTTTGTAGAACTTGAAGAACGAATTGATTTGAGGAGGAAATATGAAAAATATTTTAAAGGTTCAGGGTATTCTATTGGCTATTCTGCTGGTTATTGCGGTTCCTGGAAATGCATTGGCTTCAGGCTCTTCTTCCATCGCAACAAATGCACAAACATATCTGGAGTATATGGGTGAACACCTTAAAGATAGTTCAGCCTCTCCTACAGATAATTCCATGGGAAATGGTAAAGTTCATGGACAGACAAAACGATGGATTAGGAGCACGCTAAGAGAAATTGGCGTAGACTCTCGATATATTAATGAGCAAAATTTCAACACACAAAAAGACACTACTGGCGTAATTTCTGCGCCGTGGGGACATCATGTATTTTTTAAAGGCTCGAATATTGAAGTTACACTGAAAGGGAAAGATCCTAGCAAACAAATCATTGTTAGTGCCCATTATGACGGATCAGGCTATTCGAATAACGCTTCGGGGGTAGCATTAATGCTCGCTCAAATCAAGGAGCTAGTAGACAAGAAATCTCCTCACGCAGTTAAATTGCCGTATACCGTAAAATTTGTTTTTTTTGATATTGAACAATTTAATAAGGGATCAGAGTACTATGCAAAGAAAATGACTGCAGCAGATAAGAAGAATACTCTTTTCATACTCAGTATCGACAATATCGCACGTGGTGATTACCCCAATGTTTATGGAGGCATAACCGATCCAAATAATAACTCTGTTGTACATACGGAAGCATATAAATTAGCGGTTTCCAAAGCTTTAGAATTAGGAATTAATGTATTTGATACAGAGGCGCTAGATGGATATTACAACACACATGGCAAAGGTCCCGAAATTAGCGAAAATACGATATATACCAACCCATGGACAAGCTCAAACCCTTCTCCGGGCGTAAAGTATTCTGTACTTTCTCCTTCATATCCAATAAGCAGAAGTCATATGCTCTTTGTAGAAGCAGGGATACCTTATGCAAGTTTCCAAGCCTCGAACTGGTTTGCAAAAAGCATGGATGGTACTATATATGAAGCTGAAAATGATGGATTAATATCTCAGGTTAGGCGAGATTTCTACATTTCAGGAGGGAAAGAGCACGATACGATGAAAATTCTAGAAGCTTATTTTCCAGGACGTTCATTGGCACATTACAATGTGTACGGCCCATTGTTGAACAAAATGCTGATGGAGCCAGACATCAAAATACTCCAACCAAGTCAATAAAAGTACTCTACATCAAAAACAGTTACAGGGAGCTATGATTCCGAATTATTCGGAGCTTAGTTCGCCCGTAACTGTTTTTGTTTGATTTTCTCGACTCTGAGGTGTAATTTTAGCCGCCAAAAATTGAACGTTTAGTCACGATATCTACTTTTAAACCTGTATGTAGCCATGCTGTCTTGTCATAAGGCTACTAGAGAAAACTCATAGTCTCATTTCTTATAAGAAACTGAAACCATTCTTCTTTTTCAACATACGGAACTATTAACTCATAGTTCTTGCCGAAAACAAAACTCAAAAGAAACGTATCTAAACTTTCGAATTCTTGGAATCTCCCCTCATCTTTTATTAGAATCAACGAACCAGAAAACTTGTCTATAAAAAGCGGTTTATACACTACTTGTCCTATCTCAAGCCACCTATTTATAAACTCAGGGAATTCGCTTACCCTATATTGATTATCAGGTAATTCTTCATAGGTCCAAAAATCAATCGCCCCACAGCGTGCACCATTTGTTTTTTCTAGAAATGAAATGTACTGAGTGAGGTGAACAGAATTAAACTCAAACTCAATACCAGAGATCCCCTCATTTAACTCACCAACTATTATCCCATTTGGATCTTCTTTCAAGCTTATCTTTAACCTGCAAATTATATCTTTGAGATTCTTATTCATCTTTGGCTGCACTCCATATGTATATCTCAGTAATAGCGTTGAATTTTCTTAATTATATCACGATGGCTTTGATTCATCGTATCATTAGCATTTGTAAATTGGGATAGAACAGGCTTAGCCGATACACTAATCATAATAACCACAAAATTACTATTATGACTCCTTTAGAATACATCTTCACAAGTGTTCACTTCGTATACTTACAGAAACCCCGAACGAGAAAGCCCAATTCTTTAGATGTGGGATAAAAGTGAGGTCGGATACGGAGTATCACTATTGTGATGCTTCAAGTATCCGAAATGTCTGCGTTCTTAATTTTTTAGCTCGTTTCAATTCATCTATTAAACTGATACAATATAGATATGAATGAATATAGAAGAACAAACACAACCGTAACTTTGTTGAACTATCATTTTGTGTTCTGCCCACGATACAGAAGAAAGATATTTCTCAAATTAGAGGTAGAACAGCGCTTCAAGGAACTGGTGCATGAGGTATGTGCAGAGCTTAATATTGTGATTGTTGCCATGGAGTGCGACAAAGACCATACACATATGTTTCTCAATGCACTTCCAACATTAAGCCCTGCTGATATCATGGCCAAAATAAAAGGAGTCACATCAAAAAAACTACGAGAAGAGTTTCCACACCTTCTGCATTTGCCCAGTTTGTGGACACGTTCCTATTTTGTTTCTACCGCTGGAAATGTATCAAGTGAGACCATCAAGCGTTATGTTGAACAACAAAAGACAAGGGGGTGAAGTAACTGTCTCAGACCCTAACGGTTAAGGTAAAGCTGCTGCCGACTAAAGAGCAGATCCAACTATTGCAACAAAGTAGTCATGAATATATCCGAGTTGTTAATACACTCGTGGCCGAGATGGTAGAAGAAAAGAAAAGGTTGAAGAAGACAACTAAAGACATTCCTGCTAATCTACCAAGTGCAGTAAAAAATCAAGCGATTAAAGATGCGAATAGTGTCTTCTCTACCAAAGTTAAGAAAAGTAAATACGCAATCATACCGATCCTAAAGAAACCGATTTGCGTATGGAATAACCAAAACTATTCTCTGGACTTCACGCACATTTCCATTCCATTCATGGTAGAGGGAAAATCTAAGCGTTTAAAAATTCGTGCATTGTTCATCGACAAAGACCATCGAAACGTTGACCTTTTGAAGCATAAACTTGGTACGCTCCGTGTCACGAAAAGCTCAGGTAAGTGGATAGCCCAAATTGCTGTCACCATGCCAACAACTGAAAAAACGGGGATGCGGATTTTGGGCGTTGATTTAGGGCTGAAAATCCCTGCCGTAGCCATCACAGATCATGATCGCGCTCGCTTCTTTGGGAATGGGCGAGAAAACAAATACAAGAAACGGAAGTTTCGTAGTGTTCGTCAAAAGCTAGGAAAACAAAAGAAAGTGAACGCTATTCGCAAGTTAGATGATAAAGAACAACGATGGATGAAAGACAAAGACCACAAAGTCAGTCGTGAAATCGTTAATTTCGCAGTCGAAAATAAGACTTCTGTCATTCGCTTAGAACAACTAACGAATATTAGGCAGACGACAAGAACAAGTCGTAAAAACGAAAAGAATCTACACCGTTGGTCATTCTACCGTTTGGCACAATTCATTGAATACAAAGCAAATATGGCAGGGATCAAAGTGGAATATGTGAACCCTGCATATTCAAGTCAAACCTGTCCAGCATGTTCAAAAAAGAACAAGGCGCAAGATAGAAGATATAAGTGCCCATGTGGATTCAAGAAACATCGTGATATCGTTGGGGCGATGAATATTCGCTACGCAACTGTGATTGGCGGTAACAGTCAATCAGCCTAAGGTGCTATATGCACTGTCTTAGGAGGGGTAATGGCATACCCTAATCTTAGCATCTGTCCAAAGCAGAAATGAAATGAGGACGTTAAGCTTAGCTAAGAATCCCAATCACTTTAGTGATCTTGCCCCTTTAGGGGTGGGAGTGTCAATGGCTCTTCACTCTTTATGAGCTCTATCTCTTAAACCCCAACAAATAATGGTGAGTTACGCTAATCTTCCTGTTAGCTGAATCAAAGAAGCAGCCGATTATACTCATCAGCTGCTTCTTTGGTTTTCCGTGATTTTAATAACACAAGGATTTAGGTATAACCGAAAGCAACCTTAAAAGAAGTCACCATTACATGATAGAGTACTTGGGTTTCATCATCGACAATAAACGAGATCGTATACACGTCTTCAATATTTTGGATCGGATCATAAATTGAAATATCCTCATAGGTGCCATCGCTCATCCTTTTATAAAAATACTCTATGATCCCTTTGCCGCTCACTCCAGCTGACCCATATCGATCTATAATATCTGACAAGGTGCTTTCACCCAACACAATCCCTTTTTTTGTGAGTAGTGAAGAAGCTGTATTAGGGGAACCATCCATGTATGAGTCAATACTCCAACCATCTAACTCTCCACTCTGGTTAAAGTGTGCGGTGAATAACGGATATGTATCAGAATCAAATATATTCTTTCCTTTAGATTCTCCGAATTGTTCATCAATTGATTTTTTCGAGTCTCCAAATCTAAGTTCTGGAACATCGCCAAGAATGTACAAACTAAAATCCTCATCAGTAACGGGCTCCGTACTAAAATCAGGAATCACTTCAGAATTTATGTCCATTAGATCAGGAAGAAGACTAAGATCTGTAGGAACTTTTGGTCTTACGTCGATCTTAAGTTTTCCATGAAAAGCAAGCTGACGTATCCATTGAAGTGCTTCTGCTCTCGTAAGCGTACTTTCTTCATCAAACTGCTCTGGAGAATTAGCTTCACTGTTGGATAATCCATGTCCGATCAGATAGGCGACAGCATATTGGCCAGTATAATGAACGCCTTGAGTTGCACTGATAATTTCTGCAGCACGTAGTTTGGTAATGGGCTGCATTCTCATCGCAAAGTTGTTTTCTCCCGTTGTCGGATGGTTATATAGTTTAGCCACCCTGTAGAGACCTTCTGTCCAACTCTCACTGGGTAGATATGCACTATTTGCACTTGCATTTGGAATGGCCATACCCTCTGCTCTGTATAACATCTTGAGGAATTCAGCCTCTGTGATTACTTGATCAGGCTTAAGGTTGTAATCGGAATATCCATTAATTATATTTTCAGAGATACCCCATTGAAAGAGACGCTTGGCCCAGTGCTCGTTCATGTCTAATGCTGGAATTCCTCTCCACGTCAAAGTGGCTATATCTTTTTCATTCTGCTCCTGCATCTCGGATTCGGCTACTGCAGTTGTAGAACCCAATAGTGATGCGGCTAAAACCAAACAAGCAGTCATACGTGTAATACTTTTCATTATTGTACCGTCCTTCTAGGATTTAATCGTAACTATAATTATTTATCGGGTGCTTGGCTTATTATGTATAGAATAGTAGTAAAATAGCACCGATTCAAGACTTGTGACACGCCTTCACCTCTCATTTATGGAAATCCATGTTTCCAAACATCTCTTGAATTTTTAACGTCAATTCCTCGTTGTGGATGTAATTATGTCCACCCTGCGAATTCGGAGTGAATCCCAACTTACTCATGTGACCTTCCCGCAAAGATACCGAGTACATGAAGCCACTTCTCTCTTCTTGGTTCGAATCAGGCTCGAATTTCATATCTTTTATTTGATCAACCCACTCTAGAATCTGTTTTTGGTTAGAGAACATTTTCCGCTCGCCTGAGCTACCATCCGTAATCTCAATGGAATCCACATTCGCAATATCCCCTGGATAGAGTTCTTGCAACGTCAATGTGGTCAGCTTCTCAGCTTGAGGTATACTGCAAGCAACGATCGTAACCCCCATGAGTAGCACTAGTAGAATACATATTTTTTTCCTCATGTTCCTCCTCCTTTTTGCTACACAGACGTACCTAAAGTAACTTATGTTGCTAGCTCAACGAAATGTGGAGCAGCTGCGAACGGCAAACTGCTTCTTTCATTTTGCACACAACCATGATCCTTTAAGTTTATCTCAAACTTAGTTTGTCGCATCTGAGATAATGCGCCTCGGAGGACCAAATGATCTTATTGGATAGCGATAATGATTGGTTTAGTTAACCATTACGCATAGTTCTCTTCAAAAGACCGCTGTACAAAACCGGTAACCACTTCTGGAGAAACGTACAAAGAAAGGGAGTGGTAAATCAAGCGCCAATACACGTTGAGCGTCAGTTGAAGGAGTATTGTAAGGAGTTGCCGAATAATTAAATTTAGGTCGAGCTTTGAATGGCTGAGAAGGTGTAGATATCCAATACATAAGTCCATCAGAAAATCGTGGTGCTGGTAGCTAGGTAGACAACCAGTTGGAAGAATTCCGGATGCTGCTACCCATTAAAAGAGTTTAAACTTGAATGAGGGGTTAACTGTTCTATGAGTAAAAAGATTAACGAAATTAGTGACTACGTTGGTGTGTTTTGTTTAGGTGCTTTAACATTATCACTTTTTGTATTATCAATTATGTTTATTATTAAGAGCTTTATCAATATTTATAGAAGATTAAAAGGTGTAAAAATAGACAGAATGACGCCTTGTACAACATGTAGACGTTCGATTTCAAACACTGCTATTATTTGCCCGTACTGTGGTGAACATTACGGTAAAATGAACGGATTAGGTGATTCAATAATTATCTGTTTTCTTTTTGGAGTAGGACTTTTCGTAGTAGGAATTGCGAGTCTAACAGAGTCCGTTGAATGGTTTGAACAAACTTATATGAACTGATCAACACTTGTCGTATTCTCCATAACTTACCGCCTCAATCCTTTATAGCAAACCGCTATAATTAGGTTGAAGTGTTATTATGTACTCCCCCAAATTTAAGATTACCCCGTACACCAGTGTAAGATTATATATTGTAAGCACAATACAGGAGGTGTTTTGTATGTGTGGTAGATTTACAATCACTGACCCTTTAGAATCTATCTTGGATAGGTACTATGCATCTATTGCAGATGGATTTGAGTACAAGCCTAACTATAATGCTGCACCCATGCAGTACATCCCAACTATTATCGGAAGTAAAAACGGTAATAGATTAGGCGCTCTCCGCTGGGGTCTGGTGCCTACTTGGGCAAAAGATGATAAGATCGGGAACAAGATGATTAATGCCCGCGCAGAAACATTAGCAGAGAAGCCGTCCTTTAAACGTCTGATCAGCTCCAAACGCTGTATCATCCCCACGAACGGATTTTATGAGTGGCGGAAGGAAGGAAAGGAAAAGCAACCAATGCGCATTCTGATGAAAGATAACCGCTTATTTTCACTTGCCGGTCTTTATGATACCTGGACAGACGAAAACGACAATCAGTTGAGTACTTGCACGATTATTACGACCGAACCTAACAGTCTCATGGAAGACATTCATAATCGCATGCCGGTTATTCTGCGCTCAGAGGATGAGGCTGAATGGCTTGGAAGAGATAATCATGATGTCCAGTCCCTGCTCAGTCTGCTCAAACCATATCAAGCGTCAGAAATGCGAGTATATGAAGTCCCCAAAGAAGTAGGTAATGTGCGGAATAACTATGAGGAATTATTGAAGGAAGTAAATTAAAGACCAAAAAGGAGTGACACCCTAGCGGAAGTCACTCCTTTTTGCTTTTTATAATAGAAATTGATGGAAATACCCATATAGGTCTGATAGACTATTCTGGATTGATTAAATTTTGGAGGGAATACATGGAAGAGAAAATAGGCATTATAGTTGGAACAACATTACAATCTCTTTTCATTCTGACATTCTTTTATATGTCTATTCGTTTCTTTGGCAGAATGTTCGGAAATATAATTTCGGCAATCAAAGGTAATAATTCTAGCTTAGAACCTTGCCATTCGTGTAGTCATACGATATCTAAAGAAGCTATTCTTTGTCCTAATTGTGGCCAAACTTTCGGAAGAGCCAATTCATTCTCTACCAGTATATTAGCCAACTTTTTCGCCGGAGTTGTAGCTTTGGCTGGAGGAATTGGGCTTTTATTTTATTTGTTAGATTTATTTAAGGATCTGTAACTTCCATACACTCTGATAGAAAAATATACCTAGGTCTGGTAGACTAATCCGGATTGACTTTAACGTTGGAGGAGTTAGTAAATGATTTGATTCATAACATCAGTGAGATTTTTGGTATGGTATTCTTTGCAGGATTGATCATAGCTCTATTTGTACTGGGCTTAATGGGTATTGCTGGAGTGTTTCTTAATATCTACAGAAGATTGATAGGATTGAGATCTAAAAAAATAGAACCTTGCAGATCTTGTGGGCATCCAATCTCAAGATCTGCAATTATATGTCCTAATTGTGGTGAACATTATGGACAAGGAAGTGGATTTTCTAATTCAATCATCGGTTGTTTTATCCTTGGATTTGTCTGTATTGGAATTGGATTTTATGCCTTGTCAGAATTTCTTGAGACATTTGAAACATTTAGATTTAAATAATATGTATACATATAAACAACGGTCCCACTAAATAAGGCTCCTTTTTGTACCTAAACCGAAACGTATTACGAAAGTATCATCTCTCCATGATCATCACGGATACTGTTCTATACGCTTCTATTGTCTACTCCAGTCAAAGATGTATTCTCGCTTGTCTAATAGATGCTAGACGGATACCCTAAATTTAAAAGCCTCGTCTGCTGCACTTATGACATTCTGTCAAAAGCCTCTAATCTTCTTCAAATTAACTAGTTCCTAGCCCAAGAAGAGATCAGAGATACTTTTTTACTTATTTGCGAATTAATATGATGAAAGTTATGGTTTGTTGGACTGACAGACAAAAAAATATCTGCACAATATACTACAGACTTATTTAAACACATTAAAAATAGATTAAAGGCAGTCACGCAAAATCACCTCCAATATAAAATTTGGACAAATAAAAAAAGCCCTGTTTATAAGGCTTCCATAGCTAATTTCTATGTAAATTTGGTATTTCATTTGTTATTCGTCATAGTATCGTTCTATCAAATCTTGATCGTACAAGTCTATTAGCATTGTAACTAATTCTCCAGAACCTTCTATGTCACTCTCAAACAGTGGCTCAAAATCAAATTTTTTAGCGTACCAACTCCATTTCTCTTTTAGAGCGTCAAGTACTATAAAGCGTTCATTGAGTTGAACAGCCATTTTTAATATATTTTCCATTATTGCAGTGCCTATATATTTCCCCTGTAGTTGAATATCTACAGCTAGTCGTGCAATATCTAAAACATCGCGATCTTCTTCTGGAGTGATTGTTGTTAACAATGAGGACAATTTAATGTGTCGCAACGTATAGTACCCAACAAGTTTATCGTTAATGTAGACAACTGTGGTGCTTGATTCTCTTTCTATGTGAGAAGGGTAGGATTCAACGGCAAGAAAAAGATCCATAGAACCATTACCACACTTAAAATTTTTTAAATGAGCTAGGTCATCTATGGATATAATTTTGTGTGTGAGTGTATAATTTTCATTCTCCTCTAGAAAGTCTGTCATGGTACTCCTTAATTTTTCTTGCAGCATGCTTTTTCATAAACTCTTCATTTTTTTTCATTTTGCTAATAAAACGTTCTGCATCTTTTCCTTCAAGAGTTGGTCGTTCACGAAGACTAACAGCCATTCGTTTTCCTCCTTTTTTGCCAGCCAATGCAATCATCTCCTATCTAATTTAGATTAGACAGTTCATTCTATGATTGGATCACCTGATAATATGACTACTAGTTACTCACGAAAGCTGAATAAAATACTAGTCTCCTAGGAATAATATAACATTTTCATATAACATATACAATGTATATGCAACAGGATGTGCGATGACTCTCACATATAATGTGTTTGAGTTCTCATACAAATTGTGTGTTAAAAAACACATACGATGTTGTATTCCTACGCTGCTAGTTAAAAGTATGCTTTCATGGGCATGTAAAAGCCACCTCAGAAATGAGGTAGCTCTTACAATATTATAATTATTTAATACCTTGAGCCCTCATCAACTCATCTAAATCATTTTTCAAAGTATTATTCTCGTATGTAGCTTGAAGAAAATTGACCTTGTTTTCTGCGGCTAAGAGAAGTACTATCGAAGTTCTTTTTTTATCAATGAACCACTCAGTTATAAATGCTACCTTTCCTGCAACCATCTTCTAAGTCGCCAATATAAATAGGTATGTTTCCACTTGATGTGATTATATCCATATTGTTAAAAGGAGCATCATTTTCGTCTAACAAATCCCTTTTTATACTGAAGTATTATCAAGCTTGTCCCATATGGGTGCATGACGTGTACCAGTACTTTACGACTCTATTCCAAAATGGCATACGGTAGTTGCACCGCACATGATATAAAAGTTCAAAATACCTTGGTGTATCAACGGTTTTTAAGCTCTCAGTATGCCAGTCGTCACAGATGCGTCACAGAAATACGATTTCTTCTAAAGTGTTTGTAACTTCTTGTTGCATGCTTGGTATCACATGACTGTACGTGTCCAACGTAACTGAAATCTTACTGTGTCCTAATCGTTCGGAAATCACCTTATCATTGATATCCTTAGACAATAGTAAGGTTGCATGTGTATGTCGCAAATCATGAAATCTTATATGTGGAAGATCTGCTCTTTTAACATCTTTGGGATAGATTTTCATCATAATTACTTGGAAAAACAGTACCGCCATTTTTCAAATTGAATATAACCAAATCGAGATCAAGAAACTCTCTGCCCAGTTTTCTTTTCAAAGCATCATACTTTTCTTGTTGTGTTCTGAGGACTTCAACCAATTGATTTGGAATAACAGGATTATTTAAAATTATTACTTATTAAGGGTTTTTTAACATTTATTATGATTAAAACTTCCAAATAAATTGAACATATTAGAATTTAAACAGGATACATAGGAGGGTTAGTTTACATGAAAGGACGAGAACACTATGAAAATCGAAATACATTATTCACTAGAAAATAGGGATGTTTCAAGAGAAAAATATTAACTTACGTGGTAAAACGAGGAGTTTGCATTACAAAAGAACAATTCGATCTAGAAACAGAAAACGAGGTAACTATAGGAGCTAGATGTGGTCTAGATAAGGATGTACCGATTTTCAATTTAGATCGTAGCTATATTCAGAAGTTTGTCTAAAGCGAATATATAGGAAGGATAATCGTCCGATCTGGAACGCTGCTGGTTGAAGGATCAATAGAAGGCGCGCTTGAGATAGGCAATAACGCAATTGCGACGGTTAAGGGAAGTGTCAATGGGGCTATTGGTGTTCTTGATGGTGGAGAGGTAGTAATTCAGGGCACTCTCAATGGAACTCTGAGCGTTGATTCTGGAGGCCAAGCAACCGTAGAGAGCGGAGGTCAAATAGCAGGTAGTATCAACAACTATGGAAGTGTAGTTCTCAAAGGAAGCCTTTTCGGAGAGCGATTCGGAACTGAAGAGGTTATCATTAAGGGTGGGTTGATTGTATCAGAATAATCTTTCCAATACATTACTACATTTTAAGTAGCCTTCGGGCTGCTTTTTCTTTTTTCTAAGAAAGATTAATTATATATAAAGAAAGAGGACCGAAAGACAGTCCTCTTTTTATTCACTTAGTTTCTAACATATCCAACACCAAGTTCGGTGTCTCTTACAGCAATTAAAGTAATAGTATATCTGGTTCCATTTTTCATCCAGTAATCATAATAGTGAGCCAATGGTCCAGAAGGAGTATACAATGTGAATTCATGCACTTTTTTCCAGCTATAGTCTGCCTGCTGCTCATCCAAAATAATGTGAACTTGACCTTTTGTTACTTCGAGACCGTATCTTCCATATTGACCTTGACCTACTACGGGAATCGCAGTATCAACCAACTTACTAGGGTGTACAATTGCATTGTTGGTTTCTGCAAAAACAGATGAGGCGCCGAGCAAACTTAGAATGAAAACTAACCCAAGCAATAACATTTTCTTTCTCATACAAATCTCTCCTTATAAAAGAAATATATTACATATATATAGTACAACAATAAAGAGAATGCTTTAGTGACATTTGTAACAATTAACATTAAATAAATATATTGTAATTAAATATCACAATATGGAAGGTGAATTGAAATAGATGCCGAACTATCTTTAGTATGTAATATATTTTATATAATGGAGGCCCAATATTCATGAGAAAAATTATAACTACATTTTTATCAATTGGATTTCTGGTGAGCAGTATATCTTCAGCAGCATCGGCAGAAATCGATGTAAACAAGCAACATAAAAACGAGAACGAAAATATTTCTAACATTCAAGTTGACACAAAAGTCAATAACCGAACCTCTTCAAATTCTACCGTCTCACTAGCTCAAAGCATGGTCTATTCAACTTCATTTAGTCTTACTTCTGTTTATGAATCATCATGGTTCCAAGTGTCCAATACGGGAGAAGTTAGTATTTGGATACATCAAAAAACAGTTGATCCTAAGTATAATCCATTAGTGCAATATAAATTAATAGGCTCTGGAGCTAATGGTTTTGAACAAAGTATTTATGTAAGTGGGACTTTTACAGATCAAAACACTATACGAAGCTTCAACAATATTCCCGCGGGAACTTATAGAATACAAGTGATTAATTACGGCGGTGTAAGTAAGATACAAGGTGATTTACGGTTATACAATTAACTCAGGTACAATAGTAGATAAAGAACCCAAAAAAGTTTAATTGATTAAGTACAAGTTGGGGATGCATAAGCATCTCCATTTTAAATAAAAGATAAGTCTACCCGATGTACTCTTTCAATACTAAAACTATAGTATGTGAAAAACGTAGACTGATGCACCAAATCAATCCTTGATCCCTTTCCAGTGGTTGCTATTTAGGTAATCGGGATATGAGGCAAAGGTTTCACCTGTGTCGCTACAGTTGATTTGAAAATTAATTTTAACCATGCCATCACATCCGAATGAAAGAATGTTTTATCTATTCATTTTTAAAATGATGTAAATTTTCAAGTTTCACATAGCCTATGCTTCCAGTTTCATCAAACTTTATTCTAGCTTTCAATGGGTTATTTAACTTATCTACTTTGAAGCCTACTAATGTACCCACTTTGTCACGATGCTTGAGTTTGTTTGGATTATCAGGAATGACTTTGTAGATTCCTCTATACTCGAGTGTGACCTTGCGGACTAGTTCACCCTTATCTAGTGCCTTAACAGTACATTTAAATGGCTTACCTGCAACCTCAGAAGAAAATTTAATGTCATATAGCATGATTATTCATCCTGTTAATGAAAGTATTATTTCACTCACATAACTTTGCGAATTATAATAATGACGTATTTGTACATACTACACTTGGCTCTCACTTTACACTTACTTTTCTACTACAATTATATAACAACGAGTGTCAGTCTACCTATGTTTTATGAAACAAATGCAGCTATAGTGACCAATATAACTACTAGTCAGTCAATAATTTAAAAAGCACCCCGAAGGATGCTACAGATTTACTATACTAAAATTAGTGTTTTTAAATCCAGGGCCGGTAATCCTCCATCCTATATGATACAAATCTTTTTCACTTACAGTATCAATTTTATTGTACCCAGAAGAAAGGGCTCTCCTTCCCAAATTGGCATAGCATTGGGTAAGGTGAAATTTCGAATTAACTGGAAGACAGGTGTAAGTTAATCATTATCATGTAACAGCACAGTTTCTTTATCAAACACAAAGCCACCATTGTTTACTAATTGAATTTTTTTTCAATATACAATGTTACTCCATAGTATTCTGCTATCACGGGAGAAGTATTATATACTTGCACCTCTAATTCTTTCTCTATATTCATTTCATCGGAGTGTATAGAAAAGTTCAACTTCAAATTAGGATGGTTATGTCTTCTTCCTTACATCACGTACTTCATAATCTTCCATAGGAGCCGATCTAAAGTTGTATCGTTTGTAATATCTCTTATCATCAGCCATATGAGGCGCATCTACACTTTGGGGAATAACACCAATCGTCGGTTGCGTCTAATAACTTTAAACGTCGCAACGAGCGTTTACCTTCTCATATACTAAAGAATAGGTTTAACAACGCTCACTCATAAAGTAACTAGACGTCTTGCTTTGGTACGTAAGTCTATTTCAATGGGTAAAATAGACTGCAATAAGATATCATCGAGTCCCTTCCCCAATTGTGGATCCCAGCACCAAATGACAACTTCAATGCCCTCATCATCTAAAGCTTGCTTTGCAAACTCTGTCAGATGTTCAAATACGTACTTATTCTTTCCTGCTTCTTTCGTTTCGTCTAAGAGAGCATCCATATCCATAGCAATCACTAGCTTTTGGGTTCTCCATTGACGAAGGAGGGGGATCACATCCTTGTAAATACCTACGCCAGGTATACCAATTAATAGTTTTTGAAGTATGTTGCTAGATATATAGGATTTATGTTCGCCTTCGCTACAAACAACAACATCTGACGCAAGATATTTAGTGACTTCTACTCCTGTCTCCCAGGCTTGAAGTATTGAAGAAGGTGCAATGATGTTTAATGGTGCTCCAGAGGATGCACCAGCCTTTCTCATTTCATATACATCATCAACATACTCAATGTTAGGAGCAGAAGAAAACCACATGTACTTTTTATCATCTCTTCCGGTTGATACACGCAATCTGATCATTTGCCCTCTTGCATTTCGCAAAGGAATAAAGTATTTCCCCGATGCAGAGATAGTCCAGAACCAATCTCCCTCATGAATGGGATTTCCGCCTTTCCGAAGCCTCTTTGTAAATCCTGGAACGCGCTCTAAAGAGAAGCCTTCACTTAATAATGTACGAATAATTATGTTCAATTCTTTGTAACTCTTAGGCACTGACCGGAGCCCTATCGCTACAATTTCTTGATCAGAGTATTTTCTTTTAGATCTCCATTCATGGACATGTTCTTCATATATCGGGCACAAGGAAAGGAATCTGCGGTACACTCGATCACATATTTCATCCGATTGCGGTTTAACCTCTTCAATGAAAGGTCGCACCTGATATTTGGGAGTTTTATCTTCATCAGAACGCTTAGATTGACCATCTTCATACGCAACATTAATTCCCATGATCTCTGCGATTCCTAAGATACAATTAAAAAAGTGTTTTCTGTCCCATTCTCCGAATTGACTCCAACAATAAAAGGTTATCGCATCTGCACCTTTACAACCACAACCTCCTCCATCAAAGCACTTAAAAATACCTTTATATTTGGAGATATATGTTTTAAGTCTTTTTTCTGAGCAGTGATTCGGGTTGGGACAATACGTGACCCAAGAAGTGCCTGAACTTTTTACGCTGTAACCCATTTGTACAGCCAATTCATACGCTGTAACATTTTTGACTTCATCAATCGTTTCTTCACTTATAAATTTAGCCATCACAGTTTCTCCTCTTTCCTAAATTCTTAAAACGACAAAAAAATACACTAACTCTTTCCAATGACCAATACATCCTAAAAAGGAATAGGTATCTCAGCATGAGATAGTTGGTCACTCGAAAGAGAAGTGCATTGAAATAGAATTGTCCTTTTGCGCAAGCTAGGACTTATAGGCATTAACAGCTGTTGGTATATCTGTATTTTACCATAGCTAATCCTTTTGAGAAAGCAAATAAAATGATGTGAAGACTGTAGGAGAAACTATTTCTAAATGATCTACTTAATAAAAGATCGATATAGAACCGGGTACATACTCGTCCCATATACGTGTAAAGACTTATCAACAGATAAATACAGAACTATGGTAATACGAATCTGATAAATACAGGAATAACTAAAAATCAGTCATATGATTACAGAAAATATTGGAGAGGAAAATACTTTTGAATATACTGACTTATGACACTTGGCAATTGTCCACAATACAGAATTTAATCTACTAAGTGACTCTGTATTTATATGAAAACTATATGATGATGATACATCTTATCAAACTATCTACAGTATCTTTCTGTATTTGTACGAGGAAAATTAATTCTTTCTGATAAGATTTCAATTTTTATTCTGTATTTATATGAACAATGTCAAAAAAAACAACGGTTCGTAGTGATCCGTTGTTTACCCTCTTCTCTCCCTTAACAATTACAATATAGTCTGTGTCGTAAGAATTCACAGACATAACTATTTCATCAAAACGAATAGCCCTCTTTTTTTACTGATCAAAGAAGGCTAGGCGGTATGCTCTTTAGTTAGAATATGATGTTCAAGTTTGAAGTCGAGAGGAACATCTGGAATTGTAGTCCAAGCTGGCAACATCTCTATTTTGTTGATCATCCACTCTCGCACTGCTCGTGTTTCATATTCATTCTCTAAGCGAATAAGTGCTTGAATCTCAAGTTCTTTATATTTGTCAGGACATTTCCTTAGTGAGAAAGCGTGATTCCTCATCGTTACCGCATCAAGATAATACTGTAACTCATTAGATTGAGTATAATCATATAGGCTAAATGCCGGTGGCCTTGTATAACTACCTTCTAAGGATCTGACGGAAGCCAAACAAAGTTTAGTAAATTCACGTTGGCTGAACATACTTGCTGCAGCTGCAAATTCGTATAATCTATTCTCATCTAATTTACGAGGGCATATAAACTTATATACCCCCGTTTGCTTCGCGATTTCCAGATAAGTCACCATACCTTTGTGACGCATCTCATCTCTTATGAATTCCATAATATTAATCGGGAACATCCGATTCTTTTCATATAATTCCCTGATTTTCTCGATCACATAAACCATATACTTATAACTTTTCCCACGCAGCAAGCGAACTAATTGATAGAAGTCACTTCCATCATTAAGATACTCAAACTCTCCAATCAAATTTTTAGAGAGGAGATTCTTGAGATGTCTAATAACCCTTCTATATGTCTTTTTGCCTTGCAAGACATCTCTATATTGGGTTCCAGGAACATATTTGCTTGTATAAGCTTCATTGACGATTACCGTCAATTTTGGTGAGGTGGTCCCTCTTCTAGCCTCGATGTTCCAAGATGTTATGATTGGCTTCTGATGTTGTATGGTTGTCGTTGAAAGAAGATGGAGTATATTTTTCAACTCGTACACATGCTTCTTATGAAGCTGTTTTAATATCCCCTTATCTTTATTGAGCCAGTAAAAGACCTCTTTCTCTTTCTCGTTACCTTGTTTACGAAGCAGATCAAAAACTAACTTTTGCGCAGAAATAGGAAGATCCGTAAAGCCCTTAGAAAAGACAAAAGGGTTTACGACAACCAGACGACTAATCTTATTCGTATCCGGATTAATAAAATTTGTAAGAGAAAACTCACTTGTGACGCCAGATAGCTTTTCTTGAATGAGGCCCAAACGTACAAATTTCTCAAATGCTATGTAAAATTGATCATCGCAACACGGATCTTCATAGAGATCATAAAGCTTTTTATAGATTTGGTGTCTTGATACATTTTCAAGCTTACCTTCTGAATTAAAACACACGTGTAGTGTAACCATGAGCATGATGTCTGCTTCTGTCACATGCCACACTAACCGGCCAACTCCATTAGAACGTGTTCTAAACTTTTCACTGGTGTGTATCTTTTCGGAGATTGAAAAAAGCGCATCAATAAAACCATCGGTTAGCGCAATATCCTTTGATCCGGATTCTTTATCTTTAGGTTGGGTGATTTCAAATACAATCTCAGTCACGTTGGGCCTCCTTTCTCTATATAAATGGACTCCAATGATGTAAGTGGTAGAATGGGATTGATCCATCGCTAAAATTCGCAATATAAAAACTAAAACAGCTTTTAAAGACATTTCTTTGGTCTAGTTAACCATGAAACTTGACGCAGTAAGACAATGATTTTCCTCAAGCAGAACCCCTTAAAATGGAGATTCTAATTTTATCCACAAGTCTAAGGAATGATTTACCTTTTTACCTAATTCGACATTATCATTAACCATCTTTGTTGGTCAATCGGAGTAAAATGTATGATCAATGACGGAGTAGAATGTATACTTCCTTCAATAATACATTCCACTCCCTTAAGTATACATTCTACTCCCTACAATATACCTTTTACTCCCACCAACATACATTCCACTCCGTTCATTAACATACATTCTACTCCGTGATTTTCGCGAAATATATTTTATATTCGACCGAATAATCCACAGTTTTTAAACTTCCATCTCGCTATTTGTGCGTTTCATTCTGGAGGGTAAAAAAACAAGAACAAGAAATAAACCATGACGGAGTAAAATGTATGGTTTGTTAGGGAGTAGAATGTATGTTATTTTACGGAGTAGAATGTATGTTGAATATTGGACCAGAAATAAATAGTAAACAAAAATTGTACTTAGAGAGCCTGTACCAACAGCTCTCAAAGCATTTTTTGGGACGAGTCAAGTTCAATTGCTCCCGTCTTGCCTCGGTGACCCTGAAGCCACTCACTTGGTGTAAACTCAATATGGGTAAACTTACGTTTGCTTTTGCACATTTTGAAATCAGAGATGATATCTGCATCCAACAGGTGCGCAAAAGATGTTTCGATCGTCCGAATGGTCCTCGCACGATTAAAATTCGCATCATTTCCATCTTTCAGAATAATATGATCCATGAGCTGATCCAACGAGAATGACGTAGTCCCATTCTCAATAGCATCTAAAATATTTAAATAAATCATTCTTGCATAGGAGGTGGGCAACTCATTGTAAATCACCATATTAATGAAAAGATAATTGCCAGCCAGTAATGAGTCATGTAGTACTTCATGGAAAGTTATTACTGCAGCTCGTTCCTTTCCTTCCTCTTCTTGAGTCCGTGCAATCCAGGCTAAACTCTTAATCGGTCTATGTTGAATCGTAGCAGAGTAGTATTCAGAGATCGCAGGATCAAAGTATTCCTTATACTCAATCCACGTCGCCGCGATATTTTTTAAACTCTTATGGATTAGTTTGTACTCTCCCCCAGAAGGTTTCGTAATCATAGCCTCGGCAAGGTCCTTAAATTCGAACTTGATTTGTTTATTCTTGCCTTGATTCAACCACAATTTAAACAGCCCTATTAACACTCTTGTATCATAAGTATTTAATAAAGCCCCATTATCATTCTTGTATATCATAGGACGGAAACCACGTCGTTCTAACTCCAGGATATCCCCTCCTGTAAGTTTGTTCATCCCGTGAGGTGTTCCACTAAGAAAGAGTCCGCCTTTAATTAAATTTTTCTCTAAGATATGAGAATGCGAGTTATATTGTTTTCTATATTCCCGTTTCATTTGAATTGCCAGTTCAATCGCTTTGATAATCAAATCATGATGCACCTGTTCTAAGCGATCTGCTTCTGTAATTTTTTGACCGGAGCTTTGTATCGTTAAGTACCTCTTTAATAGCTCCCTCTCTTTATCTCTATATTTCTCCAATAGGGGTTTCAACTCGTGCAGATTACTATTCATAAACCCTTTTGAGATAATCTGCAAGTCGCTCTGAGTAAGACTCTCAATTTTCTCGGAATCTATTCCAACTTTTTGCATGGCAACCGTTTTTTGAGCAAGGGAAGAAATCTCATTGGATATTAGGTCTTTAAATTTAGACATATCTTTACTCACCTTCATTCCGCAGAATTCTCCTTTGTATTGTAATAGCTCGGCAGCATTAAGTCTATTATCCGAATCTTTAATAGGTTAAAACCCTACAACCTTGGTGCTGTCTACCAAATTACATAATTCGCAAGATTTACCCAAGATTCATGGCACAAAACATTGTGATTATGAAAAAACCTGGCTGAATGCCAGGAAAGTGGGGACACTTCTATTAGTTCAATACATCTTTATAATATGTAAGAAGATGGTCATTCGCTCGTTTCCATTCCAAATCATCCACAATGTCATGTAGCTCAGACGATGCACCTTCGGTTTCGACTACTTTAAAAAGGTTATATGATGTATCACTTGTGCTTGCTGCCACGTAACCTTGTTCCTCAATATAAAACATCTTCAGATACTTAAGCTTCGTTCTAGTATCCAATTTATCGCTAATAATAATTAAATCAACCGGAAAGTTCTCAAAATTACCACTCATCTTCTTCAGTCCCCGTTCTAATTTATTTATATAGTTCAGCTTGTATCTACATTATTAAAAGTAATAATTATCAAATCATAACAATTATATTCACACTCTAAATAAATGAATATAAGTTGTCAACTAAAACCATCAGGTTATGAAAAAGCAATTATTTGTCTTTGAAGACACCCTATCTCGCCTATATTAAATATCGTCATCATCTTCAATATCTGGTTGCAAATTTGAATAATACTCCGAAGCCGTCATCCCCTTGTATCCTGCTTTCAAATACGGTATGGAAACACCGATCAAAGAATCCTTTTCCATATGGTAATTGATAAACGTTTCTGGTCCAATGCCAGAAAGTAAACGTTCATCCGTAGTGTAGCGAACCTCGACACTTGGCATATACTTTCGTTGCAATTCAGAAAGAAACTTAACCCGGCTATCTCCATCCACAATCATAATAACCCGAGTTGGTCTTTGATGTTCGGGTAAGAAAGTGAACGCGAGTTCCATACGCTGAAATCTCGTAATGACTTTGTTGATCCAGTCTCGGGATGGACGAAATACCTCTATCCAGAACAACTTAAAATCATTTATATCTTTAATGACTCTAAAGGAGGCATAAGGATAATGATTAGACTGGGCATTGGGGATTTTGATAGGCGGACGTCTGGTCCATTCAACTAAGCGGTCAATCCGCACCAATTCGCTATACAATTCATTTGCCGCTAAATCCAGAAAGAAATTATCCATAGATGGAGATCGCCCAGGTGGGAAAACGATCGGTTGGAGCCAGAACTTGTCTGGAAGTCTCTTTTGGAAAATAAGTTCAGCTGCTTGTGCGCTTGCTTTAGTTAAAGCATATACTTGAGGCTTTTTACGCTGCTGAGCACCAGTTAAAGGTGAAACCCATGAAAAGGCACATATAACTCCATTCTTCCTGCACTTTTTAATGAAATCAACCGTACTCCGATCATCTTCTTGACCTGGATTTAAGGATCTGTGTATCTGACTTCTTGTTGCTATTCTAATAGTAGAAAGCAGATCAAGTAGTTTAACTTCTTTTTCAGTGAAATGGCCATCTGATAACCTCGTTTCTAACCAGTACTGACCATTTCGAATTCCTTCATTTGCTTTAATGAAGATTTGCTGTGCATACGGATCGCTAAATAATCCAAACTCAGATCCGTCTGGCAGTAACATTTCTCCAATGTCTCCTGGGGAATCCTGGCCATAAGGATTCATTTCTGGAGGTACTGTCTGGAATAATGAAGCAGGATGTTGCTTCGCCTGCAAATCGGATCCAGATTGTTCAAATTGAAGAACTCTTGAATTTGTAACCATTAGTGTATCACACGAACGCCGCGTCTATTTCCAGCATTGATGGATCTCTGAGGAAGGATAGTGATGGCCTTAATTCGTCTATCCCGGTGATTAATCTCGAGAATTTTAACGGTTACTTTTTTCCCTTTCTTCAACACATCCGGATTCGCGTTTGGTGGGAAGTTTGTGCGAACAGTTAAACCAGATACACCTACAAGCTCCAAAAACACACCATGCTCTGGGTGAATTTTAGTAATAACCGCTGTGTATGATCCGCCTTCTTTGTAGTCGCCAATTTGTCCCCATGGATCTCTCGATAGAACTTTCGCATTGACTTCAAGAAGCCCACTTGGGTTTTCCTCTGTAGGAGCTTCGAGTTTCGTAATTTTAATATCGAGAGTATCACCGATCTCGAATTCGCTTCGCATATCTTCAATATAAGAGTAACTAACTTCCTCCCTGTTCATCACGACTGGAACACCTTCAACGAGTAGATACAGGCGAGACATATCAATACCACGAATAAATCCGACCATAACTTGTCCTACTTTAGCAGACTTCCAAAAACGCCTTGCAGAAACCTCAAGTGCTTGAATCCGATCAGCTAAAAACCAATGCCCCTCGATATCCACCATCTCTACAACAAATTCGAATTCTTTTCCCAGAAAATGATGAAGTCCTTTGAATTCGTAATTATCAATCCGGGACTTAGGAAGATAAC
Source organism: Paenibacillus amylolyticus (assembly GCF_036894225.1). NCBI lineage: Bacteria > Bacillati > Bacillota > Bacilli > Caryophanales > Paenibacillaceae > Paenibacillus > Paenibacillus amylolyticus. The sequence continues at coordinate 23,392 of NZ_CP145893.1, read as the reverse complement.
CAAAAACTCCTTTGTAGTTGAGTTTTAACATTTCTTCCTTTTTGTCACCCAAACTCAATGTTTCTAATCCGATAGCTTCAGCATAAAGAACTTGTTTCACACGCTGCGATTCTTTAATATCAGCCCATCCTAGTTTTTCATCCCCAACATTATCAAAGCGTTGTTCAATTTGGCGCATAGTTACCCCTCAGCTTTCCTAATCTATTTGAGAATATACATGTTCGTCCGGAAAACAAAAAAAGAAGCACCTCGTACACATGTCGATGACATGTGTGCGAGGTGCTTCCCCGATCCGAACTTATTCAATTACTTATAATAGTAATGACAATCTCCCATATTGTCAACTATCAATCATCGTCTATAACAGTGCTGTCCAATTTGGTTATTCGGGACTGAGCTATTTCTTTTTGCTTAGTTCGGGCACCCCTCCCCGTAGCAACTAAGTCGCTAAGTTCCGGATCAATAAAGGTGTTAGAAAGTTGATCCGCTTGACCTGTCCTAGTGGGTAACTGATGTTCAATGTATTTTTTTGTTTGATCAGTTGTGTTCTGTTCAGTCACTTGATCTATTTCGATATCCTGAATCCCCCAACCCTCATCTGAATCTATTAGTTCTGGTTCGCTACCTAGATCTTGCGGATCCATGTTCTTGTGACCTAGTTTTATGAATAAGTCATTCAATGAACTTTCAACACCTGAAGGCAGTGAAAGGCTCAGGTCTGCGGACTGTTGATCATCTTTCGAATCAGTGTTTTCTGAAACAACCTTATCTGTCATGGGCTTCATACTAATATCCTGTAATGTTTCTGAATAAAAACGATAATCCTCTTCATCCTCCAGTAATAAATTGATTGATTTCGGAGGTGTAGTACTTGAACTCGTTAGGTTGAACGTCTCCTCTTCATCCACTGGAATCAATGCAGGTTCTGACTCTTTTTCTTCTAAAGGATTGGTTGTAGTTTGACCCCGATCCCTTAAGAAATCATCCATGGCTACCACGTTAGCTACTGATGAATCAAGCATAGCTGCGGACTGCTCCGTTTCATTGTATTCACGTGTCATCGTGGATGGGGAAGTCGGTAACAGTTCCACCAGATCTTCTTCTTTCTGTTGCACTGGCTGCTCTGAGATGTCCGCAGATTCACGTTCACCCGTATCGTCTGCTGCTTTATCGTTGAACAACGGCTTTAATAAGTGGATGTGAGCCAGTTTGTGAGCTGCAATAGCTAAAGGTTTGTGGTCTTTCGTCTCGAATTCAATTTTACCGATATTCATAAACTTCGAAAGGTATTTAGTTTCGGTAATAAACTTACCGTACGCACGGGTAGGGGCTTTCACACTACCATCTGCATCAACGAAATCAACAATGAAGTGTTTGAATTCTTGCTCCTTTATATCCGTTGGAGTGAATCTCGCTGCAAGGGTTCTTTGCATATTATGCCGCATCCCCCAGGACTGGTTAGGCATACTGACCGGTGTCATTGACTCATTGGAAGATTCTTCGACCTGCACTTCTTCACCAAAGTTATTAGAGAAGCGCTCATTATCCTCATATTCCCCTCCCCCAAATACGGTCTTATTCCGCGCAGAATTCAGCACAGTGTTGTCATATCCCTGCACAACAGCTTTCAGCTGACCCAGTGACTGAATTGCAATAAGCGTTCCGACTTTAAATGAACGACCAAGTGTTAACAAACGCACAAAAGCTTCGTTAATGTATAGTGGGAATTCATCGATATTGAGGAAAACAGGACAGCGTTTATACCCATTTTCTTCTGGTGGACGTCGAAATACAGAGGATTGAAATTGACGAATAAAGAACTGTCCAAAAGATAGACTTAGTTCTTCTAATTCACCAAGTGCGGTATTAACCAGAAGCACGCCTCCATCTTGAAGGAATTGATCTATATTTAATGCCTCTTCCCCTTCATTAGCCACCATGAGTTGGGATAACATTTCATTCATGACGATATCGTTTAGATACTTTTTACCACCGGCAACGTACTTGTCTTTTTTATTTTCAATGATTTGTTTACCTTCGTATTTGTGTCCTGATGGATAAGTCACCGGATGAACGTTTTGTTCTTTGTCTCGGAACGTTTTATAATCCAGGACCTCACTTTCAAAGTATGATACGATCCTGTCGTAGCGCTGGAGAACAGATTTCTTGTTTGGGTCAAGTTCTGGATCAGCTTGTTCGCTATCGATTGCTTTACGAACTTCCTCCGTGATATTCGCAAGGTACCGAGGATCCGTGTACATCTGCTGCATTTGTACAATGGAAAACAAATCTCCATAACGGATTTTTCCTAGCATCGTATACAAACTTGCCGTTTCACTTTGCTGACCTTTAAAAAATTCATCTTGGTCACCTGCCAGCGCATCTAATACGCCTCTAAACGTTTCAGCAGCTGACTCTAGTGGTCCAACAAAAGGGTTAAACTTAATAGATCTTACCAAATCGGTTGGATCGACAATTTTAATTTTATGGTCAGGTATCCCTAGTTCTCTGCAAAGCTTTTGCACATCTCGGATCAAATCACCTTTGGGTTCAAGAACAACAACACCTAACTTCCTACCTCTTGCGATTCGAATTAAGTCTTGAACGATACGTATTAGAATAGATGTAGAGGTTTTACCAGTACCGGTAGCACCAACAATCAACTCGTGTAAATATCGTGAGCCTTCAGTCAATACGATAGGTTTGTTCGTATCCTTCTCCCATCCGACAATCACGTCAGATGATTTACCACGCAGCGTGAAGGACTGGCTTGCAAGTAAAGAAAACTCCCAGTTGTAAAACAGTAACTGGAGATCTTCATTTCGATAGAATTCTTTTGCAACTATGTACACTGCAAAGAGGGAGATGAAAACAGGAATACACATAAGAACAAACCCAAAGCTCTCCATGGACCTAACGACTAAATAGTCTTTGTCCGATTGAACAGTCACAAAGAAGTCGAAGAGGTAGTTTCGCACATACCAAGAAAAAACAGCTGTGAATGAGCATAAGAAAGGTATTCCAGACAGAATTGCTGCAGCTATTCTTCCTTTTTTGGAAGTCCAGCTAATTAAAGTCTTATACCCCCGCATAATGGGTTGGGTTACCGTGGAATAGATCCAAGTTATGATAGGAAAATTTAACACGATCAGTATCCACAACGTTTCATAATGATGAAGTGGAACATAAATGAAATCAAGTAACATGATTAACAGTGTAGGAGGTTCTTCAAAGAAAACGCTTAAAAAACCCATAGTCCCGGAATCCACATTAAACCATTGTGCAAAAAAAATAAGAAATGATGAAAATCCGAGCCACATATTGATGACTATCATCATTGTGACTATAATCGTATGAAAATAAATCCGATACCACTCATCCATTCGCTCTCGGTTGTCGATCCACCACTTCCTTATGAACGATCTTAATTGGGGAGGCATTCTTTCATCTGTATTGTTGTTAGCAACCTTTTCCATTGGCATCCTCCTTCTACCTCTTATTCTGATTATGAAATTGAAACCTTGAAAACCTGTTAAAACAAAAAAAGAAGCACCAGCTATAGCGAAGGCTCGCTATAACTGGTGCTTCCAGTTTCCGAATATTCAATTTCTAGTTTCATTATAGCCCCTTGCTAAATGATAGACAAGAGTATGTTACTCAATGTTTTGACAATTGAATAGAGAATGGGTTAGTTTATACATTAGGAACGTATTTAGAAAGGCGGTCCAGTAATGTCTGAACGTAACATGGATAACAATAACTCCAGGAAAATTGTAATACTGAACGAATTAACTGAAATTTTAAAAGCACGTGAGCCTATGGATTATAGTGAAATCAATCCTGCTCTAAATCCAAATGTAGATGCTGAATACATAGCTAGCTTGGATGAGAAGAAAGAAGTTGAAGTTAAAGCACTACAACAAGCTTGGGAACAACTTGAAGAATTGCTATTCAATGATTTACAAATTACACTACAAGAGAAAAATCAATTAGTTACCTATCTTGGCCAAAAACTTAAAGAAGACAAACAGAAGCAAAAAAGTCGTGCTAAATCACGTACACAAGTTTGGCGATCAAACGAATGATAATTGACAGTAGAAGCACCTTAGGGGTTATCTCACCAAGATGCTTCTATTTTTTGTCGCTAGGTTGGTTAGTGAGTACACCAACATTTAAAAACGAGATCTTGAGTCATTCTCTAAGTCCAATGGATTTCCTTAATACCGTAAGTGAGGGAGAATCGAAAAACTATTCTGACTAAAATACGCCTGTTCATGAAGATTATCATTAAAAATGCTAAGAGCCTCTTCATACATCGTACCCCTATTGTCAGAACTGTTTAACTTCCCGAGTTGATATAAAATATGTGCTTTTTGAGGTGAGCGATCAGACCCTTGAAAAAAGCTGAGTGCCTTCTCAAGAGCACAGCGCTCCTTTATCGCATCTTTGCTAACTTCTCTAATAAGCAACGCTTCTAGTACATATGCTCGGTATCCTTCAGAGAACGAATATTCCTTAATGTATTCCTTACATGTGGCAAGTATACTCTCCGCTACGAGATATTCTTTTTTTTCTATTTCCAGCTCTACTAACATGAAAAGACATCTTACTTTCTGGGACACAATGTTTTCGGGAACTGTAACAGCAGTAATCTCTCTTAAATATTGAAACATATCTTCAATAATAAGATGTGGTTTAACACGATACATTACAAAAATGAACTCTAGTGAATTAAATAGACTTGCTAAGTCGCGTTGTCTTTGAAACCAGTTCATCGAACGAAATAACAAGTTTCTAGCATTCTCATATTCTTCTTTGAGCCAATAGGTTATGGATAATAGGTAGAGTGCATGATAATAAGCCTGTTCGCTTCTTCCTTCAATTGTTTCAATACAAGTTTGTACGTGATATTCGGCAAGATCCATATAACCGATGTGTATATAGATAAGAGTTAAGTTATAATGTACATTCGAAATATCTAAACTAAGAACCCTGTCATCTTTTTCAACGAAGTTTAAAGCTTTTTTAAGTGTTGTGATCGCATCTTTAATATGACGCTCCTGTAACTGAAGCGACGCAAGTGCATTATAGGTGCGTATCTTTACTTCAACGCTATCTTTATCATAGACTTCAGCATTAATTACTTCATTATAATACTCCGAGGCCATGTCATAATCCAACAGCTCTCTATAGTATTCTCCCCAAAGAAAGTTAATGTGTATTATCATTTTCTTAAATGATAGTATTTCTATATTTTCTTGCAGTTCATGAAGAGAAGTTTTCAACCCGTCCAATAAACCTACGCTGAGACGATGTTTCGCTAAGCTTATTTGCTGTCTAATATTTTCTTGTTCCGTTATATATTGATCCGATTCATCTATAATAAATAACTCAACCGGTTCTTCTAATGCACCTGCAATGTCAACTAATTCTTCAAAGGGAAATTTAGCTCGTTTACCCTTTTCGATGTTGCTCAGTTTACCTGTAGCATAACCTAGTTTATTGGCGAGATCGATAAGTGTATATTCTTTTATTTTCCTAATTTCACGGATTTTTCTCCCTACTGATTCGGGATCAAGAGCTCTCTCTCTTTCCAGCATTTAATTCATCCTCCAACAAACAGATCACTATTTTATCATTATAGCGCTTATCGTTTTTTCTGTAACTGTCATCCACTTATGCTCATATTTTAGAAGTTCTCTCTGATCAAAATAGTCTTCAAAGGCACCACTTGAGGAACCAAGGAGAATTCTGTGGGAAAACCTCATAAATAAATTGGAGGAACGTGGAATTATGCCGTTTGGTACAGGTATGAATGTTCTAAGGTGGCAATTGCTTTCGATTTATTATTTTCATAGACCCTATTGTATCTAACGATATCACTCGAGATAGTCAAACATTAATCTCGGAAATATTTATTTCCTTACTTTTATATTAATCATAGGTTGATCATCGATTAACGTTTGAATTCTACATTGGATATTTTGTATTTCTAAGTTCAACTGTTCTTCATCTTCTCTCTGATTGCATGAGATACGATCATCTGAGTAGTATGAGGCAAAATAGCTCAATTCTGATTCTAGAAGACTAAGTACTAATTGGAGAAACTCAATTTCGCTAAGTTCTTCCTTATGGTTTGATGGAACTTTATGTAGGGTCAAGTGATTACCTCCTAATTCAATAGGTGGAGCACCCAGAAATTGAAAAAACCATTTCAAGGTGCTCCTTGTCGTAACCTAATGAATTTTCATTTTACCATTTTCATACTTTTGGTGCATTAGGAAATGTTAACCTTCCTATTGTGACTTCTTGTTATTATTCTCCAAATCCTTGTGGACCACTTCCATCAATCTGAAAATTAGTGCTGCTGCCTCAGACCGAGTGAGATCTTTCAACGGACGAAACGAACCATCTTGATACCCGTTGACTAATCCTAATTCAGATAGGTAGTTTACTTTATCAGCTGCCCATCCTGAAATTTTGGTCTCATCCACAAATCTCTGCTGTTCACTAGTTCCTGAAGCGTTCATTCCTCTCAACACATTAGCTAAGATCACCGATGCTTGTTCTCTTGTTATAAGTTCATGTGGTGCGAACACTTGGTTTCCCATACCGGCTATAACCTTATTTTTAATGCCGGCTGCAATATATTCTGCAAACCAGTCTTCTGGGCTTACATCCTTAAAAGTCCCTTTGTATTCTGCCGACTCAATTCCCATTAAACGGACGATTAATGCAGTGAATTCCGCTCTTGTGATCGCACGTTGCGGCTCGAATTTAGTTTCGCTAATCCCTGAGATTACTCCTTGTTGCGCCAAGAATATGATCTGTTCCTTATTAAAAGTACTGTCTATGTCTTCAAAGAACACTTGTTTTACAGGCGGAGTTGGTACTACCTCAAGATCAGCAGGTACATCTTTAATTGATTCTGTAGGTTTTGATACAGGTTGCCCGCTGAAATTTCCTCCAGAAGGTGCGAGGAAGCCCAAAGTCCGAGCAGTGATCTCTTTAACTTCACTCCGGTCAGAATTCTCGTTCTCTGTCCAAGCTTCCATCAAATACACTGTTCCCCCACTAAGATTTTTCAGCGTAAAGTGCTGATCCTTTCCTCTATATACTTCTGTCCCATGATGAGCAAGAACGAAAATTTCGTTGGCGGATGGGAGCGTCCAGGTGAAATCAACTTCATTCGTGGTTTTACCTACAGCTTTTACCTCGAAATCTCCACTTGGTAGCGTCTCAAAGATCGGCACATCGATCCCCTTAGCTTCACCAACTTCATTAAATGGAACTATTCGGTATGTTCCGTATTTCGTAGAGCTGCGAAGTCCAGTCAATGAGAATGATGTGTTCTCCGTGGATGTAATGATTGTATCATCATCATATAGGTTGTATCCTGTTGCACCTATAACAGGCTCCCAAGAAATCTCTACTCCATCGACATCTCTTTTATCAATAGATGGAGAGATGGTCATATCAGCGGGTAGTGTTGTTGCATCTAATGCAAAACCTTCCTCACTTATACCCGTGTCATTTAAGGTTCTAATGAAGTATTTATATGTCTTTCCTGGCTCAAGGTTTTCATCATTATATACAGACTCCGTCACTGTGACTTGGCCGATTTCCTCTCCACCTCGTTGAACAATGTAAGCTGTAGCCCCTTTTACCTGACTTAAAGCAAAATCTAGAGATACTCCGTTCGATGTAGATGTGTAACTCACAGTTGGAGGTGCTGCAGGTAATGTAAGTAGAGAATGAGTAAATTCTTCTGATCGATCTCCTTGGCTGTTCTCCGTGATAAATGTAACCTCTTCGTTTGTTCCCGCTCTTAATTCAGTTAATGTGAAGTTCGTTTCCTGTCCTCGGTAAACTTCCTCGCCCTGATACTCAATGACCATAATTTCATTCTTCAATGGAAGAGTCCATGAAAGCTCCGCTTCCGTTGTTTTAGGTTTTGAATTCACGATCAACCCTTTAATTACTGGGAGCGTCGTAAATTCTTCTACCGAGAATGCTATGGCGTCGCCTGCATTGTTAAATGGAACGACACGAATATTATTGTACGTTTGTGCACTGATTAAATTGTCCACTGATGCACTAAATTCGGTCGTTATAGTAATTAATTCTGAGTCAAAATAAACTTTGTACCCCTCTGCCCCCTGAATTTTATCCCACGAGATCGATACGCTATTATCTGATACAGACAGAACTTCAGCTAGTTTTGAAGATGTAGCTGGAACGGTTCTTGCTGTTAGTGCAAATCCTGTTACACTCTGACCTGACTTATTTGAAGTTTTAATAACATAAGTGTATTCTTCTCCAGCTTCTAGTCCATCTTCTTTAAATGAAGTTTCATTCAACGGGATTCGTCCAACTTCCTTACCGTCACGTTCAATGATATACTCTTCAGCCCCGCGAACAGCACTCATGGATAAATCGATAGTTAGGGAGGTATCCGTTATACCACTGATAGTGGCTGTAGATGGTGCTGTCGGTTTTGTTAAGCTTGTAAATGTAAGAGGCTCGGATTCAATACCTTCTACATTAAAAGAAGTGATGGTAAACGAATAAATTGAACCCGCACTTAAGCTAGGAATGATACTCTCCAAATTCGAAGTTGAATATTTATCGCCCGTTTCATTATTTAAAATTTGATAAGAAACAGCTCCCTTGACTGGAGACCATGTCACGTTAATTTGATTCGTTTCAGGATGAACTACAATAGAGTTCTCATTTACGACTTCTGTCTTTGTCGTAACTTGAACCGTCCTAACTTCTCCTGCTCCACTAGTGTTCTCCCCGTGAATCGAATAACTGTATTTAGTACCTGGAAGAAGTCCTTTATCTGTGTATCTGATATCTGATGAAGGAATCTTCGCAATAAGTACCCCATTACGTTTAATCACATATGTGTCAGCTCCTGTTACTTGTGTATCAGAGAGATCAAGCGTTAGTGACTCTTTCTCGATGTCTACCGTATTCACGTTAACGGGTTTTCGTGGCAGCGTCTTAAATCCAAATTTTGAATTCTGGGAACTGACACCAAACTCATTGACAGCATGAATCACATATTCATAATTCGTTCCATCCGAAAGTCCGGTTATTTCGAGAGAAGTCTCCGTCCCTTGATACAATACGTTGTCGTCGTGTTCAATAATATATTCAATAGCTCCGGTTACGGGTTCCCAATTCACTTCTGCTTTATACGTTGCTGGGGATGACTGAACATTTGTAACGAATGAAGGTTTAGTCATCCATACATAAGCTGTCTTCTGACTTTCACCTGTTTGATTTATAGCCTGAACAGTAAATGTATGCTTTGAACCTGGAATAAGATCATTGACTTCGAATTCTGCTGAAGTCGGAGTTCCGACAATTTGTCCATCCATAGAGACAATGTACGAATTAGCGGTTGCTACTGTTTCCCAGCGAAGGCTTATAGTCGTCTCAGTCGTCTCAGTCACTTCAACTTGATTAGGCGAGTGAGGATTGGTTAAGAATTCGCCTCCTACAGAATCACTATAACCAGAGTTGTTGCCTGCTTCCACTGTGTAGTTGTACACATTACTACCTGAAAGCCCCGTAAGTTCTATATGAGTCCCCGCAACTTCAAATGAACGGTCTCCAATCTTAAGTCGATATCTATCTGCCCCAGGTACGGGAAGCCATGAAACGGTAGCACTTGTTTCAGTTATTGAATCTAACTTGAATTCTTGTACTTGATCAGGGACGGTGATAGAGCTTGCCGAAACAGATGAACCTTGTCCACTCTCATTCACTGCAAAAACTTCAAAGGAATACGATGTTCCCGGAGCAAGATCTTGGACAACAGCTGTGGTTTGTTCACTAGGGACGGTTAAATACTCTCTGCCTTCTTGAACAATCACATAGTGGTCAGCTCCTTGAACTGCCTGCCATGTTAAGCCCAACGAATGCTGAGTCGGATTCACGATTTGTAAACCTTGTATTTTACCAGGTAGTGTCATCAGTCCATTTAAAGTAACTGTCTCGCCCGTTCCTGTTTCATTGGAAGCACTTAGTCCATATTGATATAACGTCCCTGATTCAAGACCAGAGTCTGTAAAGGTCAGTTCAGGTCCTTCAAATAGCGATTCACCATCTCTATTCAATGAGTAATAGGTTGCTGAAGTGACCGTATCCCAACCGAGTGTTATTTTCTTTTCCTCTATTTGTACACTTGCAAAATGACCGGGAGCAGATGGTAAAGATAAGAAACCAGCATTTCGACTAGAGCCTTCTCCGGATTCATTTATGGCAATTACACTTACGGAATAGACCGTCCCTGCAGAAAGTCCACTTATTAACTGTGCACTTGTACCATGTACGATTTGATCAGAAACAATTTGATTGTTCCTATCTCTCGCTGTGATTCTATAGGAAGAAGCGCTCGTCACGGGATCAAAGGAAACACTCGCCTGACTATAATCAGTCCCAACCTTTTGAATTACAACATTTTCTGGAGCAAGTGGTAGTGTGAGCGTAGAAACAGTACTTGAGAAGTCACTGTGTCCAACATGATTCATGGCACGTACTCTGTATTCATACCTGTTTCCACCTGATAGAGCTTCATCTAAAATCTCATTTGAAGGGTAGTCTAGACTCCAAGTCTGACCTGTTGTTGTGTTTTCAATTTCAAATTGATACCCATCTGTGAGTACATCTTCAGGTAGATCAAAAGAAACTTTTGCGGTCCCTTCAGAGACATTAGTTACCTTTAAATGTTCAGGTACATCGGGCAGCCTTTGTAGCCTGAGCCGGGAAGTCACGGTAGTGACTGAATTCCCTGCATTATCTTGTACTTTGGCATGCACGTACCATGTCCCTTCAGAATCAATAGTAACTATTTTTTCATTTTCATCAGCAGAATCCCAACTTACGGGTGCTTCTGCACTGTTAGTGATTTTAAAATATCGTTGATTTGGATCCACTCCTGAGTGTACATCAGAGTAAGTAATAGAAACGTCAATGTTTTTATCCGTCCAATCTGTAGTATTCGGAGTAATTGAAATTGACGGGTCAAGGTTATCAATAAATACTTTTTTGACAACTTCTTCTCCTACATTGCCGACTGCATCACGTGCTCTTACCGTTAAAGTAGTAATACCGTTATCATGAATTGTTCCAGTACTTCCTTTCACGAACTCGGTATCATTGATTTTATATTCGTAATGGATTGGATTATGATCTGTACTTCCATTAATAGAGAACGTAACCGAATCCTGTGTCCAGGATGATTCACTCAACAAGACTTGAGGAGTTGACGGAGCCGTCTTATCAATCTTTGCCAGAGCTGATGACAATGCTCCAACATTACCTACGTTGTCCACCGTTCTTGCAAATATTTCAGTTTCACCTTCTGCTGAAATGGTTTCTTCGGCTACATAATCAACCCAGGCTCCTGTAGCTCCAAACCGATATTGCGTCTTAGCAACTCCGCTACCCTCATCTACCCCATCGGTAATAGTGAATGTCACGTTTTTGTTGGTCCACTCCAAATCACTCAATGTTAACTTCGGTGCTGTTGGACCAGTTTTATCGATTTTAGCTTCAACTACTGCTTCAACACTTATATTTGAAGCATTATCGATGGAACGTCCGTAAATTTCACTTCGTCCTTCCGTAGTAATGGAAAAGCCTTTTGTATAGTCTTTCCATTCACCCCCGGGACCGATTTTATACTGGATTTTTTGAACACCACTGAGATTATCCGTACCAGGAGATAACGTCACATTTACATCTTTATTGGTCCAGCTAGAAGGATCCAATGAGAAAATAGGTGCTTCCGGAGCAGTTTTGTCTATACGAGCTGTTGAAGAGGAAACAATGCTTGTATTTCCAAAGTTGTCTATTGTTCTAGCATAGATATCCTGAAGACCTTCTTTAGAAACTTCAAATGGCTCTTTATAATCCACCCATTCACCGGTTGATCCGACTTTGTATTGACTTTTCTGTACACCACTTAAGTCATCTGTTCCGTTTTTTACGGTCACTATTGCAGATGTATTAGTCCAACTTGAAGGAGCAACCGATACTTCAGGTGCAGTCGGTGCCGTGGTATCCTTAATGATTTGGCCCGCCGCAGTATATGCTGTTGCAATTCCCCCTCCATTTACCGCACTGACAAACACGTTATATTTCCCATCTGCAACTCCGTCCAATGGAATATTCAGCGTTGTCGCTGTCGTTGTCCCAGATTTTACAATTTTGCTATCTGCATCACGTAATTCATATTTGTATGTAGTCCCAGTTGGGTTTCCATTCGCTGACCATTTTACGGTTGGTGAGTTTCCTGTCTGCGTGACAGTTGCTGAAGTTGGAGTATTAGCATAGGTATAACTACTAGTTTGAGTAGAATAATCCGTGTAAGAACCACTAGAATTTTTAGCTCTAACTTTAAAGACATAATTGGTATTAGGTGATAATCCAGTAACCGTTGCTGTATTAGCAGAACCTGCATTAATCGTTTGGTTCGTCGTGACATTGAGTAACTCATAGGTCACAGCTGACTCGTTCTCTTTTTTGTCCCAGGTGACCGTAAGACCATTGGTAGAAGTTGAACTGATTACGGGCTGACCCGGAACAACAAAACTTCTTATAGTAAAATTGACTGTGTTTGCTGTAGAAACGCCACCTTTATCATCCATAACCCACACCTGTAAGGAGTGAGCGCCATCCGATAGGGTTGAAGGCAGTGTATAATTACTGCTAAATTGTTGATTAGATCCATTGGCCGTCAATGTAGAAAGAACATTTTCGGCCCCCCCATCTATAGACCACTTCACAGTCAGTAGGTCACCAATATCCGTATCTTTGGTAGTACCGGCAATCTGAAGTGTTTGGCCTTTGTAGTAAGATTGGTTAGCAGCTGGAGAACTTAAAGCAAATGAGGGCGGTGTATTCTGTGGGCCAATTCCCACAATGGTTGAGACTTTCCTCGATCCGCCGCTTGAAACGGTCTGCTTATCCCACCAAAACTGTGCAGCTGTATCCCCTGCAGTAATCTGTTGACCCACGTAATAAGAGGAAGGAGGACTGCCGCCTGTCAAGCTGGCGTTTGCTGGACTCTGATAAGCTCCCATAAAAACTCGATCTGCGTTTACTACGTTGTATGTGTTTGCGTAAAAAGCAGTGATCTGCACCCCACCACTGTAATTTCTCCATCCATTTTGAATCACTTCAAACGGTGAAGCGTCATTACCGTTCACCATAGTATCCCAATAAAAGGTTCCACCTAGATTTTGATTACCACTACCTCGATTGACTGCCTCTAACTCAACCTTCATGTATCCACCTTGTGATGTTGCATTAACAATCGACACACGTAGGATAAATTCAACATTATCTTTTTGACGTGACATTTCAATAATATTGTCATTAATTCTAAAGTAATTTAAAGGTAGCGAGTTAAAATTGATTCTTTCCCCGTTATAGTCCAGGAACGTTGAAACGTTACCGGCATTGCTGCCATAAAATACGTTGGTGTTTGGTAATAAAATAATTCGGTAATTACCCTGATCGTTCATTTCCACTTTTACTACGGAAGATTGAACAGCTTTTAATGATGTCGTGTTGGAAACAACAGAAATAGTATCTACTGCTGCATATGCAGCGGGTGTAAATACGCCGGTTGCCACTAATGGGGGTGCAAGTAAAGCTAAAGCTAATACCACTTTAGTAGCTTTTTGTGCTGCCTCCCTAACTTTCCTTCTCTTCTTCAATAGATCTCCCTACCCTTCTAACTGTAAAAACAAAAAAAGCACCTCAATATTGGTGGTTAACCAATATCGAGGTGCTTCCCCGTTTCTACTATTAAGTTATTTGTATTATAAGCCATGGTCATACTGCTGTAAATATATTGTCTTAAACCCATGTTGTTTTTTATGAACTGAAATTGTATTAACACTTCATCTCAGTGCTTATTCAACCAGCCTGATACACGATTATTAACAAATCTCTGAAATGAGATTGCTTTGTAGAGCTACCTGAGTCCATTTTTTCTTAGAAAATCAATAATATTTTTGTAATGCTTGGGTACTAATATCCGTGATTATAGTTGAAACTACTGAAACTCTACATCATTTAAAATACTTAGCAGCAGTTATGACATCATACACATGAATGGCTCCACGAGTTATTATACGATTATTCTTTTTCAAGGATACTCATCGGATCTCCTATTGTTCTATTTCTGTAACAATCGGGCCTTACATTGCATTGGCAATACTTATGACTAAAAATAATACCACTGCGAAGACGAATCCATACCCAAGTACGTACAAGGTAACTCTCGATAAAACCTTAATCAACCGATAAGAGATATAAAGCAAATTCATTAACAGATAACTCATATGATTCTACCTTTCTTTAGAAATAAGAAAACGCACCTACCCAATATGGGCAGATGCGTGCTTCGCATATATTTTATTATGTTATCTTTTACTGTATCATCCTTCATACAGTCTATCAACTGAACCTTCACAAAATATAGAACAACGTTTTAATTCTCGATCAACTTTGAGTTGTATTCAATTAAACTTCATTATTCAGTATATCTCATTTCTCCAATTGTTTTCGTTCCATAAGTTGTTTGTAAATCGAAGCAGATCTTCTAAGAAGATCTGAAGGTATTCCTTCTTCACTCATTGTTGTAGAAGAGTGAACTGGTAACACTTCCTCTTTTGTTTCGATTCTTTTATATTTGTCCAAAATAACTATGTCGTGAAGCAACCATAAGCTTCCTGATTGTCTTAGTAATCCTAATTTCTTATATCTCTCTAGGGATCCTCTTGAGTTATCCCGGCGTATGGTTCCCTTAGGTAGACCATGTTTCTTCTCTGCTTCAGATGTAGTCATTACTTCTGATATTATCTTTTTGCACTGATTACAAATTGTGTAGTTTCCAAAAAACGTTGGAATACCATTCTCTTTCAACCAGACATTACATTGAGAGCAACGAAAGGGTAATCTTCCACCTTTGATTCGATCTACTTTACTTTGTAAATCTTGAATTTGTGCTTGTAAGCTAAAGATTTGAGTATGCAAATCTGGGATTAAGGTTCGCATCCCTTCCATAAATTTTTTTTGTTCTTGGAGTTGATCTAAGCGATTAATCAATTCATCAATCCAAGAATGTAGTAGGTTTGTTTTACGCCGGCCAGCTCGATAGTAGATCTCACCTACTACCTCGTGTATAAGCCAGAATTTTTCAGATTTTCGGATTAGAAACTGCGATTGCAGCATTTTAAGGGGACCTTCACAATCTTGTTTTACAGTCCCTGGGCTGTTGATGTCAAGATCTCGTTCCATTTCAGTAGTACCTTTCACCTGCTTAATCGTACATAAACACCTTGGACATATTAGGAGGCTTCCTTTGTCCCCAAGTTTAGCTGGTTCATCTTCGTTCCAAATAGGTTGCTTGCATAAATGGCAGTCTATCCGAGAAAATCTGAGGTTTAGTCTTTCTTTTCTCTGCTCAAAGCTTCTAATCTCTCCTTCGATACTAAATATCTGATAGGAGGCATCCGGGAGTATATCATAATTATCTATAAGGGTTCCAAGTGTAGCTCGAAGATCTTTTAAGCGTTGTTCATAATCATCCATTATATGCATATATCTCCCCCATCTCTACGGTTCACTATTGCATATATTATATTCGAAAACGCACCAACAAGAAATGAAGCCGTTAAATGATTTGCTTCTTTTACTGTTCCTTAACCGTGTTAAAAACTCATCTAATAAAGCATATCGTAAATCATCTATAGTATTATGTAGTTAATCATTAATGACATGAAGAATCGGGTTCTTCTCATTCCTTCTATATCAAATAGTTATTTTGTTATATTAGTTCCATTGCTAGTTTACAATACTGAGGTGATTCTCTTGGACATAAAAGATTACAAGGTGATTATTCTTTATATAGCTCCCTTGATTGTTGTTATCATATTTTTGGGTTTGTTGCTGCTTAAGCCTTTAAAGGTGCCAGAGGTTTGGACAGCACCTGGGAGTATTCTTTCAGTTGACCCTATTATCGATGCAAAAGCAATTCGCGAAAGCGCTAGAGCACATCCCACTAATCTTTACATGACTTACGTAAAAAAAACACAAATTAATTCTGTATGGGAGAAAATATTCCTCGGGTCTGAGGGTTATACAAGAACTTCTGTTACAAGGTCCTATTCCTCAGCTTCTGAAAGCAATAGTGACTTTACCGAGAGAGATTTATCTATTTTAGATAAAGAACTTTTACCCTATATGAAACATACTATCGTAAAGGCTGCAATGGTACATGAAAAGATTGATTTACCAGAAGAGATATCTAAGCCAGTTGTCGTTTTTCATCCAGAGAAGTTTAAAACAGGTCAAGATCTTAAGATTGGAGATGAAGTTCTGTTCATAGATGATATAGAAGTTGACTCGCCAGAAGATATTAATTTTTATCTGGAGAGTTTTAAAATCGGAGATACCGTAAACGTAATCGTTCATCGTGATACTAGCAACGTAGAGATTCCAGTGACTATAAAGGAACTGGATCGCCAAGGAAAAGCAACGTTAGGAGTTTATTTAAAAAACAAATTTGTCTTTAAAGGGTTATCTGTTGATGACGTTATCCATTTGGACAACAACTATTCAGGCGAGTCAGGGGGTTTCATGTTGGCATTGGGTTTAATACAGCAACTCGATCCGAATGTCGATTTGGCTAGAGGAAGAAAGATTGCTGGCACAGGAGGCATAACTAGGGGTGGTGATATTCAGTCAATAAGTAACCTGGATCTCAAATTGCTGACTGCAAAGAATGAAAAAGTAGATATTTTTATCTATCCTAAATATCAAGAACAAGAGGTTGCCAAAGCAAAAACTAGCTACAATTTAGAAAATATTAAACTGGTAGGGGTAAGAAACTTACAGGAGGCTATAAACTACCTCAGTCAATAACTGAATTGTTATAAATCCCTTTCCAAATTAAGAACGTTAATATCCAGCTAAATAAACCGATTATCTGACATTACTTGAAACTCTGCTAAAGTGACTTACATCTGTGATTCTGCATGTCCATATATAACTATAGAAATAGCCGTCACATAACTCAGTACAATTGAGAGACCTGAATGGTGTTTCTCAATTGTACAAAATAGATATTCTTAAGAAATGAAGTAGACTCTCAAGTCAAGCAGAACCAGGCCTCAACTCCCTATATTTCCTTCTTCGCCAATACCTCTTGTACTTAACATTTCTAACCCATTAGAACATGGATTTCTTCTATGATCTCCATGGCATGTGAAGAGTATTTTCTTCTCTCCCCCATACATTAGTAAGATTCATTTATTTCCTCCGTTTTTTCCTTCAGATGTTATTACCTCTCTTGAATTTTCCCATACAAAACCTGATCAATTTTATTCATTACCAACTGATAAGGTTCTACAGCTTCAGCAATTAATTGAGAATATTTCTGAGCAGTTTGATGCCCCTTTTTGTTTCCATCGTACATCATCACATGAGATTCTATTTCTAACGCAGCGATAACTGAATGGATTATATAGAGTGACATACTAAGATACAGATCATTAGAGGTACTATTAGTTTTGTGAATTGTTAATTCCTTATAAATAGTTGAGAATATGCTTAAATCAGACTCTTGGCTATCGTAATTATCAGTAGACCTCAACCATTCTTTAGCACAATTCACTCGATCTAAAATCATTCGGTTCCAAAATCCTAAATCATAAGAGTCTATTTTAATCCTAATGGATATATGAATACCTGGGATAAGCTTTTCTGCACGTAAATAATACATCGTATCTTGTATTGCTATTATTGACTGACTAGAGATGGATTCGATGTCTTGCTCTGCTTGATCTCGAACCTCTTGTGGGCCTCGTAATATCGGGTCCATGAATTCAACTCCTTAAGCCCTAAACTGAGTTAGAAACTAGTGAATGGTTAAACACAAAAAAACGCACCTTGCCCAAGATTGGGTAGATGCGTACTTCGCATATGGATTATTTGATTCTCATAAAGATAACATTATTTAATGTGTTTCTCAACACTGGATGTTGGAAAAGGTCTTGAATCAGGAAGGTCAAATAATTAATAGATATAACTATTCATTTCTAAGTGAAGAGATGAACAGAATCTTACTCCCAACACCCTTCCCCCAAAAATGGGTTCTGCTTATTCTGCTTATGAAAGGTTAAATAGAATACTTATATTACTGAATATATTATGTAATATTTAATTGTTCAATTATGTACTATTTTATCGAGTTCAAATTCCCGTATATTAATCGGGTTCATTAAATTATCTTTATGAGATAAGGAAGCGAATGCTAAACATTTAAATGCATTATTATTTTCCCGGAGCAAGAATAAATTCATCTTATGGTTAATGAATAATAATATATTACTGAACATAAAACTTAATACTTAAATCACTTTGCTCTATAGAATATCGTCTACAGCTTAAAATAGTAAGTATTATTGTTCAGTAATATTAACATATTATTTAAACTTAATACTTCTATTAATCGCACAACTAAGAAATGTCCAGCTCTTATTGATTTTGACTGTTGTTCATGTACAAGAGAAAAGTAAGGAATTTAGTAAGGAGAAATTTGTTACACAATGCAAACTTACTGAACTCAAATAGGAAAGTACGGAAAATTATCAATAATACTTCAACCAATCAGCAAAAAACATCACACGGCATTCTGCCGACGAAATTGCACCACCTTCAAGACAGAGCAATAAAAACGTATAAGAATAGATAGAGACACTAAATATCATAATGCTGGTTAAAAATCATACATAAGAGAGGTCTACTCGTGATGACTGTTGAGAAAATAAAATGGTATGGGAAACAACTTGTTTAATTGGGGCAATGGGTCCAACAAGCGAAATTTGTTCATTCTGTGGGAATAGATACAGAAATACTTTAGACATTCATATAGAGGTGTGCATAAATTCATTTCATGAAGATTGAGGATGTTAGTACGAGCCTAAACTCTTAACTGATGGCTACGAGAAATTCATTCGATCGGTACCGCTTCCCAACGCCTTCTCCATTTTTGACCGTTGTATAAGTAATCGGAGTTCAAACTGTTTAAATTTCCCTGAAGACTAAAAGCATTTTCTTCAATGTATCGATACTTTTATGATGAATAGCTATGTATATTTAAGGTGGTAACAGATATTTCATTTCATTGATCATTTATACTCTGAATATGCTACTTACGTGATACATAGAATAAACAGATAATGAACTGTCATACATAACGAAATGATACGTTATCGTATATCTGGAGATCCTATCATATAATTATTTACCGATTTTTCTGTTTTATTCTTTCCCTTCTTGATCTGAAGTAGCTCTCAAATCCTTGATAGCACTGGATTTACTAACGATCGAAACTCGGAATAAAGAGTTTATTATTAACTGATAATTATTAAGTGAAGAATTGATACGTTATCGTATTTTATAACATTCATTCATGTTTAAATCTATACCATTCTTATAGTTTATTCTTCCCCTTTTCAAAAAATGGACAAGCTAAACCCTTGATACTACTGAGTTTTTCGTAGTTATTGTATAGGATTCATAATCTCACCTTGAGATTGCCCAAACTCGTAGGTAGTAGATTTAAGTGCACCCGAATTACATTATCGATTCGGTTATTTGTTTAATTCCTACTCTTAATCTTCAACTCAATTGTAACGGGTAAATGTTCATATTTCTCGAAAATTTGAGTTCTAATACTTTAATACTACTGAAACAACTGAATAATTTTATGAAATACAAAAGATCGTGTATAGCAAATCCTTAATGTGCTAATACTATTAGTAGGGAGCTTTTAGTTCGAAGTATAAACCTCATATGAACTGAACATAATATAGTTCAATAAAGTATTTAGTTTACTGAACATCTCTGAAACTCAGACATAATATTTAGTGAATTAAGTAATACGCTGTATTAATGTAACATGTGTCTGATTTTCACCCGTCAATACATACATATCCTAGAAGTAGTGTTAACTCGTTTAACTATTCTGTTGGTCTCAACAACTTAACTGTGTGAACAAGTTACATTCTTACTTGATATAAACGTATTCAGTTTAATATTACTTCGAACTATTGATTATACAGTCAGCCCCTCAGTTAATGGTGAACTAAGCTGAGCAGTTTTATACCACACTTTATGCGTGTTCAGTTTACAACAGGCGTATTTAATAGACTACCGAGAGAATACATATCCAATGGATGGCATGAAGTCATCTCAGGAGAATACAAAATGATAGTTTAACAACATAATATATTCAGTAACGTATTGAACAATCAATAATGAAGAATCATTTAATCTATAAGGTTTCATTCTCATTGAAATTACACAAACTGTTACGTTGTCTATTACGTAATACATAAGTATTCAGTTTCTCACACTAGAAATCTAACACTACAATACAATGAATGACTATAAGTCATCTATACGTGCTGGCTCGTATATACTGCATAATCAAATTACTGAACTTGAATATATTTATAAGAATATTGAGTTTACTGAATACTTTTACAACAAATCATTAAGTACTAAAAGCAATTATGTCTAGATTTCTATGCGGTAATAAAGATATGTATTTGTTGTTTAATTAATTTGAATATATTCAGTTATATATTCAGTTCTATAAACGTAAAAATACATCGTAATAAAAATATGCTAACACGATTAACTCTCTGCTTCACGAACGTAATCAGTTTACTTTCACTTGGAACTGGTGATTATCTCGTATTTCCTGAATGGCCGTAGAAGTGCATACTTCTATTTCGTGGCTTGTAGATCTTATTTGATACCTACTATTAGTATTACATAATATATTCAGTTTAGTACTAAATAGTCACTATGTAGAGTCGTTGTATCAGTTTGATTAGTAGCTCATTAAAGTTACATCATTTATTACGTTGTATATTACGTAATATTTAAGTATTCAGTTTTGCTACATTCGAAATCTAGTATTTCAATGCAATGAATGATTATAAGTCATCCATCAGTGTATTTATGCTAGCTCGTATATACTGCATAATCAGATTACTGAACTTGAATATATTCATGAGAATATTGAGTTTACTGAATACTTTTACAACAAATCATTAAGTACTAAAAGTAATTATGACTTGATTTCTATACGTTAAAGAAGTTATGTATTTGATATTCAATTAATCTGAATATATTCAGTTATATATTCAGGCTTCTAAACGTGAATATACATCGTAATAGAGATAAACGTTAACACGATAACTCTCTGTGGGTGGCAACAGCATAATTGTATGTAGCAGTTACTCTTTTGCTTATCACAAACGTAATCAGTTTACTTTTATTTGGAACTGATGATTATCTCGGCATTCCATTCCTGAGTTTATGCTTAAACAGTAAGATTTTAGATACCACACTTTATATATGTTAAGTGTTTCCGTTACGCTGTACATGAGAATTCTAATGGCTATAGAAGTGCATAGTTCTATTTCGTGGCATGTAGGTCTTATTTGAATATTTATTATTAGTGTTACATAATATATTCAGTTTAGTATTACTATGAAGAGTCGTAGTATCAGTTTGAGAAGTAGCTCATTAAAGTTACATCATTTATTACGTTGTATATTACGTAATAGTTAAATAATCAGTTTTGCTGCATTGGAAATCTATCACTAAAATGCAATGAATTATTAAAAGTCATCCTTAAGATTTATGTTGACTCGTATTTACTGCATAATCTGATTACTGAACTTGAATATATTCATGTGAATATTGAGTTTACTGAATACTTTTAAAACAAATCATTAAGTACTGAAAGTAATTATGTCTTGATTTCTATACGTTAAAGAAGATGTGTATTTGAGATTCAATTAATATGAATATATTCAGTTATATATTCAGGATTCTAAACGTGAATATACATCGTAATAGAGATAAACGTTAACAGGAATAACTCTCTGTGGGTGGGAACAGCATAATTGTATGAAGCAGCTACTCTTTTGCTTATCACAAACGTATTCAGTTTACTGTTACTTGGAACTGATGATTATCTCGTCATCCCTGAGTTTATGCTTAAACAGAAAGGTTTTAGTTACCACACTTTATGTATGTTAAGTGCTTCGTTACGCTTCACATGAGAATTCTAATGGCCATAGAAGTGAATACTTCTATTTTGTGTTAAATACTTACTATTAATATTACATAATATATTCAGTTACATATTAAACAGTAACTAAAAAGAGACATTGTATCAGTTAGATTAGTGACTCTTTGAAGTTACAGTATCTATTACATTGTATATGATGGAATAGATACTTGTTCAGCTGACGCTACATTGGAAATGTAGAACTATACGACATCCATAAATATTTGTACTGGCCAGTGTATATGATTATTCAAATTACTAAGCTTGAATATGTTCAGTAATATATTCAGTTATTTAAATCTGAATATTCACGGTATTCGAAAAGCCGTTAACATGAGAACTTTCTGCGGGTACTAAAAACATAATTGTATGAAGCAGCTAATCTCTTGCTTATTACAGACGTTTCAGTTTAGTGTTAAACATTCTCTATAAAGAGTGGTTGTATTAGGTAGATTAGTTTCGCAGTAAAGTTACATCATTTATTACGTTGTATATTACGTAACAGTTAAATATTCAGTTTTGCTACATTGGAAATCATAGAACTACAATTCAATAGATGATTATAAGTCATCCATAAGATTTATGCTGGCTCGTATATACTGCATAATCAAATTACTGAACATGAATATATTCATGTGAATATTGAGTTTACTAATACTTTTACAACAAATCATTAAGTACTGAATGCCTAAAACCAAATAAGTCCTGATTTCCATACGTAAAAAAAGAATATATATTTGATCTTCAATTAATATGAATATATTCAGTTATATATTCAGGTTTTTAAACATGAATATATACTGTATAGACATATATGTTTGCTCAATTAACTCTCTGCGGGTAAAAACTGCATAATTGTATGAATCAACTAATCACTTGCTTGTTACAAACGTATTCGATTTTATGTTACTTGGAATGATTATACCGTCAACCTCTTCGTTTATGTGAATGAAGCCAATGGAGTTTTAGTCACCATACTCTATGTATGTTAAGTTTACCGTTATGCAGTACAGGTGAATTCAAAATGCCTAGTAGTAAGTACATATTTCTTTTTTTGTGGTGTGTAGGTATAATTTGGCCACTTACTGTTAATATTACATAATATATTAAGTTAAGTATTAAACAATCACTATGAAAAGTCATTATGTAAGATAGATTAGAGACTCTTTAAAGTTAAATCATATATTACGTTTTATATTACTTAAAAGT